>JBFMBT010000383.1:0-5487 GCA_040754875.1 Verrucomicrobiota bacterium | reverse complement strand
CCCGCCGCTTTCGCCCTGCTGGCCTGGCTACGTTGGAACAATCAGCCCGGCAACCTCCCGGCGACCACCGGTGCCCGCCGCCCCGTGGCGCTTGGACAGATCACCATGGCTTGAATAATTCGAATGGTCACGGTCGACAAAATCCCAAATACGAAACTTTGTCGTAGGTGCGACAAAGTTTTGTAGCGTGCATTGTGAATTGCGCCGCTTCGGGAAATGGGTAAATTCCTCTCCGATATGAATGCCCTGCGTCGATTTTCTGCCATCGCCGCTTGCGCGGCGCTTGGGACCGCCTGCCTTGGCGCCGGCGCCCAGGAATGGACCCGGTTCCGCGGCCCCAATGGAACTGGCCTCAGTCACGCCAAAACCATTCCCACCAAATGGACCGCGCAGGACATCAATTGGAAGGTCGAATTGCCCGGCACCGGCCATTCCTCGCCTGTCCTCTGGGGCGAGCGCATATTTCTGAACACCACCGGCGACACCAAAGGCGGCTTTTTCCACCCTGTGCGTCAACGCGAAGGACGGCGCCGTGATCTGGAAACGGGACTTCGCTCTCGAACCGTTCAGCAAGCACAAGTTCAACAGCTTTGCCTCCACCACGCCTGCCGTGGACAAGGACCGCGTGTTATGTCTGTTACTCCGTCCCCGCCCGCTACGTTCTCGTGGCGCTCGACCACAGCGGCAAAACCGTCTGGGAGCGCAACCTGGGTCCGTTCGTCAGCCAGCACGGCTGCGGCGCATCGCCCATGCTTTACGAGGACAAGGTCATCCTCGGCAACGAACAGGATGGAGTGAGCTTCATTCTTGCCGTCGATGCCAAAACCGGCAAGACCCGCTGGCAAACTCCGCGCAACAGCGAAGTCGCCGCCTATGCCACTCCGTGCGTGTATCAACCCAAGGGTGGCAAGCCCCAACTCCTTTTTACCAGCCAGGCCCACGGCATCTATGCCTTGGAACCCGACACCGGCAACGTCATCTGGGAATACACCAAGGCGTTCGACAAACGCAGCGTCAGTTGCCCGGTCTTCGCCGGTGACATTGTCTTCGGCTCGTGCGGCAGCGGCGGTGGCGGAAACTTCGTCACCGCGGTCCGCGCCGGCGATCCTGCCAGCGGGAAGAAAGCCGAATTGGCCTATCAGATGAAACGTTCCGCGCCGTACGTTCCTACCAGCGTCGTCGTTGGCGACCTCATCTGGATGCTGGCGGACGTGGGTATCTTGACATGCTTGCACACACCCACGGGTGAAATTCGCTATCAAGAGCGCGTCGGCGGCGATTTCTTCGGCTCGCCGGTGTGGGTGGATGGCCGGCTGTTTTGCATCACCAAAGCCGGCGAAGTTGTGGTCATCGAAGCCAGCGACAAGTTCAACATTCTCTCGCGTTATCCGCTCGGTGAACTTACTTACACCACGCCTGCGGTTGCCGGCGGCCGTATGTACATACGCACCGAAAAGCATCTCTTGAGTGTCGGGGGCAAGACCGACCAGTCCACCGCAGCATTGCGTTAATCCATCCTTGTTCGGGTCGTGCTATTCGCTATTCATTGGGCGTTCGCCTTGCGCGGGTTGCATTTTCATGTCGGTGTGACTTTTTTTGAACATTTTCCCTACACCTTGTCTAAAGCGTTGAATACGAAGACAAGTTTTGGCATGGAACTGCTTTGTTACTAGGAAGTTGCTGCGAAAAGAGGTTGCAAGATTGACGCTTTCAGCTATCTCGGCTCTTCGCAAACTGTCGGAAACCGGATTAAGGACATGATAAGAGTTCAGAACCTGGTCAAAAATTTCGGCCCCAAACGGGCGGTGAACGGTGTCTCGTTCACGGTCGAGCGCGGCGAGGTGCTCGGCTGCCTCGGCCCCAACGGCGCGGGCAAATCCACCACCATGCGCATGATCACGGGGTTCATCCCGCCCAGCTCCGGCACCGTCCAGGTCGGCGGCTTTGACATGCTGGAAAACCCCATCCCCGCCAAGCGCATCATCGGTTATCTGCCCGAAAACGCACCCGCCTACACCGACATGACGGTGTACGGCTTCCTGAAGTTCGCCGCCGAGATTCGCGGCCTGGAAGGCGAGGCGAAAACCAAGGCCGTCCATCGCGTCGTGGAAATGTGCTTTCTGGAAAGCGTCCTGCACCAGAGCATCGAAACGCTTTCCAAAGGTTATTTGCATCGCACCTGTTTCGCCCAATCCATCATCCACGACCCGGATGTGCTGATTCTGGATGAGCCGACCGATGGCTTGGACCCGAACCAGAAATTCGAGGTGCGCAACCTCATCCGCCGCATGGGCGAAAAGAAGGCGATTATTTTCTCCACCCACATCCTCGAGGAAGTCGAGGCCGTCTGCTCCCGGGCGATCATCATCGATCGCGGGCAGATCGTGGCCAACGGCACGCCGCAGGAATTGAAGATGAAGTCGGACAACGCGGGCGTGGTGAGCCTGCGCGTCGCCGGCATCCAAGCCGCGACGTTGACGGACAAGCTATCCGGCCTGCCGGTCACGCGGAAAGCGTCGGTTGTTCGCGAGGAGGGCGGGGTGGTGGAAGCGCGCGTGTTTCCGCGCAAGGACAATCAAAATGGCGAACTGGCCCGCGGCATTGGCGAGCTGGTCGCCCGGGAAGGATGGAAAATGGTTGAACTGCACACCGAGGAAGGCCGGCTGGATGAAGTCTTCCGCAGCATCACGCTGCCGGATACCGTGAAGGAGGCAAAGCAATGAGCGAAGCCTTGCGACACATCAAAACCATTTGTAAACGCGAGCTGGTGGCGTACTTCGCATCGCCGGTCGCGTACGTGTTCATGGTGATCTTTCTGCTGCTGACGGGATTTTTCACCTTCATGCTCGGCGGCTTCTTTGAACGGCGCGAGGCGAATCTCCTGTCGTTTTTCATGTGGCATCCGTGGCTCTACCTGTTCCTCGTGCCGGCCGTTGGCATGCGGTTGTGGTCGGAGGAGCGCCGCCTCGGCACCTTGGAACTGCTCATGACCATGCCCATCACGCCCTGGCAGGCCATTGTGGGAAAGTTTCTGGCCTCGTGGGCCTTTCTGGCGCTCGGCCTGGCGTTGACCTTTCCGGTGGTCTATACGGTCAACTATCTCGGCGACCCTGACAACGGCATAGTCTTTGCCGGTTACGTCGGCAGTTTCATGCTGGCGGGCGGTTACCTGGCGGTGACCAGCATGACCTCTGCCATGACGCGCAACCAGGTCATCGCGTTCATCCTGTCCGTGGTTATCTGTTTCTTTCTCATCCTGGCAGGCTGGCCGCCGGTCACGAATCTGCTCGTGCGCTGGGCCAAGCCCGAGTTCGTGGAGTTCGTCGCCGCCTTCAGCGTCATGCCGCACTTCGAAGGCTTCCAACGCGGCGTGCTCGACTCGCGCGATGTCATTTATTTCCTTTCGATGATCGGCTTCCCGCTCTTTACGACGGGCGTCATCCTCCGCGGCCTGCGAGGCGGTTGATAACCATTTGGACCGGACCATGAATAAGAAAAGACTCGAATCGTTGCTTTATTCGTTCGGCGGTGTCGCCGCGATGTTCTTCCTTGTCGTCGCCGTCAACGCCATTGGCAGCGCCTTCAAACAGCGCGTGGACCTCACTGCGGAAAAACTGTTCACACTTTCCGACGGCACCAAAAACATCCTCGGCAAGCTCGATGGCACCGTCGATATCCGGTTCTACGTCACGCAGGGCGAAAATGAGATGCCCATCGCGCTCAAAAATTACGCCCGGCGCGTCGAAGACCTGCTGGCGGAATACAAACAAATCTCGGGAGACAAGTTGAACGTTCAGAAACTCGACCCCAAGCCGGATTCGGACGCGGAAGACAAGGCTGCGTTGGACGGAGTGGAAGGCCAGCTTTCACAGACAGGCGACAAGATCTACCTCGGCCTGTGCGTGAGCTTCCTGGACAAGAAGGTGGCTGTTCCCTTCCTTTCGCCTGAGCGCGAAAAGTTGCTGGAATATGATGTGTCCCGCGCCATCTCCACCGTGATGACCGATGAGAAGCCGACGCTCGGCATCCTGAGCGGCCTGCCGGTGGCCGGCGGCCCGCCGAACCCCATGATGATGCGTATGGGCCAGATGCAAGGGCAGGAGCCGTGGGTTTTTGTCAACGAGCTGAAGCGCGACTATACGGTGGAGCAGGTGGACACGAGCGTTGAAAAGATCGATGATAAAATCAAAGTGCTTCTGGTCATCCATCCCAAGGATATTTCCGAGAAGACGCAGTACGCCATCGATCAGTTTGTCCTGCGCGGCGGCAAGTTGATTGCCATGGTCGATCCGACGTCGGTCTTTGACCGGAGCAATCCGAACCCCATGATGGCGAACATGGGTGGCGGCAGTTCCTCGTTGAACACACTATTCAACGCCTGGGGCATCAAACTCGAACCGGGCAAGGTCATCGCGGACATGAATCATCCCACGCAATTACGCGGCGCCAATGGCCGTCCGCAAAGCAACCCGGCGTTCCTCTCGCTCGATGCCTCCACGGTCAACACGAACGACGTGGTGACCAGTCAGATTGATAATCTGCTGTTCCCGTTCCCCGGCGCATTGACTGGCACTCCCGCGGCCGGCCTTACCCAGACCGTGCTGCTCAAGAGTTCGAAGAATTCGTCGCTGGCCGAGGGATTCATGGCGCAAATGTCGGCCGATTCCATCACGAAGGATTTCAAGCGCTCGGACACGGAGTACGCCATGGCGATTCGATTGACCGGCAAATTCAAAACGGCGTTTCCGAACGGCAAACCGAAGGACCCTGCGGCAACAGGCGAAGACAAGAACAAACCAGCGGAAGAGAAGGCCGACGATTCGTTGAAGGAATCCAAGTCGGACAACGCCGTGATCGTGGTTTCCGACGTGGACTGGTTACACGACCAGGTTTGCGTGCAGGTTCAAAACTTCTTCGGCCAGCGTATTGTCATCCCGTTCTCCGGCAACCTCACCCTGGTGCAAAACATGGTGGACCTCATGGCCGGCGACAGCAACCTCATCGCGGTGCGCAGCCGGGCGACGGTCAATCGCCCCTTCACCGTCATCAACGAGATGCAGGCCAAGGCGCAGGAGAAATATCAGAGCAAGATCAAGGAAATTGAGGATAGCCTCGCGGAAACGCAGCGAAAGCTCAATGAACTCCAGCAGAACAAGGAGAAGGGCCAGCGTTTTATCCTCTCGCCCGAGCAGCAGAAGGAACTGGAAAATTTCCGCGAAAAGGAAAAGCAGGCGAAAATCGAACTCAAGGAAGTTCGCAAGAATTTGCGTCAGGACATTGATTCCCTGGAAAACCGCGTGAAATGGTACAACATCATTGGCATGCCCGCCCTCGTGGCGATTTCCGGCATCACCCTGGCCATCGTGAAGCGTAAACGGACTGCGGCAAAATGAATCGAAAACAACTCTCCATTCTGATTGTCCTGTTGGTGGTCGTCGGCGGCGCCGGGTTGCTGCTGCAAAAGAAACAGAAGCAAAGCTGGCAGAC
>JBFMBT010000382.1:0-5545 GCA_040754875.1 Verrucomicrobiota bacterium | reverse complement strand
GGTCCAGGGAGGATTTGGCGGTCACGGCACCGCTATCATCCTCGAAGAGCGCCCGCGATTCCGGGCCCAACAAGGCCACCATGGGATTGGCGTTGGGATCGGCAGCCTCCGGAGCCGCCACCGTGGGCGCCGGGGTCGTTCCGTCCGGTGAAACGTTCGGCGGAGGAACGCTGTCGGTGGCCGTCGGTAACGCCACCGCCTTTGGTGGAGGTGCCGGCGCAGCGCTCGAGGGTGGGCTGGATTTGGAATCGCCGCAACCAGAAGCGAGCAAGGCACACGATAGCGCGGCCAGAAAGGCAACAGATAGAATTCGCATTTGGCTGCTTTGGTTCAGTGGTTCGGATCAACCGTCCATTCGCCGCTCTGCCGATTATTCGGGGCCAGCGGGTTTTGCGTCTTGCGCCGGTCCTTGATTTCGGAGTGGCCGTCCACGTAGAGGTAGCCGAACATTTCCAAACCGTGCAGGCGGATCTCCGTGGGGCCCATCTCGGCACGCGTCAACTGTTGCTGAATATTGCCTGTACCGCCTTGGTATTGCGCATCCGGCCGTTGAAGTTCAGCCTGCCCGACAGTTCCATGGTAGTTGTCGGAAACAATGCGTTCGCCGAGGAGAATGGTGCCGTCGGTTGATTGAATCATCGCCACGTTCACAGCCTGTTGGTAGCGCCACAAAGTGCAATTATTACCAGCAGTATCGTCATAAGCGTTGGGTGTCCAAACACTGTTCGCGTTGTTCTGAGTGGTTGAACCACGATGGATCATCAAGCCAAGAGCCGTTTTCATGGCGGAATTGGGCGGCCAATCATGACTGGGCTGGCGGGTATAGCCGGCCGGATCCCAGTTCCACGGGGGCCCGGGATTGGTGCCGCCATTGTGCTGCGGCATCCCATACGAACGGCGATAATTGAAAGGGGGGGTATTCTCAATGACCGTCCGGGCTCGGACCTTGTCCGCCGGACAGAGAATCCATTTTTCGGCGCGAGGTTCGGTGCCGCCATTGACTGTGCCGGCCGGATCCCATTCAAAGGGCTGGGTCCCCGTGGCGTTGTTATTGCGCGTGGAACCCATGTAGGGACCCAAGCGCTTATCCCATGAGAAGTTCCCGTTGCCAGAAAGACGCACGTACAGGATTTCATCATGATTATCCCCCAGGTACAAATTCATGCCGATACCCAATTGTTTGAGGTTGCTCAGGCAGCCGGTCGCCTGCGCTTTCGACTTCGCCTTGGCCAGCGCCGGCAACAGCATGGCGGCGAGAATGGCGATGATGGCGATGACGACTAGCAGTTCGATCAAGGTGAACCCCCTCATGGAATCCTTCGGACGTACATTCATATTACGGTCCTTCCTGTGGTTGCGGATACGACTGGTTGATGCGCAACATAACACTCCCTGATACATCTTCAATGGGCATTTTGGGTGATGGTTTGCAATGCTTGCTGTGGCTGCGGAGAAAACAGGAATTAGTAATTAGAATTGCTGAAAATGATTTTATGCGCGGGATGCTCAATATGCCTCTGGGAATGAAGGCGCGCTCGGCGCACGCATTCATGCCTCACGCTGTTGGAAGCGATTTGGCTCCTTGCAGTATGAGAATATAAAAACCTCAATTAGTCTCCCGCCAAGATGGTCCACATGCCACTCATCGGGTTTGACGGCGTCGAGTTGGTGCGGCCATAGGTGGCCCGCGGATCCAGTGTTTCCGCGTGGCCGTCCACAAACAGATAGTTGAAATAGTTGTTGTGGAACGTGGCGGCGCGCACAACGTTGTTAACGCCGTTCAAGTGCCCGCTGGCACGTGGCAGAACCGTGTTGCCATCGGCGCGGCCGCAGGAATTATCGGGATCAACCCGTTCAATCATCAGCAACGTGCCATCCGATTCGCGAATCATGGGCGAGCGGAAATTCAATTGGTGCGTGGGCGGGATATTGACGGCGCGAGCATCCGCGTTAGCGTCCCATCGTTGTGCGGGAACGCCGGTCTGCCCGGTGCGTCCGTCGAAGCGGAGGCCGATACCACTTTGATTGATGGCGCTGGGGGGCCAGTCATTGGGCGTGGCAGGGCGCAGCCCATTGAGATCCTCAATGCCCAGATTGTGCTGGGGCATGCCGTAGCTGCGGCGTCGTTCGGTGGCCCGGCCGTTGCTGCCGCCTGCGGAGTTGGCGATGCGCGCGAGGTTGGTGACGGCAACGATGTCCGACGGGCACACCCACGTCTTGCCGATATCAATTTCATCCAGCGCATCCTGACGCAACTGCGCGGCTGTGAGGCTCACACCCATGTAGCCGGACAAAAGGTCATCCACCGAAAGACGGTGCACTCCCCCTCCGCCCACCAGGTTAAAGAACAGAGCCGCGTAAACGACTTTGTCGTTGCTGTCGTCCTGGTACATGCGGCTGGCGATGCCTATCTGCTTCATGGTGTTGGTGCATTTGGCCGTGCGTGCGCGCATTTGCGCCTTGGCCAGAGCGGGCAACAGCATGGCGGCGAGGATCGCAATAATCGCTATGACGACGAGCAACTCGATCAATGTGAAGCCTGCGCGGGCACGAGAAGTGGTTGAGAAGTTGGTTTGCGCGTTCATATTTTCCCTTGGGCAACTGTTAATATGTTTATTTTATTTCTTGCGGAGATTTGTTGTTAAGGGCAACGGATGGATCGTCCTATTTATTGATCAGCGAGCACAAACTGCTTTTTTTGTTGGTCCAAAACGATTCGCTTGCCGACGGGAGCCTGCGGCAGGCCACTGATATGTTTGGAGCGGATCATTTCCTCCACGCTCGCGGGGAATTTCTCGCGACTGTCCACATACTCGGCGAGGGCCTCGTTGAGGCCTTCCAGCAATTCATTCGTGTCCTCCTGATTTTGCGGCGGCGACTCGGCGGACTGCGGCGACGCGTCCGCTGCGGGCGCGCCAGGCGGCGGCGGAGGTTGGTCTGTGTTGGCAACGGGAAGGGGGCTGGCGGGTTTTGCCGCGGACGGCGCTGGGGCTGAAACGGGGACAGGTTTTTCCTTGTCGCCGCAGCCAATGAGCAGGCAAGTGCATCCCAAGGAAAGGACAAGTAGTTTTTTCACGCGTTGTTGTCGAGTGGTTGGTTTTGTCATGGCAAGTTCGTTCCAAAAACTGCGGATTGCGGGTAATTTGGGCGACCGATTACAAGACGGTTATGAGGCATGAGCCTGTTCGGAATCCTTCCGACGTATATTCATATTTGCGATCCTTCTTGTGGTTGCGGATACGACTGGTTGATGCGCAACATAACACTCCCTGATACATCTTCAATGGGCATTTTGGGTGATATTTCGCAATTCTTGCTGCAATTACGCGCAATAGCGCGATTAGTTATTAGAATATATAAACATAGCTCTGTGCGAAACTTGCTCGGTGTGGAATTGAAAATGTGATCGGCCAAGTGCAGTTGAGAATCGCATTTGCTGTTGCCGTTGGCGCAGTGGTTGGATTTTATGAGTAGAGCCGAAGAAGTTTGGCGAAGCGCTTTTCGCTTATCCAAGGCGACTTATTCGGCAACGGGATAAGCGAGCGCTCGTCCTTTGGGGCTGTTCGGGGATCGGGCTATTTGCCCGCCAGCGATACTTTGCGGGTCTTGGGATCGAGGACGAATTTCTGGCCGGGAGGCGCTTCCGGCAGGGAGCGGAGGATGCGGTATTTGACCAGGAGATTAAGGTCGGTCATCGGCGGCCAATCGGGCGAGTCGTCGTGTTTGGTCTTGGCCAAATCGACGTACACCTGAACGGCGCGCTGCACCAGGTCGAGGTTGGATTTCACCGTGACGCGGCCTTCCTCGTCCTGGAAGTAGGCTTGGGCTTCTGTGCCCAAAACGGCCACAACGGGGTTTTCGTCCGCCGCAGCCGTGCCGGGCGCGTCAATCGCTGGCGCGGCGGTGACGGAGCCACTGCCGGGAATGGAGGGCGGGGGAGGGGCATCCTCGGTGGACAAGGCGACCGGCTGTGCGGGCGCAGGCGAAGGTGGAGGCGTCGGCGTGGCGGCTGGTTTGGAATCGCCACAGCCGGTGAACAAAAGCGCGCTGCACGCCAGCGCGCCCAAGAGAACGCAGTGTTTAGCCATGGAGTCTGGTGTTTAGAATTTCGGATCGATGGTCCACTGGCCGCTTTGCTGATTGTTGGGAGCGGCCGGGTTTTGAGTCTGCCGGCGGTTTTTATGTTCCACGTGGCCGTCCACATACAGGTATGAGAAGGTGTCGATGCCATGGAGCCGGCGCTCATTGATGCCAAACTGCTGGAACGTTGCGGCTTGTTGGGCGTTGGCGGTGGCGGCGGAACTGGCCAGATACTGTGAGTTGGGTTGCTGAACTTCTGCTTGGGTGGGTGTGCCCCAGTAATTGTTGGAGATGATTTTTTCCGTCAGATGGATGGTGTCATCGGGCGCCTGGATCATCGCCAGTTGCACGGCCATCTGATAACGCCATTGAGTGACGTTGCGGTTGGGATTGGCTGCAGAATCATCAAAGGCGTTGGGGGTCCAGGCAGAGCCGGCGGAATTGAGAGTCAGGGCACCCATGGCGCCACGGCGCAGTATCAATCCAAGGGCCGTCTTGCTGCTGGCATTGGGCGGCCAATCATGGTTGGACTGCCGGGAATAGCCCGGCGGATTCCAGTTGAAATTCGCCGCCACCGTGCCGCCGTTGTGCTGTGGCATCGAATACGACCGCCGGTAATTAAACGGCGCCCCTTGGTTGGCGTAGATGTCCAGGCCGATGATTTTGTCAGCGGGACAGAGAGGCCACTTCTCGGGCATCGGTTGGAGCGTGGCATTGGCTGCGGCGCCAGTTGGGTCCCACGTCCATGGTGCGTTCCCGGTCGTGCCGGAGTTGCCTCGATTGGATCCCATGTACGAGCCAATCACCTTGTCCCAAGTCTTGTTGCCATTGCCGTCCAGGCGGCAGTAGGGCAGCTCGTCGCGGCTGTCCCCCAGATACATGGCCATCGCGATACCCATCTGTTTCAAATTGCTGATGCAGCCGGTGGCTTGGGCCTTGGATTTGGCCTTCGCCAAAGCCGGCAGGAGCATGGCGGCGAGAATGGCGATAATGGCAATGACGACCAGCAGTTCGATCAGTGTGAAACCTTGTGTGGAAAACTTGCGGTGTTGTTTCATAAAGCATCCCTTCCTGTGATGGGGGTTATTAAAGCGAATCATAACGCATCCTGATGATGGTGCAATGGGCATTTTGGGTGATTACTCGTGAATTTGGCCTAATTAAGCAGATTCTCTGAGTGTGTAAGTAGGTATTCTTAAATATGTTTTATGCGTGTGGTGCATGATGCAGCAATTGGAATGGAAATAATCAACCGAGGCGCAGCATTACGTTTTGCTGCCGCGTTGGGCGAGGATGAAGCGCAAGGCTCGCGGAGAACCCACCCCTGGCCCCTCCCAGGAGGGGAACGGGGGTCGGTTTGCTGAAGCCCGAGGTGAGTTATCGGCTCGCGAGCGATACTTTGCGGGTCTTTGGATCGAGGACGAATTTCTGGCCGGGAGGCGCTTCCGGCAGGGAGCGGAGGATG
>JBFMBT010000381.1:0-5548 GCA_040754875.1 Verrucomicrobiota bacterium | reverse complement strand
GGTCCGGCGCGTGGCCGGGCGGTTGATGTCTGGTCAACATCATGAAGGAAGCGTGACACGATTTTGTGCTTAACGCCAAGACGCCTGAGACAACTGCTAACGGCTGAGACAAATATTTTTGCGTTAAAAAGCGCAGTGCGAAGGGCGCCTGGCGCTACTGGCCGCGTCACTTTGCAAAGAACTGCTGGATCAACTTTCCCGCCGCTTCATCGCAACCGGCAAAGGCCGCATCGACGCCGACATTGGTCGCGACGATCACGGCGCAATTTCGTTCGGGCGCCATCCAGATGACCACGTAAAACATGGTGTTGGACCCGTTGTGCATCAGGGCGCGTCCGCCGGCCCATTTCCGCTCCAACACGACCCAGCCCAGGGCGTAGTTGTCCCCGGCGGAGGTGTGGAGCTTCCTGAAGGATGCGGCCTTCAGCAGTTCGGAGGCGCCTTGCTCGCCGGCGAGGTGGAACGCGGCGTATCGCGCCAGATCCGGCAGCGAACAATGCACGCTTCCCGCAGGCCCGATGGCCGGGGGGTTGTCCGCCCGCGGCCCGGGAGGAACGGGCTCAAGGCCGGTGAACAGCCCCTTTTTGTGCCCCCAGGGTTGATCGACTTCGCCGGGAGCGGCAGGCGCGCCGAATCCGGCCGAAGTCAGGCCGAGCGGCTGGAACAGCAGGGTTCGCAGCAACTCCTCCCAAGGCTTTCCCGCGGCTTTTTCGAGCATCACTCCGGCGATGGCGTAACCTTGATTGGAGTAAATGTGTCTGCTGCCGGGCTTCGCTTCGGGACGTCGCGCAAGGATTCCGTTCACAAAAGCCCGGCGCTGCTCGTCCGGCGGCCCGGCGGCAGTCCACGCCTGGCCCCATAAATCGCGCGGCGGGGCGGCGGGCGCGCCGCCGCGATGCGCCAGCAATTGCTCCAGCGTGACGCCGCGATATTCGGCATGAAGTTTTTCGCCGAGTTCCGGAAACGATTCGCCGATCGTCGTCGTCCAGGAAATCCTCCCCTGCTCCACCAGCATCGCCGCCACGGTGGCGGTCATGGATTTGGTCACCGAACCCAGGTGGAACCGGTCGTTCACGGTGACGGGTTCGGCGCCGCCATGTTTGCGGAAGCCAACGGCGTTGGTCGCAACGATTTTCCCGTCCAGCACGACCGCGGCGGCCAGCGCGGGGAGCTTGTGTTTGACGCGGATGGCTTCGAGCATTTGTGACATATCGGGTTCTCCGCTCCCGGGGCGGCCCTCCGTGGAGGGGGCCACCCTGGCATCGGCCTGCTTCGCCGCCGGCTTGAGACCGCCGCGCACGGACCGCTCCAACAGCCAGTAGCCGATCTCGTCCACGCCTGGTTCGCCGCAGTTGGCCAGCACCGCGACACCCACGCCGTGCCCGGGGGCAAAGCCAATCCACGCGCTGCAATTGTTCCGGCCACCGTTCTTGTTGAGAATGAGGCCGGTGGAAGGGCGGGAGCGCACGGACCATCCGAGCGCCGTGCCCGCCGCCGACCCGTCCGGGAGCCTGGCCGGCGTATGAAGTTGCACGAGCATTTCCGGTGAGAAAACCCCCGGCTTCATCTGGGCCGACAGGAATTTCGCCAGATCCGCAGCCGAGGTGACGAGACCGCCGGAAGGCGCCAGACGCTCCCGGTACGAATGTGTTACCGGACGCCGTGGGAGGCTGCTGCTGTAGCCGGCCGCCACGCGAAGGGTGTCGTCCACGTGGATCGCGGTTCCCTCCAGGTGGAGCGGATCGCACACCAGTTCCTTCAGGAGCCGGTCGAACGGTTTGCCGGCGGCGCGCTCCAGCGCGTGCCCCAGCAACCCCATCCCGAGGTTCGAATACAGTTCCTTCGTGCCCGGGTCAGACTCCAGGCTGACGGCGGCCAGATGCTGGTAGAGCCGCTCCGGTTCCAATGCGTACCGGCCTTCGACCGATTGAACCGGGCCCGGGATCCCGCGCGGCAAGCCGGAGGTGTGGGACGCAAGCTGCCGCAACGTGATCGTCGCCCCAAGCGCGGGCCTGGTGCTGATGGAAACGTCCTTGGGCAGATACTTCGCCACAGGTTGGTCCAGGTCGATCACCCCGCGGTCATGCAGCAACACCGCCAGCGAGGTCGTGAACACCTTGGTGACGGAGGCGACGTGATAGGAGGTTTGCGGGGTGGCCTTGCGGCGCGCCTCGATGTCCTCGAACCCAAAGGCGTTCTGATACACGACCTGGCCGTCGCGCACGATGGCGACGCTCAAACCCGGGTAGCTGGAGCGTTCAACCTGTTCCCGCAGCCACGCATCGATGCGCGCGACATCGCCTTCCTCGAAGGCGCTGATGTCATTGAATTTCGGGGCGCCTGGTTGTTCGGAGGGGCGGGATTGCCGGATGGCGTATCCGACGGAACCAACGAACAGCAGGCCGAATGCGACCATGATGGCCTTGGCCAGGAGGTATCGGCGCGGGATTTCGGGGGCAGGAACGGTGCCATCGACGCGCAGGAAGGATTCGAGTTCGTGTTTGAGCGGGAGGAGCCGTTTGTCACAGGCGAGCTGGTTGATCCAGTAAATGCACGCATCCAGCGCGATGATAAAGAACGTGAACGGCAGCGTGAAGACCGAGAGCGGCATCGCCCTGGAATGGTTGAGGCCGGCGACGAAAACCAGGACGCCCACGGCGCCGGGCAGGATGTACCACCAGAGAACCGAGCGAAGGAGCGCGATTTCCACCTCCACCTTGCGCAACTCGGACTCCAGCGATTGCATCAGCGAGGCCTCCGGCACGGCCTTGGGCACGCGGCGCTTCCGCCAGAACGGATACGCCATCACCACCAGGCCGCTCAGGACGACAATCGCGCTGCCGACGCGCGCGAGCGGCGCCGGGAACAGGAAAAAATAGAGGCCAAAGACCGCCATGACAAAGACCGCGGCGATGTTCTCGCGGCAATCGCGCCAGAAAAGGGTGCGGTCCATGCGCTTGAGCCTGGCGTTCATTCCGGCCAGTTGCGCCGCATCGGGGAGGGGCGGCGCGGACTCGATGCGTTGCGCCCGCCAGAGTTCCTTCAAGGCGTCGTCGTGCATGGGGCCTCCTTCATGAGGGTTGAGAGTTTCTTTTTGGCGCGATGCAGCATGACGCCGATGTTGCTTTCGGTGACGCCCAGCACGGCGGCCATCTGTTCGTAGCTCAGGTCCTCCAGGAACAGCGTGATGACGGCCTTCTCGGTATCGTTCAATTGCGCGATGGCTTCGGCCAGTTGCGAGAACCTCCCGCCGGCATCTGGATCGCGGTGCGGGCCGGTGTCGGGAACGTCATGCATCGATTGATCGATGCCGGAAACGAGCCGGTTGCGGCGGGATTTGTCCTTGCGGACGAAGCTGATCGCGGTGTTCAGGGCGATCCGGTAGAGCCAGGTATCGGCATGCGCCTGCTCCCGCAGGTTGGGCAGCGCGCGCCAGATCTGGAACACCATTTCCTGATATAAATCGTCCTGGTCCGCGCGGCCCCACGCATAGACACGGCAGATCTTCAGCAGCCTCGGCTGGTTGTCACCGATCAGCTTCAGGAACCTGGCGTCGTGGTTGTCCGGTGCAGAGTCCAAGATGGTCTGCATTGATTAGTCGCAGGGCCGAGGAAAAGCTTACAAAGAATCTCGGAAATGTAGCCGGGCGGGCGCAAGAGAGAAATCGGAAAAACATCGGAGGCGGCTGCGGCGTGGCAGTATGAAGCGCATGGGTCGTTGACGCGGCGACGCCCGACCGCCCCGCCGCGCGGGGCGGGACTCCAACCGACACCCACTTCGCATTCGGGCGAGACGCTTGGGACACACTTAATCTTTGAACGCGCCGCTCAATCCGCTAATTTCCCCCGCGTCGCTGCGGCGACCCGAATTCACCCATGCCACCGGACGCGCCGAACAACCAGCCTATCGACCGGCTTCTGGACCGTCTGGTCGATGCGCTCAAGCATCGCAACGACCCCCAAGGCGCTGTGCAGAAATGGCTTCGGCGCGTGAAACGCCTGTCGCTGTGGTTGACCGCCGCGTACGTCGTCGCGCTGTTCGCCATCCTGGCGGGCATGGAGTATTGCGGCGAGAAGCATTGGCTCACGAGTTTCCTGATGTTCCTGCCGCCGCAAGGCTGGCTCGTGCCGCTGGCCTTCCTCACGCCCTGGTGCCTGCTGTTCAATCGTCGCGCCTGCTGGCTGCATCTCATCTGCGTGTTGTGGGTCGGGTTGGTTTACATGAATCCGCAATGGTCCCGGCAACTCGCGCCCAACGGTCCCACCATCAAGGTCCTCACCAACAACATCGGCCAGCACGGCAGCAAAGGCCCCACCGACCTCATCCGCACCGAAGACCCGGACATCATCGTGTTGCAGGAAGCTGGTCGCGGCCCGCAATTCGCGCGCACGTTCACCAATTACTCGGTCGCGGCGCATTCGGAATTCACGTTGCTCAGCAAGTTTCCCATCAAATCGTCCGCGCACCTGCCCATCCGCTCCATCTTCAACGAGCCGGTGGCCGCGCGCTTTGAGCTGGATTGCCACGGACAAACGCTCGTCGTTTACAACATCCATTTCACGTCGCCCCGGCGCGAACTGGAAAGCCTGCGCGGCCTGGGCTTCCTTGCCGCGTTGTTCGGACGCGAAGGCGGCCACGGCCGTAAGGTGCGCAAGCTCAACGCCGATTTCTGGAAGCGCCAGCTTGAGGATGTCGATGCCGTGATGGAGCACATTCGCAAGGAAACGCATCCCGTCCTGATCGCCGGCGATTTCAACTCGCCCGACCACGGCGTCATCTATCATCGCTTCGCCCGCGAATGGACCGATGCCTTCGACGCGCGCGGCCGCGGTTTCGGCTTCACCTTCCCCGGCTTCACGCGCAATCCGCTCACGCTGTTCGGCCCGTGGCTGCGCCTGGACTACGTCTATTCCGGCAAGGAACTGGTGCCGCTCCATTGCCACACCGAAGCTGACCGCCGCTCCCAACACCGCGGCGTGGTGGCGACGTTTGAATTCAAACCCCTGGAAGGAAACACAAAAAAGGGGGCAGTGGAGTGATGCATTTGGAAACCGATTTGATTCCAGCAAACGAGAACAGCTGCCGTGGGAATCTTTTCTAAAAACACCGACCAGATACCCGAGCTGCCCCGTGGCTTGACCACCGCCTATTGCCTTGCTGGCAAGCACCCCGAGTACGAGGGGCCAAACAAACTTCGCACCGGTCCGGATTATTTACACGGATGTCTGGTAATCAGAAGATGGGCGGTATCCGAGACGGACATTGCCACGGCGCGTGATTTGCTCATGAGCCCGAAGACTTACGGCGATCGAGGCTTGGGTGCGCGCTGCTACTTTCCTGGCTTTGCGTTCACATTTGGGCAGAACCAGTCCGCTATCGACGCATTGGTTTGCCTCGAATGCCGCTGGGTCGTTTTTCATTTGGGTGAACAATCCGTCGCTTTTGCGCCGACCGACGACGGCCTTGCGCGACTACGCAAGATTTACGAGACAGTTATTCAGAAGGGCCAAATCGAAAAGACATAATCACCGGACCGCGGCTGTGTCGA
>JBFMBT010000380.1:0-5627 GCA_040754875.1 Verrucomicrobiota bacterium | reverse complement strand
CCAATCTCTTGAACATGGAAGGCCTTTCGTTTGCGCAAACATTACGAGGAATATACGGAAAGGCAACAACAACCGGTATTAGAAAATGGCGGCGAGTTTGTAACGGGGCGTGCTGGCGTGATGCGTTCGAGGGACGTTGCGGACGGGTGGTCTTGAATCGTGGGTGGGTGCGGGGTGATTGCGTCTTGAACTTCAAATGACCGGAAACATAATCGGCGCATGAACCTCGCTGTTGAATTCGCCGCGGTGGCACAGGCCAATCTCTCCAAGACTGCCGTTTTTTGGGGAGATGCGACGGTTTCGTATGGCCAGTTGCTGGCGCAGGCAAGGTGGCTGGGGGCGAGGTTGGTGAAGGAGTTGGGCGTCAAACCCGGGGATCGCGTGGCGTTGTTGCTGAAGAATCGGCCGGAGTTCCTGCCCGCGATGTTCGCGGTGCTCGAAGCGGGCGCGGTGGTGGTGCCCATCAATAATTTCCTCAAGCCGGATGAGGTCGGCTACATCCTGAACGATGGCGGCATCGATGTGTTGATTACCGAAGCGGGCTTGGGCGAAACGCTGGCGCGATTGAAGACGTTGCGCGCGGGGTTGAACGTGTGGGAGGTGGAGGGGTTTGCGGGCGCTGATTCGAACGCCGGTGGAGCGGGGCCGGGCGCGCAACGAGCGGAGAATGATCTGGCGGTGATTATTTATACGTCCGGCACCACGGGGCATCCGAAGGGCGCGATGTTGTCGCATGGGAATCTGTTGCACAACGTGGCGAGCTGCAAAATCGTGCTGGCCACGGTGGATGTTGACCGCTTCGTGTTGCTGCTGCCGATGTTCCACAGCTTCATGCTGACGGTGTGTGAGCTGCTGCCGTTGCTCGTCGGCGGGTCGATTGTGCTTATCAAGCATCTGCAATCGCCGAAGATGATGCTCCACGAAATCATCACGCACCAGGCGACGGTGCTGGCGGCGGTGCCGCAGTTCTTTCGCATGCTGGCGGGCGGCGGGGCGCCGAAGGATCTGCCGTTGCGCGTGTGCATCAGCGGCGGAGCGCCGTTACCGGGGGAGATTTTGAAGGAGTTCAATGCGAAGATGCCGTTGCCGTTGCTGGAGGGGTATGGATTGAGCGAGGCGAGTCCGGTGGTGAGCATGAATCCGTTGCGCGGGCCGTGGCGCGAGGGCTCCATCGGCGTGCCGATCCCGAATGTCGAAGTGAGCGTGCAGGATGAAGAAGGAAGAATGCTGGGGGTGAATGAGACCGGTGAGATTTGCGTGCGCGGCGGCAATGTGATGCAGGGGTATTGGAACCAGCCGGAAGAAACGAAGAAGGCGTTGCGCGATGGCTGGCTGTTGACCGGCGACGTCGGGCACCGCGACAGCGACGGCTATTTTTACATCACGGACCGCAAGAAGGACATGTTGCTCGTGAACGGCATCAATGTGTATCCGCGCGAGATCGAGGAGGTGATTTACCAGTTCCCCGGCATCAAGGAAGCAGCGGTCATCGGCAAGCCAGACCCGCGCAAGGGCGAGCAGCCGGTGGCGTTCGTGGCCAGCGAATCGAGCGTGGACGAAAAGGCGTTGCTCCACTTCATCAAGGAGAAGCTGGCGGACTACAAGGTGCCCAGGAAAGTGGTGGTGGTGCCGGCGTTGCCGCGGAATGCGACGGGGAAGATTTTGAAGACGGCGCTGCGGAAGATGGATGTGTAAGGGCTTGAGGATTTGGCGGTTGCAACTTAGAAGGAGGAGCAGGGCGTTTTGCCGCGAGCGAGGGAAAAGCCGCAGAATTCTTCCAGCGGAATTGGTTGTTTGGTAATGAATTAAAGTTGCAAGTGGTTTATTATTAATGCATTGCAACAGTAACGCTCGGGCAGTTTTGGCCGGCTTTTGTCAGTTGACGCTCCCCCCGACCGGCTCTTACAGTAGGGCATACCGGCTGGGCGCATGAAGCGCTGGGCGGGGAAATTTCAATGGCAGAAGGTTATTGCGTAAAATGCAAAGCGAAGAAGGAGATCGTGGACGCCGTTGAGGAATTGATGAAGAACGGGCGCAAAGCGATCAAGGGCAAGTGTCCGACGTGCGGCGTGGTGATGTTCAAGATTCTCGGGGGCAAGGTCGTTAAGGACAAGGCGGAGACGCCTCCGGCGAAGACGGCTTGAACAGGCAACAATTTCAGCGCATCCATGGATTCTCAACTCGATCAATATGTGCCGGTGTTGATACTGGCGGCGGTGGCGATTGCTTTTGCAGGCGGGACGCTGGCGGCTTCCTACTGGTTCGGGACGCGTGGCAAGCGCAACAAAACCAAGGACATCCCTTACGAGTGCGGCATGTTGCCGGTGGGCGAAGGTAACTCCCGGATGTCCGTGAAGTTTTATCTCGTGGCGATGTTGTTCATCCTGTTCGATATCGAGGTGGTTTTCTTGTATCCGTGGGCGGTGGTGTACCGGGACATGCTGCGGGACAATGCGAATTTGATTTTCGGGTCGATGGTTTCGTTTCTGGGGATTCTGTTCGTCGGTTACATCTACGCGCTGAAGAAGGGCGCGTTTGACTGGAAGAGCTAGTTGGTTCAACGGCGGCCGAGCGGCTGCCGGGCGGCGGAGCAACTTTGCCGAGCTGCGGCGCGATCTTGTCAGCCGTCAGCGGGCTGACGCATTCAGCGGGAGATTGGACGATGAATTCACCTATCAAATTCGGAACTTCTGGCTGGCGCGGTCTCATCGCGCGCGATTTTACCTTCGACAACGTCCGGCTGGCCACGCAGGGCATCGCGGATTATTGGAGCGCGGAACTCAAGAATCCTTCGTCGCCCATCTTCGGTCGCAAGCCGGTGGTCATCCTCGGGCATGACACGCGGTTTCTGGGACACGAGTTCACGCTGGCGGCGGCGGAGGTGCTCGCGGCGAATGGATTGTCGCCCGCGATGTGCGACCGCGATGCGCCCACGCCGGTCATCGCGCACACCATCCGCAACTTGAAGGCCATCGGCGGCATCAACATGACCGCCAGCCATAACCCGGCGGAATACCAGGGGCTGAAGTTCTCGCCGCACAACGGCGCTGCGGCGCCGCCGGAAATCACCAAACAGGTCGAGGCGAACATCGCGCGGCTCATCGAGTCGGGCTGGACGTTCAAGGCGGCGGTGGTGGGCACGTTCAATTGCAAGACGCTGAATCCGCATCCGGCCTACGTGAAGCAGATCAAGAAGCTCATCGACTTCGCCACGATCAAGCGGGCGAAGATGAAGATTGCGGTCGAGCTGATGTATGGCACGGGGCGCGGTTACCTGGACACGCTGCTGGAGGAGGCGGGTGCGAAGATCACGGTGTTCCACAACGAATTGAATCCGTTGTTTGGCGGGCATCATCCCGAGCCGAACGCCGAGGGCATGGCGGCGGTGAGCAAGTTCGTGCGCAGCGGCAAGGCGCAGATCGGATTGGGCCTCGATGGCGACGCGGACCGTTTCGGGATTGTCGATAAGGACGGGACGTGGATCACGCCCAACCAGGTGCTGGCGCTGGCGTTGTATCATTTGAAGAAGAACCGCGGGTGGACGGGCGCGGTGGTGCGCACGGTGCCGACGAGCCACCAGGTGGACGGTGTGGCGGAGATGCTGGGCGTGAAGGTGCACGAGACGCCGGTGGGCTTCAAATACATCGGCGCGTTGATGGAGAGCGAGCCGATCATCGTGGGGGGCGAGGAATCAGGCGGGCTGAGCGTGAAGGGGCATGTGCCGGAGAAGGACGGCATCCTGGCGTGTTTGTTGATGGCGGAACTGGTGGCGACGGAGAAGAAGTCGCTGGGCCAGATCATGAAGGAGATCGAGAAGACCACGGGCGCATATCACACCACGCGCATCAACGTGGCGATTCCGCCGGAACAAAAGGAAGCGCTGTTGAACAAGCTCAAGGCCGGCCTGAGCGACGTCGGCGGCCTGCCAGTGGAAAAATTCATCACAACGGATGGGTTCAAGTTTTTGCTGCCGAACCGCGAATGGGTGGCATTTCGAGCGAGCGGGACGGAGCCATTGATACGTTGTTACATCGAAGCGAAGTCGGCGAAACAAATGAAGACGCTGGAAGGGGCGTGCCGGAAGTTGTTGGCGGGATGATTTTCTCAGTTCGGAGTTCCCAGTTCAAAGTTCGGAGTATTGTGCCCGCCAAATACGCGAAATGACGCGAAAATCCAAAATCGACTCGAAGTGCCGTTGTGAGATGGGCCCGTCATGGCGAAATGACGCGGTAGAAGGCTCGTGTGCGGTTGGTGGCGGAGGTGTCGAGGAATTCGATGAGCGACGAGGTGTCGGTGAAAGTCGCGAGGGTGAGCCAGTCTTGCAGGTCGATGGAGGTTTGCAGGCGATAAGTGCGGCCCGGTTCCAGCGCCACTGTGAGGGGATAGCCATTGGTCTTCAGATTGGCCAGGTGGGACGGCGATGGTGGGAGGATGCTGGTGGGAACGGGAATGACGCGGGCGTCGAGCGTGGACACGGCGCCGTCCTCATTGCTGACGAGCAGGGAGTAGTAACCCGCGTCAGTGCTCGATACGGACGGGATGGTGAGTTCCGGGGAATTTGCACCGTCGATAGGGAGGCCGTTTTTCCGCCATTGATATTGAAGGTTTGGACCGAGTGCGTTGGCGGAAATAGTGACCGGGTTTCCGAAGGCGGCGGTTTGTTTCCGGGGGTGAGTGAGGACTGTGGGTGGCTGGTGGTCCGAATAATCAGAAGGAACTCGTGCGACGAACGCTCCGGCTCGTTCCATGGGAAGCAAACCAAACTGTGCGTCACTCTCATTCCAGCCAGAAGCGAGGATATTGCCCGATGGATCCACGACCAGATCGGATAAATAACAGTTGTTACTCGAAGTGTTTTGATCCCAGAGCCAGTGTCCTTCGGGATCGAATTTTGAAACCATCATCTCTGTCAAATGCGGAGCTGTGTTTCCAAGGACATTTCCGCCGAGATAAATGTGGCCGGCCGCATCCAGCGCGATTTTGGGAGAGGCTTCGTAATCACTGTCGCCATGGCTCCTGGCCCAAAGCGCATTTCCCGAAGGATCATACTTCACGATGAACCAATCATTGGCCAAGGGAGAGTCTGCAAGCGAAATGGACCCGAACTTCATCGCGTGCCCGGTTGTGCCGGCAATCAAGATTTCTCCCTCGGGTGTGGTGATCAGGTCGCTGGTCCGCAGGCTGACGGGAACGTTCATCAAGTTGTTCCAAACCGCATTTCCTGACCGATCAAACTTTGAAAACTGCCAGGTATTTGTTAGTCCCACTTCGCTATCGTATTGAAGGCCAGTTCCACAGGCATAGAGATGACCCGACGAATCCAACGCGATATCGAAGTAGTAAAAGGAATGATGGTGTATCCATTCCCATGTTCCTCTCTTGCTTAGTTTGCCGAGATAAAGGTTCGCGGAGGCATACGCATCTCCTTCGCCATCGACGACAAGTTCAGATGGCGGAAGATACCACGATTGCGGAGGAAATTGATACCATTCCAACTCACCTGAAATGTACCCCATTTTTTAGACCACTGGTTAAGGTGTGATTTTTGGTGTCTGCTGCTGGCTGGCTCGATGAACGAGCGAGTCAAAAACGAAAGAAAGGCAGACAGCAAAATGAGAGCAAAACGA
>JBFMBT010000379.1:0-5662 GCA_040754875.1 Verrucomicrobiota bacterium | reverse complement strand
GCCGCAGCGTGTGAAATGCCACCACGACACCGGATTGGTCTTGGGGTTATATCCGTGTGGTGCCAAACACACATGCGATCAAACGAACCTCCTGTCTCAGCTTTGCCTGCCACACGCTGCGGCTGGGGACAGCCGCGGTCCGATTGGTACGCTGGACGATCACCGTTACGCTTTCACCAGGCGGCCCATCAACACCGGCCGCGCATCTTTGCCGTTGCGCAATTTCGTGATGCTGCTGAGGAAACTGATCTTCACCCGGTCACCGTCAAACTCGCAGGCCACGGTGTCGTGGTGGGGTGTCTCGTAGTAGCGCCAAGTCATTTCGCAGTTGGCTCCTTTGAACGCTGCCATGGCCGCAACCTTGTTGGGCCGGCTCGGTTTGAGTGCTCCGGCGATGATTCGCGGCGGAGTGCCCGGCAACGCCGTTTGCCCAAGGCGCCAATCCGCAGTGCCGCACCGGATCTCGTGGCTCTGGCTGGCATCCGTCAGGGTAAGGACGGCTTCTCCGTTGGCATACCAAAAGGCTCCGCTCCGGAAGCCCAGGCTGTTTTCGTCCAGTTTGAATTTTTTTTCGACCGGCTGGGTGCTGGAGTCCGTATCGGATCGCGGTTTTTGGAGCGCAAGCGAGGCCAACGTTTGCCGTAATTTGTTTTGCGCCGCAGCGTCCGCCGGCAGCGGCGCGCTCTTCAACGCGGGGAGCAGATGTTCCCACACCAGGTCCAGTTCCCCTTGCATGTTGCCGCTTTCGCCGGTCATCACGATCACGGCGTCCTGTTCCGGCAGCACGATGGTGAACTGGCCGAATGCGCCGTCGCCGCGGTAGGCGTTGTTGCGCGAGCGCCAGAATTGATAACAGTAGCCTTGCAACCAGTCGTTCTGCGCGTTCGGGCGCGCCGGTTTGGCGGGCGCCGGCTGCTGAATCTTGAACGACGTTGCCTCTTCGACCCAGCGCGCGGGCAGAATCTGGCGGCCATGCCATGCGCCTTCTGCAAATAAAGCTGGCCGAACTTCGCCATCGCTTCCGTGGGAATGCTCAGGCCCCAGCCCCCGGTGTTGATGCCACGCGGGCATGTCTCCCATGTCGCGCCGGTGATGCCCAGTGGCTCGAACAGGCGCGGCTCCAGGTAATCGAGAATCTTTTGCCCCGTCAGCTTTTGCACGATGGCCGAGCACATGTAGGTGGCGGCGCTGTTGTACATAAACGTGCTGCCCGGCCGATGCGTGATGGACTGCGCGAGGAAGGTCTTCACCCAGTTTTCCTCCTTCACCACGGTTTGTGTCGGCTCCTTTTCGTTGCCGACCGACATGGTGAGCAAATCTTTCACGCGCAACAAAGCGAGATTTTCACTGACCTGCGCGGGCCGTTCCTCCGGAAAAAAAGAAAGCACACGGTCCTCGACCGTGAGCCGTCCTTCCGCCACCGCGAAGCCCACGGCCGTCGAGGTGAAACTCTTGCTCATCGAATACATCGTATGCACATCGAATCGCGTGTAAGGGAACCACCAGCCTTCGGCCACCACCCGGCCATGGCGCACGAGCATGAAGCTGTGCAATTCATGTTTGCTGCGCGCGATGGCGTCGAGAAACGCGAGGATGCCGGCGGACGACACGCCCTCGGCCTCGGGTGTGCTGCGGGGAAGCGGGCCGTTGCCCGACACACCCGGTGTGGTCCGGCATCCGGTGAAGGTCGCCAGCCCCGCTCCGGCGAGGCCGAGTTGTTGCAAAAAGATGCGGCGGGTCGAATTCGGCGGTGTCATGCGGAAAGCATTTCGACGTCACGGCGCGAATGCAAGGACGGTGTGCGTTCAGTAACACACCACGCTGAAGAAACCGACTCCTCCGGGCAGGTCCACATACACCGTTTGTTCCTGATTGTCGCCGAACACCACGGTGTTGGTGGCCGCGCCCTCGGGCGTGGTGGCGAAGCTTGCGGTGGATTCCGCGCCTGTCAGTGATGCGCGATGGCGGATTTCGTATTGCGAACCATCCACGGTGGGAAAGGAGAGCGCATAACGGTTGCCGCCGGTGACTGGCGTCAGCACGCCGGTCACGCGATAACCCAGGCCAGGAATTTCGATGCGCACGGTGTCGGTGCCGTTGAAGGTGGTTTGATAGGCGGTCAATGGCAGTGTCGCCGGGCCGTTGAGCACGCGCCCGTCGGCGTCATAACGCGAGCCGTGGCAGTTGCAGATGATTCCGCCGAGCGTGGGATGATTGAAGTAGGCGTTCACTACGCAGCTTGCGTGGGTGCAAATCGAATCAACGGCGTACACCTCGGTCGCTGTTTTGCGTGTCACCACGATCTGCGGAAAACTGGGCGGCATGCCCGGCACCTGCAACAGCAGGGAGCCACCCGCATTTTGCAGCACCGGAAACGCAGCCAGCTTCAATATGAAGACGCCCGTCTCACCCGCGGATTGCGCCTGGGCCTCCGCCACGAACTTCACGCGCCACGGCGCGCCCACCAACGCGGCAGCCACCCCCAGAGCGATGGTTTTCAGCGATCGGCGGCGGGAAATGGTGTGCTGCATATGTGACCAATATAGCGCATAATTTGAAAACGGGTTGCCGTCGATAAATTGCGCGGGCAGGATGCCGTCGTGGGGCTGAGCCCGAACTGATGTCTAAAGCGGCGTGAAATCATGAGTTCCATCTTCCCACAGAATGGGCGGGCGGTTGTAATCCGATTCATCGTTCCTCCTCTTATCGTCTGCCTGGCCTGGCTGCTGGTGCGGTGGGGTATTCAAAACAGTCTGTGGTCGTTGATACTGGTGTGGCCGCCCGTGGCCTGTTTGTGCGGTACTTGTGCCTTCTTGTTTGCGATTGATTTCGCGTTGCGGCCACTGGCGGTTCCCGAGCGGTGGCGTCGTGATTTGATTCGCCTGGGTTTGCTTTGCTCATGGATTGTCGGCACGGGCATTGTGACGATCGCCGGCATGGCTTTGGTTGAGGCCCTGCCATTTCGCATCGGCGATGGTCCGTGAAATGGCTTTCCGTTCAAGCGCATTGCCTAATTGCCCCGAGCCGATATAGTGCCGCCACAACGCCAGCCGGAAATGGAACCCCCTGGCTTTTACAATATGAGGCGCAGCATGGCATGGTGGTGGTTGGTCGCGGCGTTTTTGACAACGCCTGTGGCGGGCTTTGCCCAGGCGACCATCGAAGGCAGGGTCACCTTGCCCCCGCCGAAGAAAGGCGCGGCGGCCACCCCGCGTTATCAAACCACCGCGGGCGCCCCCGCAAAAGTGGATGGCGCCGCAGCCGTCGTTTATCTCGAGGGAACCTTCACCGCCACGAACGCCCCCGCGAAAGCCGAATTGGGCCAGAAGAATTTCCAGTTCATGACGCCGTTGCTTCCCGTGCAAAAGGGCGCGATGGTCGAGTTCCCGAATCACGACGACGATTACCACAACGTGTTCTCCTACTCGAAGCCCAAGCGCTTTGACCTCGGCCGCTATCGCAAGGACGAGAAGCCCGCGACCATCACTTTCAACCAGCCCGGCGTGGTGAAATTGTATTGCGAAATCCACGACCACATGCGCGCGACAATTCTCGTGCTGGATACGCCTTACTTCGTGAAGACCGACGCCGAGGGCAACTTCAAGCTGACGAATCTGCCCGACGGCAAATACACGTTGAAAGTCTGGGCCGATGACAAGACCACCGAAAAGGCCGTCGAACTCAAGGCCGGCGAGACGGTCAAAGTGGATTTTCCTTCCCTCTAGCGCATGGCCTTTCTGCCCACGTTTTCCTTCCGCTTCAAGCTGCTGTTCGCGATGATGTTCATCGTGGTGGTGGTGACGTGGCTGACGCTGTCGGTCACGCAAAAGAGCGTGCAGGCCACCTACCAGAAGCTGTTTGAAACGCAGTTCGGGTCGCAAATCGCCGTGTTCAACGCCACGCAGGAGGCGCGATTGACCCGTGCCAAAACACGCTGCCTGGAACTCGCGCAATCCATCCGCCTCAAGGCCGCCCTGGCCGAGGGCGACAACGAACAGCTTTATCGCGTGGCCGAGGACGAGTTGCGCGACATCCTTCCCGGCGGGCCGCTGGCGCGCGTGTTGCCCGGTCGCATGACGGCCGCGTATTTCCGGCTGCTTGATGCGCAGGGACGCGAGATTCAACCACCGCGCGGCCTGCAACGCATCAATCCCAAGGTGACCGAACAGATGGTCAATTTTTACGGCGGGTTGATGCAGGAGGCGGAGGCGCAACAGGTCGGTTACGTGGCGCCACTGGCGGACAACCGCCGCGCGACGATGTTCGAGGTGCTCTTCACGAAGGTGGTGGACGCCGTCGAACGCGAAACGCTCGGCGGCATGGTCCTGCTGTTCCGCATGGATGAATTCAACGAGCGCACGATGGAACGCTTCGGCCAGATCAAAAGCGGCATCCTCGTGCAGGAGCACTTCCATACGCGGACCATTCCCGAGGCTATTCATGAGACCCTCGCCAAGGGCGTGTCGGCGCGCTTGAAGGAAAAGCCGGAAACCCGCGGCGCTTACACCATGCCCATCGACGGCGCGCCGCATCTGGTCTTCTATCAGGCGCTCAATGCCGGTTCGCGTTTTCCGACCGCGTATCAGGTCTGTCTGTATCCGCTCGCGGAGCAGGCGCGGGACATCGCCGATCTGCGCATCAAGGTGATTGGCTTTGGCGCTTTCGTGCTGCTCTGCGCCCTCATCATCAGCCTGGTCATCACCAAAAATTTCAGCGGCCCCATCCACGCGCTGGTCGATGGCACGAACGAGATTCGGAAAGGCAATTTCGCCGTCAAGGTGCCCGTGCGCACGCGCGATGAAATAGGCCAGCTCGCCGCCTCCTTCAACGAAATGGCCGAGGGCCTCGCGCTCAAGGAAAAGTATCACAGCGTCCTCAACATGGTGGCGGACAAGAACGTGGCCAGCGAATTGATCAACGGCACCGTCGCGCTCGGCGGCGAGACGCGCGAAATCAGCGTGTTGTTCTGCGACATCCGCGGCTTCACCGCCCTCACGCAGGGCATGGATCCCAAGGAAGTCATCGAGATGCTCAACGAGCACATGACCGCGCTGACCAGGGTGGTGTACGAACACGACGGCGTGGTGGACAAGTTCGTCGGCGACCTCATCATGGCCGTGTTCGGCGCGCCCAAGAGTTACGGCAACGACACCTACAACGCCGCGCGTTGCGCGTTGCGCATGATTGTCGAACGCGAGAAGCTCAACGAAATCGCGAAGCACCGCATCCAGATTGGCATCGGCATCGCGTCCGGGCCGGCGGTGGCCGGTTGCATGGGATCGAGCGACCGCCTGAATTACACGGTGCTCGGCGAGCGTGTGAATCTGGCCTCGCGCCTCTGCGGCGTCGCCGGCAAGATGGAGGTCGTCATCGACGACACGACTCGCGAGCGCCTGGGCGAACTGGTCGAGGTGGAATCGATGCCCGAACTGCGGCTCAAAGGCTTCAGCGACACCGTGCGCGCGTGGAAATTGCAGGAAATCCATTCATTGAAGGAAGAAGGGCAAACCACCGGATGAAGGCAAGCACCAGGCGCTGGATACCATTCCTTTTTGGTAGCAGCCGAGGTAACGAGGCTCACTATGTCAGGACGCATGGCGATTCACCCAGCGCGGGAACAGTGCCACCCTCTCCTTGGGGAGAGGGCAGGGTGAGGGGGACC
>JBFMBT010000378.1:0-5686 GCA_040754875.1 Verrucomicrobiota bacterium | reverse complement strand
GAAGAGAGGCTCACTGCCAGCACGGCCTGTTGCGCTTCCACAGCGAGGCTGTTGGCCTGAAAGGTTCCATCCTCATCGGTGGCCGAGGCGGAGATGGTGACACTGGCCGCGGCGGTATAGACGTGAGTGACCGAGTGAGAATTGCCGCTCACCGTTTGCACTGGCGAACCGTCGCCCCAATTGATGGTCCAATGATCGATCGTATCCGCGCCCGGATCGGAGGCGGTCAATGCCAACTCGTAAACGCGGCCAACCAGAACCAGGTTCTTGCCGTCGATCAGGAGCGTCGGCGGCACATTGGACACCTGGAGCGTCGAGGCCATCAGATCGGCGCCGGCGCTCCCGCGAGTCACTCGCAGCGCAAAGGCCCGCGCTGCAAAATCGTCGGCGAAAGTCCAGGTGACCCTTGGATTCGTCGTGGTCACCCAGGAGTTGAAAGTGGACCCATTGAAGTCGAAATCCCATTCGTATTGGGTAGCGTCGGCATTACTGGTCCAAAGAGACGCGTCGAGAACCAGCGGCGATCCTTCCGGGCTGTTCCACGGAGCGACGGGTGAGTCTAACTCATAGGCGCCAAGGTCGGGCGCTGCGCCGCGGCCATGTCCGCGCTGATCGGTTTGGGGAGCAGCTCCAGCCAGCGCCGCGTCCAGCGCGGGACTGTCTGCGTCCAGGCTGTGCGTGGGCGTTGGGCCGCCATTGTTTTGGAGCGGTCGGAGTTTGGGATCGGCGCTCATACTGACCACCGCCGCCGGCACGCCGAGATGGGTTCCGACCAAGTTGTTGGATCCTGAGGCCGACCCGCCCACGTTTACGATGTCCTTGGCCGTGCCGCTCCGGGCCACGATGGTGTTGGTCAGGGAGAGGGTCGCGATGCCGGCGCCGTCTTGGAGCTGGTAAATGCCACCGCCGCCGCCGGGACTCGCGCTGCTGAGCGCGATGGTGCTGTTGAGGATGGTCAGGTGGCCGTTGTGATTGTAAATCGCGCCGCCTTGGCCGGCGGCCCCGGCATCCGCGGAGTTGCTTGAAAGCGTGCTGTTGGTGATCGAGGCCGTGGCAGCGGGAGCATTGAAAATGGCGCCGCCGCGTCCACGGCCAGTGCCGGCGGCCCAAGCGCTGCTTCCGGCGATGGTCACTCCGTCCAAGGTGAGTTTCCCTTGATTGAGGATCGCGCCCCCCAAACCGTCGGCGGTTCCGGCGGCGTCACCCCGGGCCAAGCCGTTGGTCAGCGTCAGATGCTTGAGGGTCAAATCCCCGGCCGGGGAGACTTGGAACAGCCGCATCTCCGGCGCCGCCGCGGCGCGAGTGATCGTGAGTCCGGGCGCGGCGCTCGCGTCGATGATTATCTCCGTGTCGATGGCGAGGGCCGACGGGCCGAGGCTGGAATCGGCGACTGAGGCGAGCGAGATCGTTTGGCCGGCCAGCGTTGGCGCGAAGGTGATGGTTTGCGCGCCGGGCCACAGGTTGGCCATAGTGATCGCTTCCCGCAGCGTGGTCACGTTGTCGGCCGGATCGAACACGTCCCCGGCGGAATTGACCACGAAGGTCGGATTCCACGCGAACAGCCGCACATGCGCGAGGCCGAAATTGCGATTGGTGCCCAGGGTCAGATCGAAATATCCTTCGTGCTGCGGGGTGAAGACGAAAGTGGAACTGAAGCTAGTCACCGCGCCGACCTGATCCAATTTGGTACCGATGTCCTGCCCGCCATCGTAGAGCTTCCAGATCGACCAATAGAGGTCGCCGGCCGGGGCCGTGATCGTGCCCTGGAACGTGAGTTCCTGGCCGACGAACACCAGGGCGGGAGCAGGAACGATGGACGCGCTCGGCGCCGGAATCTTGACCTCCAAACTGAACGTGGCCACGTAATCGCCGGCTGTGTTCAGGCGGGGCGCGCCCTCATCCGAGGACCGCACCGTGATGGTGACTTTCCCATTTGCGGCCTGGTCCGCTTCGACCACGGTGAACACGTGCGTCACCGACGCGGGGTTACCCGGCAGGCTAAGGGTGTCGATCCACGCCCCCCAGTAAACGTTGAAGTGAGAGATGGTGTCAGCGCCCGGGTCAATCACTGAAATGTTCAACGTATAGGGTACGCCGGCATAAGCGACCGGGTCGCCTGAGAGCACGATCGTGGGCGGCACATTCAGGACCTGCACTGAGACGCTGTCGGGGGCGCTGTAGGTTCCCTCGCCATCCGTCGCGCTGGCGGTGATGGTGAATTGAGCCGGCCCATCGGCATACACATGGGTGACACTCGATGGATTACCGGCCACGGTTTGCACGGAGCCATCGCCCCAATGGATTGTCCAACGGTCGATGATGTCAGCTCCCAGATCGCTTGAACTCAGACTCAGGACGTACTCCGAGCCTTCGTCCGTGGTCGCGGCTCCGGAGAGGGCCAAGGTCGGAGGAACGTCCCTGACGGTGAGGGTGGTCGTGGCGAGATCGCGATAACCGGCGGCGTCGGATACCCGCAACGCAATGACCCGCGTGGCGAAACTCTGCGGCAAACTCAGTGAGCTGGCGGGCTGGGTGGCGGTGAGGTCGGCGTCAAATGTCTGGCCATCGTAATTCAAATCCCATTCGTAGCGGGTGATGGATGAAACATCCGCCGAATCCGAGGCGTCGAGCACGATGGAACCTCCTTCGTCGATCGCGTAAGGGCCGTGCGGATGCGCACTGCGCGGGAATTCGAAGGCGCCGATGTCCCGCCGGCTGTCGCGCGGAATGCCGCGTTGGTCGAAAGCGGGCGCGCCGTTGGACGCGCCGGCGTTCAACGCCGGGCTGTTCAACCCGATGGCGTAGGTCGCGGTGGGGCCGCCGTTGTTCTGCAGCGGACCAAGCAGGGGATCTGCGGTGATGGTGGAAGGCAAAGCGGCGAATGTGCCGCTCCCGTTGCGGATGAGATTATGGCTCCCGCTCAGGGCGCCGTCATGGTTCGCCGCGTCCGCCGCGCCGAGGTTGTTCGCGAGAAGAGTGTTCCTGAGGCTGAGGGCGCCGATGCCGCCTTCGTTCTTGTTGTAGATCGCGGCGCCATCGGCGAGGCCACCGGTGACCTGATTGTCGGCAAATGTGCTGTTGGTGATCGTCACCGCGCCGCCGCGATTGTAGAGCGCGCCGCCGAAGGCCACTCCGCCGGCAGCAGTGTTCCCTGAGAACGTGCTGTTGACGATGTTTACCGTGCCGGTGAAATCATTGAACACCCCGCCGCCTTTCGCGGCGCCACTGGCCCCGGTTGAATCGCCGCGCGCCCGGTTGTTGAGCAGCGTCGCACCGTCAATCCGCAGGGCGCCTCGATTGTAAACCACGCCGCCGCGCCCTTCGAGCGCCGCCGATCCGACCGCCACGCCGCCGCTCAGAGTGATATTGTTAAGCGTCAGGCTGGCGCCTGGCGCGACGGTGAACAGGCGCATCGGCGCGGCGTTGTCATCGGTGGCGATCACCACGCCCACGAAACCATCCAGGATGAGTTCAGAGACGATGTGCAACGCTGCCGGGCCAAAACTGTCATCCGCGACGCGGTTCAACCGGATAGTTTGTCCCGCGAGCGAAGGAGCAAAAACGATCTCCTGCGCGCCGACGGCGACGTTCGCGATCATCACCGCTTCCGGCAACGTCATCAGGCCATCGCTGGGACTGATGGCGTTGCCGGTGTCCGTCACGGTGATTCGGGTCGGATCCTCCATGGCCAACGCATCGATGATGATCGTCCTAAACAAGCTCGGTCCTGTTCCGCCGTCCTCATCGGTGGCATAGAGCTCGATCAAGTAAGTTCCGAATCCAGCCGGATTGAAAACAAACGCGTCGCCCGCGCCACTGGCCACGAGCGCGCCATGGGTTACCTGTTCGGGAACGCCCGGGAAATTGAAGATGGCGCCATTCTCATAAATCCGCCAGTGGTGCGTGAACGTGTCATTCGGTCCGGCCGGATCACCGCCCGGCTCCGCCGTCATGGTCACGGGATAGAATTGCGTCGAACGCAAGGGCCGGATGATTCCCAACGGCTGGTAAGGCGCGGCGTTCGCGACGTAGGTCACCAACGTCTTCGAGGCCGTGCCGATGGGAGCGCCATTGGCGTCCTTGCTGACCACGTTCAAGGTGGCCACAAAAACGCCGTTGTCATCCGGCGCATAGGCCAGCCGGACGCGATCGAAGACGAAGCCGCCCGAGGTGGTAAAATCCGTGGGGTGCGTCGTACCGCTGGTGAGCCACGGTTGTTCATTCTTGGTGACACTCCAAGTCATCGACGTGGTCCCACCGGGAACGCCGTTGGGAATGGTGACTTCCGCCAGGGCCACACTGGAACTGCCCTCGACGCCTGTGGTTGGCGCCTCGGTCAGTTTGATCTTGGGCACGTAATCCTTGTGGGTATCGTCCGTGGCGGAACCGGCGGCGCCGAGCACGATCGTCCCGGTGTTGGTCACGCCCAGCACCGTCACGTTCATCCGCAGCTTCAGTTGATAGGCTTCAATGAAGATCGTTCCTTCGGCCGATCCAAAATCCGATCCTAGCACGCGGCCTCGCCCCCAGACCGTTCCGCTGAATCCGGTATCGGCGAACACGAGCGAAAAACCACCCGCCAGTCCGGTGGTCCGCGCCGCATCGAGGTAGGCATCGATTTCACCCGCCGCCCGCAGCAGGAACTCGCCGTTGGAACGAATGAAGCCGCTCAGCGCAAGATTAAGTCCCAGAAATTGCAGCGCGAGGCCGCCGGCGCCTTCGGGCACTTGAATTTCGAGCAGCCCGTTATGGTAACCGACCGAGAGACTGCCGGTCGCGCTGAAGACGTCGAACGCATTGACCTGCGCGTTCGTAATGAGGACGAGGAAACTGTGGGCGGGAATCATCCGGCCGTTCAGTCCGGTGCGCGTGACACTCGTCGAATTCAGGATCATCTCGAGGTTTCCCGAAATCACCAGTGACCCGACGCTGAAATCGTTCGCGTCCAGGTTGACGTTGAACACGACTCCGTTCTCCGCCGGGTTGGCTGGATCGAGAATGACCGCGGCCTGGCCCTGCACCCGCACATCCGTGTCGAACAACTGCACCGTGGCGTCCGCAGTGACGGCCAGGCCGTTCGCCGTGCCGGCCCAGGTGAAGGCGCCCCGGAGGTGCAGCAGTGTCGCTCCGGTGAGAGCATCCAGCAGCCGCAACTGGCCGCCCGCGAAAAGGCGCGACGTGTTGGGCGCGAGCGTGACGGTTTGGTCCGGGATCACGTCGCCGGTTTGCGGCACCACGAGGAAACCGGGAACCGACACCGCCTGGCTGGTGGTGTTCAACTGCAGGGCCAAGCTGCCCTCGAAGGCGAAACCGGCGCCCGCCAGGGCCGCTGGACCGTTGGCCGCCAGCGCCACGTTTCCGTAAATGCCCTCGCTGTTGAACTGGAAATAACCGCCCGCGCCGAATTGAGCGCCGAGCAAATTGACCTTGCCGTTCAACCGAAGCTGCAATCCGCCCGTATTCTTTGTGACCTCCAGCAGGAAATTATCAACACTCAGCACGCTGGACCCGGAGCCCAGCCCGGTGATCCCCAATTGGTCCACCGAAGCGCGCGCGACAAAATTCGGAATGAGGAAGGTGAGCGGATCGGTGTTTTCGACGAAGCTGAACTGTTCGATCTCGAAATGGAACGCGGCATCGCTCACCAGGCCGGCGATGGTGAGGTTGGTGTCGAATACGAATCCGC
>JBFMBT010000377.1:0-5760 GCA_040754875.1 Verrucomicrobiota bacterium | reverse complement strand
AAGATTTCGCCATTTTTGGCCGCCCGGAACCATTTCCCGGGCACGCTGGACGACTTCGCGGGCACGCTGGACGACTTCACGGGCACGCTGGACGACTTCACGGGCACGTTGGACGACTTCACGGGCTCGCTGGACGACTTCACGGGCACGTTGGACGACTTCACGGGCACGTTGGACGACTTCACGGGCACGTTGGATGACTTCACGGGCACGCTGGACAACTTCACGGGCACGCTGGGCGACTTCACGGGCACGTTGGACGACTTCACGGGCACGCTGGATCACTTCACGGGCACGTTGGACGACTTGCCGGGCACGTTGGACGACTTGCCAGGCACGCTGGATCACTTCACGGGCACGCTAGACGACTTGCCGGGCGCGGTGGAGGAGTTCCCCGGCGACGTGGATGATTCCAAGGGCGCTCTAGAGCGAGAGGCTGCGCCCAATTGAAGACGCACGCTCCACCCTCTGCCCTCTGCCCTTTGCCCTCTGCCCTCTGCCCTCTGCCCTCTGCCCTCTGCGCGCCGGGCCCCCTGGCCTTCCGCCGTTGACACGCTTTTTGCGTTCGATATATTGCCACCCCTTTTATGAACCGTAACCCGCATGTGGCTGTGGTCGGTGCGACGGGCGCCGTCGGCATCGAAATGATCCGGACGCTGGAAAAGCGCAATTTTCCTGTGTCCAAACTGACGTTGTTGGCTTCGAGTCGCAGTGTGGGCAAACCTCTGAAATTTCGCGGGGAAGAAATTACGGTTCGCGAGTTGACGGCCGAGGCGTTTAGCGGCATCGACCTCGCGCTGTTCAGCGCGGGCGGAAGCATTTCCAAACAATTCGCGCCCATTGCGGCCAGGGCGAACTGCGTGGTGATCGATAATTCGAGTGCGTTTCGGATGGATGAAACGGTCCCGCTGGTCATTCCGGAAATCAACGCAACCGATGTTCAATGGCACCGGGGGATCATCGCCAATCCGAATTGCACCACGGCCGTCACGTTGATGGCGCTTTATCCGTTGCATCAGGCTTTTGGTGTGACGCGTATTTTTGCATCGAGCTATCAAGCGGTATCGGGCACCGGCGCCAAGGCCATCGAGGAACTGAAGCGGCAGGTGGAGCAACTGGTGGCCGGTCAGCCGGTGACGCGCGAGGTTTATCCGCATCAGATCGCGTTCAACGTGCTGCCGCAGGTCGATTCATTTTTGCCTTCGGGTTATACGAAGGAAGAAATGAAGATGGAGAATGAAGGGCGCAAGATCATGCATCACCCGAAATTCCGCGCCAGCGTTACGTGCGTCCGCGTGCCGGTCTATCGCGCGCACTCGGTGGCGGTCAGCGCAGAATTTGAAAAGCCGGTTTCAGTCGAGGCGGCGCGCGAGGTTTTGAGCCGGGCGCCCGGGCTCGATGTGGTGGACACGCCGGAAAAATCCGAATATCCACTGCCGCTCTATGCGGCGGAAAAGGACAATTGCCAGGTGGGCCGGCTGCGAAAGGATTGCGCGCTCGACAACGGCCTTTGTTTTTGGGTTTCGGGCGATCAACTGCTCAAAGGCGCGGCACTCAACGCGGTGCAGATCGCGGAAGAACTGCTCAAGTAGGTCCGTTCCGAAACGCTTCGAGGGCCACGACGCAGCGCGCTCCGAACAGTGTTGGCCAGCGCGATAGCGCCTGATCCAGGCGGCGCAGGCCATTCAATGCCGCGCGCGGATACACTGGCCGTTTGCTAAATCCGCCGGAGAGCAGGTAACTGAAACTCGCGAAGGCCTCCGCGTGAATGACACGCCACCCTTCAGGCCAGCCGCTCCATTCTTTGCGAAAGAACAAACGCGTCGCATTTCCTTGAGCTGCGTAATAACGCCGTGGACGAGGCAGGCGTTTCGTTGAAGCAATGCTCGCCCGCCAGGCGACCGGTTCGTGATGCAACAGCCCATAGACGGGAAAACTGCTCCAGCTGACAAACGGTTCGAACAGAATCAATCGGCCGCTCGCAACCAGAACGCGCCGCGCCTCCTCCAAAAAGGCGTTGGGCGCTTCGAGATGATGAAACACGTCGAACAACACGAGATGCGAAATCGAGCCCGACAGAAACGGCAGTTCATACCCGTCGCACACCAGATCGAGCCACGGATTGGAGAATAAATCGGTGCAAAGCGCCTCGGGCAAGTGCGCCTTCAAATTGCCAATGCCGGAACCGATTTCGAGAATGCGCCCGGGAATTTCAGGAGCAATCAGGCGTTGAATGCGCTCGTAAAACCCGGCGTAAATTTCGCGTAGCAGCGGTTTCCTGGCCCAGGCCTGCGCGTTGCGCTCGATTTCCGTTTGATGCTGTTCCAGCGGCCGCGTCATGCCGGGTCACGGGATGAATTTGATGCGCCGCGCAGCGAAGACCACCATCCGCAGCAGCAGCCAACCATGACGCCAGCGTTGAATGTTCGTTTCGCCGTAAGTGCGCGCCGCGTAACGAATGGGCAAATCGACAATTTTCAAATTCAACCTGGCCGCGCCAAACAAAAGATCGAAATCACCGAAAGGATCGAAGTCGCCGAAATAAGCACGGTTGCGCGCGATTGCTTCGTACTCGGCGCGGAACAACACCTTCGTTCCGCAAAGCGTGTCTTTGATCGGCTGCCCGAGCAGCCAGCTAAAGGCGAGGCTGAAAAATTTGTTGCCCATCATGTTCAGCAAACGCATCGCTTCCTGTTCCATCGGATACACCAGCCGCACTCCATTCACGAACTCGGCCTGGCCCGATCGCGCCGCGTCATAAAATTTCGGGAGCTGCTCCGGTGGCATGGTCAGATCAGCATCGAGAATGAACAGCAAATCCCCTTTGGCCGCGGCGAATCCTTCGCGCACGGCGCCGCCTTTGCCCTTGCTCTGTTGCTTGAGGATTTGGATGCGCCGCTCCGGATGGCGCGCGGCCACACATTGAATCTGCTCCCAGGTATCATCGCGGCTGTGGCCTTCGACGAAAATGATTTCGGTGCCGAGGCCCATTTCCGGCACGCGTTGGACGGCGTCCTCGATGTTGCCCGATTCATTGCGCGCCGGGATAACGACGGAACAGGAATAATGCGGCGGTTCGGAAAGGGTGGGCCGCAGTCGCGCCACCTGGAAAATGGTCAGACACAATGGGCGGAGGAGCGGGGCGAACCAGCGGTTGAGGAGGGAATCGAGCAACGGCGTGTTGGCGGGCCAAAGGATGCGCGTGTCGCTCTTGACCAGTTCCCAGCCGGCGAGTTCGAGCAGGTTGGCCATGTCATGATAGGACAACCAGTTTTGCGGGAGCGTCGGAGATTTGGCGTCGAGCCGTTCCGCGGCCGCGAGCACCGGCCGCCAGACGAAGTTGAAAAAGTTCAACACCAGCCGCGTGCGTGCCTGCGCCAGTTTGCGTGTGTTTTCCAGCACTTGCTGCACATCCGGCAAATCGTTGACAAGATCCGAGAGCAAAATGTAATCGAACGATTCGCTCGACTGGAACGTTGCGGCGTCAGCGACCTGAAATTCCAGTTGCGGATGGCGCCGACGCGCGAGGCGGATCATTTCCGGGCTGAAATCGACCCCCACTCCGCGGGCTGGCTCGACCGCGGCGAGCAGATCACCGACGCCACAACCGAGTTCGAGAACGCGCGCGCCGCGAGGAACGAGAAACCGAAAATATTTCTGCAACAGCTGATGATAATAACGCTGGCCTTCGTGAAGACGATGCGGTGCCCGGCTGTCGTAGAACGCGCGGCGGTCGGTCATTGGGCCAGTGTGCTAATCGAAAATGAATTTTCTGGCGAGAAAGAAGATGCGATTCCCGCCGCGCCGCAGTTTGCAAGGTTCAAGGCAGCGAACCGGGTGAACGGGTGAACGGGTGAACCGGCAGATTGACATTTCGGCGGCTGCGCCCTATCTGACTGGCACATGTTTACCGGCGTTTCTTTTCGCGGGCTGATTGAATTCAGTCCTGGCTTTGCCGCGCGGCCACAAATTTCGCATGCCCTGTTCGATTTCGACGGGACGCTCTCCCTCATTCGCCAGGGCTGGCCGGAAGTCATGCTGCCGATGTTTGTCGAGATGTTGCCGCCGCTCGAAGGGGAAACCACCGAAGCGCGGGAAAAACTGCTCTATGACGACATCATGCGGCTCAATGGCAAACAGACGATTTATCAAATGATCCAACTGGCCGAGCGCATTCGCGAGCGCGGCGGACAGCCTCGGGAACCGCTCTGGTATAAGAACGAATATTTGCGCCGGCTGAACCTGCGCATCAAGGACCGCGTGGAGGGTCTCCGCTCGGGCGCAGTTTTGCAGGATGACCTCCTCGTTTTCGGATCGCGCGCCCTTCTCGAAAACCTGGCGCGGCGCGGATTCAAACTTTATCTCGCCAGCGGCACCGATGAACCGTTCGTGAAAGAGGAAGCGGCCTTGCTCGGCATCGATCATTTTTTCGGCAGCCACATTTACGGCGCCAAAGACGATTACAAAACGTTCTCAAAAAAAATGGTGATCGAACGGCTCCTGCGCGAAAACCAGATTGCCGGTCAACACTTGCTGGCTTTCGGCGACGGCTACGTGGAAATCCAAAACACAAAGGAAGCCGGCGGCCTGGCCGTGGCTGTGGCCAGCGACGAAGCTCACAATGGATCGGGCCGCATGGATCCCTGGAAACGCGAACGGCTGCTGGGAGTGGGCGCGGACGTCGTCATTCCCGATTTTCGAGATGCGGAACCGTTGCTCGAAGTGATTCTTGGCCCCTGATTTTTTGAACGGCTGCGTTCGCTCTCATTGCCCATGTCACGATCCCGTCCGCCATTGAATTTGCGCCAGCTGAAAGTTTATCCGTTGGCGCAACGGCGCAGCCTCACTCGCGTGGAAGAAATTCTCGTCGATCCCGACGCCACTCCGGCGCCCTGCTCGGCGGAAGTTTCAAAGATCCTCGAGCGTTGCGCGGCGGATGTAAAGCGGGCGCGCGATCGTGGCGCGACGGTGATGCTGATTTACGGCGCGCATCTGCTGCGTAACGGCGCGGCGCGCATTCTCGAACGCCTGATGGCGGACGGATGGCTGACACACCTCGCCACAAACGGGGCCGGTTCCATTCACGATTGGGAATATGCGTTCCTTGGCCGCTCGACTGAAAGCGTCGAGCAAAATGTCGCCACCGGCACGTTTGGCACATGGGATGAAACGGGACGCAATATTCATCTGGCCTTGCTTGCCGGCGGTTTAAAACCGGAAGGATACGGTCACGCGCTCGGACGATTCATCATGGAAGATGGCGCCACCCTCCCTGCGCGCGAGGCATTGGAAGCATCGATTCGCGCAGAACCGGCGCACCCGCTCACTCCTGCGCGGTCGGATTTGTTGCAAGCCCTCCTGACAAACGCACTCACCTCGGGACGCATTCACGTCGAACATCGGTGGAAAACGGCTTCCATTTTCGCCCAGGCATTCCGTCATCAGGTTCCGCTGACCGTGCATCCGGGCATCGGTTACGACATCATTTCCAACCATCCCATGTTCAACGGCGCAGTCATTGGCCGGGCTGCCCAGGAGGACTTCGCGACGTTCGGCGGCGCGGTCGAGAATCTCGATGACGGCGTCGTGCTGTCGATTGGATCAGCGATAATGGGCCCTCAAGTTTTTGAAAAGAGTTTGAGCTGCGTGAACAACCTGCGCCTGCAACAGAACCGTCCGATTGTCCGCGGGCATTGCATTTACGTGGTGGACTTGCAGGAGGGCGGACACTGGGATTGGACCCAGGGCGAACCTCCCAAA
>JBFMBT010000376.1:0-5806 GCA_040754875.1 Verrucomicrobiota bacterium | reverse complement strand
GCGTCAAACGGTTTCGCCGGATTGGCACCCGTTATGAAAAGCTCGACCTGCATTTCTTGGGCTTCGCTCAACTGGCCGCCATCCTCGATTGGCTCACTTTTTGATTTTGAAGACACGCCCTAGGCAATCCGCCCGCTTCCGCCCGATAATGCCCGCTTCTGCCACATAATATCTTTCCCAACCATGAACCCTCAACCCTCAACTCACAACACGTTCAACCACCCAAATCGCTCCGCCGTTCGCCCAAACCACACCGCCGCCCGGCAGCCGGTCAGCCGCCGTTGCGCCTACCCAATCGCAAATCGAAATTCGCAAATCAGCAATCCCTTCCGACCTCTTCCGTCCCCTTCCGTCCCATACCGTCACATATTTTTTGCGCCATGAATGCATCACGCCCCGTTTTGCCCGGTTCCAAAAACTTCGCGTTGTGCGGAAAGCCTTGGGCTGGTTTAATCAACGTAACGTTCCCATGGCAGAAAACGTCATACACTCTATGAAACCTAGCCAACCTCCCACCCGTGCAGTGCGTCTATCGCTCGCCCTGGCGCTCGTCTGGAGCGCGTCCAATGTTTTTCATGCCACCGCGGCCGCGCCGCAGGGCGTCGCCAAGCAGGTGTTTGAGGCCACGGGCGTGAAGGGCGGTATCGTGGTGCATCTGGGCTGCGGCGAGGGGCAGGTCACGGCCACGTTGCGGCCATCGGACAGTTATCAGGTGCAGGGTTGGGACAAGGATGCGGCCAAGATCGCCAGGGGGCGCATGGCGTTGAGCCAAAAGGGAGTTTATGGGCCGATTGCCGTCGATGTGCTGGAGGGAACGACGCTGCCGTACGTTGATAATCTCATCAATCTGGTCGTGGCGGAGGATTTGCAGGGCGTGCCGATGAACGAAGTGATGCGAGTGCTCGTGCCCAACGGCGTCGCGTATGTGAAGCAGGGCGGGCAGTGGCAGAAGACGGTGAAGTCGCGTCCGTCGGCTTTGGATGATTGGACGCATTATTATTACGACGCGAAAGGCAACACGACTTCGAAGGACACGGTGGTGGGCCCGCCCGAACGATTGCAGTGGGTGGGCAGTCCGCGGTGGTCGCGGCATCACGACCGCATGTCGAGCCTGAGCGCGCAGGTGAGTTCCAACGGGCGGTTGTTTTACATCATGGACGAAGGCTCGCGCATTTCGATTTTGCTGCCGTCAAAATGGATGTTGATTGCGCGCGACGCCTTCAACGGAACGATTTTGTGGAAGAGGCCCATTCCCAAATGGCAGGACCACATGTGGCCACTCAAGACGGGCCCGACGCAATTGACGCGCCGGTTGGTTGCGGACGGCGACCGGATTTATGTGACGCCGGAACTGGAAGGCCCGGTGATTTGCGTGGACGGCGCGACCGGCGAAACCATCCGCACGTACAATGAAACCAAGGGCACGGAGGAAATCCTGCACGTCAACGGCACGCTTTACCTGCTGGTCAATCCCGACAAATGGGCGTTGACCGATTACGCGCCACGGCTCCAGCAGGACCAGCAGCGCGTGGCCAACGAATATGGATGGGACCGGAAACCGCGGCAGCTCATGGCCGTGAATGCCGCGACCGGTAAAGTGTTGTGGAAACGGGAGGCGACGGTCGCCCCCATCACCCTGGCGGTCGATGGCAAGCGCGCGTCCTACTACGACGGCGAGAAGGTGGTTTGCATTGACACGGCGACGGGCAAGCAGAACTGGGCCACCACGCCGACGGGCATCCGCAAGCTCATTGAATACAATTTCGCCCCGCGCGTGCTGTTTTATGATCGCGTCATTCTCTACGCGGGCGGCGACGGTGTGGAGAAGGGTTTCGATGCGGCGACAGGCAAGGAACTCTGGAGCGGGTCGCACGAGAAATCCGGCTATCGTTCGCCCGAAGATTTGATCGTGGCCGGCGGGCTGGTGTGGAACGCGGGCACGACGTCAGGCAACCAGAGCGGCGAATTCACCGGGCGCGACCCGTTCACGGGCGAAGTGAAGAAGAAATTCTCGCCGGACGTTCCGGATGGCACGTACTGGTTCCATCACCGCTGTTACATTGCGAAGGCGACGGAGAAATTCATCATCGCCTCGCGCACGGGCATCGAATTCGTGGACCACGCGAAGGAGCACTGGGACTTGAACCACTGGGTGCGCGGCGCGTGTCTTTACGGGGTGATGCCGGCCAACGGCCTGACCTACGCCGGGCCGCATAATTGCGCGTGCTATCCCGAGGCGAAGCTCGACGGCTTGAACGCCATGGCGTCCGGCGCCGGTTCGCCGCATCCCAAGCCGCGCCCGGATGAACAGCGTCTGGAAAAAGGGCCGGCTTACAACCAGCCGCTCGCGGAAACCGAGGCGGATGCGAAGGATTGGCCGACGTACCGCCATGACGCGGCGCGCAGCGGTTTCTCGGGCCAGCCGCTGGCGACGGATCTCGGCGCGGCGTGGCAGGTGGATATCCCCGGGCCGCTGAGCGCGTTGACGATTGCCGCGGGCAAGGTGTACGTGGCGCAGGTGGATGCGCACACGGTGCATGCGCTGGATGCCGTCACCGGCAAGCCGGCGTGGCGTTACGTGGCGGGCGCGCGCGTCGATTCGCCGCCCACGTATTGGAAGGGGCGCGTGTTGTTCGGCTGCAAGGATGGCAACGTGTATTGCGTGCGCGCCACGGACGGCGCGTTGATCTGGCGTTATCGCGCCGCGCCGTCGGACCGCCGGCATTGCGCGTGGGAGCAGGTCGAAAGCGTGTGGCCGGTGCACGGCAGCGTGCTGGTGGAAAACGGCACGGTCAATTTCGTGGCGGGCCGCTCGGTGTTTCTGGACGGCGGGTTGCGTTTCATCCGCCTGGAGGCGGCGACCGGAAAGAAGCTCGCCGAAATGGTGTATAACGACCGCGACCCGGAAACCGGCAAAGACTTCCAGGAGCGGCACAAGACGCTGCAAATGCCGGTGGGGCTCAATGACATTCTGTCCAGCAACGGCAAGCACATCTACCTGCGTTCGCAAAAGATTGCGGCGGACGGCAAACGCATCGACATCGGGCCGATCTCGGCCAACGCCGCGCAACAAGGCGGCGCGCAACAGGGCGAAGGCGCGCATTTGTTCGCGCCCATGGGATTCCTGGATGATTCGTGGTTCCACCGCAGCTACTGGATTTACGGGAAGAACTTCGCCGGCGGCCACAATGGATACTATCAAGCCGGCAAGTACACGCCTGAAGGCCGCATCCTCGTGCACGACGACAAGAACGTGTACGGTTTCTCGCGTTTGCCGCAGTATTACAAGTGGACGACGACGATGGAGCACCAATTGTTCTCGGCCAGCAAGGAAGCGCCGAAGGTGGCGATTGTGGATCCTCCCGGCGGCAAACAAAAACAGAAGGCCAAGGGCAAAGCCAATCCGGCGCCGGCGCCGGTCGCGACTGGCGTGCCGACGGTGCGGTTCGCTGACGTGGACAAGGCGGACCCGGCCAACAAAGCGTTGACGGTGGAGGCGTGGATTCTGCCGGACGGCAAGGACGGCGTCATCATGGCGCATGGCGGCGCGCTGTATGGTTACGCGCTGGGGTTGCAGGACGGACGACCGGGTTTCTCGGTGCGCAACGACCGGCAACTGGCCACCGCCGAGGCGCAACGCCCGTTGAGCGAAGGCTGGCACCACGTCGCCGGCGTCCTGACCGAAGGCAAGATGTTGCGCGTGTATGTGGACGGCGAATTGGCGGCGGAAACCAAGGCGCCCGCGCTCATCGCGAAGAAGCCGAATCAAGGGTTGCAAATTGGCGCGCCGGGGGCGTCGGTGGTCAGCGACTTCGGCAAGGGCGCGGCTTACACGGGATTGATTGACCAGTTCGCGATATTCCATCGCGCCTTGGCCCCGGCGGAAATCGTGGAGCACGCAGTGCAGGCCAACGGCGTGAAGCGCGGCAACGGCGCAGTGCTGGCAATGTCTTTCGACAACGGCAATGCGCGTGATGAATCCGGCAACAACATCGACGGCGCGCTCTCGGGCGTGGACACGGGCAAGGGCAAGGTGGGCGCGGCGTTGTGGTTCCGCAAGCAAAGCGGCGCCCCGGTCATCGCGACGCCGGCCGGCGCACCAGCCGGTCCTGCGCGCGGCTCGTTCGTGGAACACAATTGGAACCGCACCGTGCCCATTTTCACGCGCGCGATGGCGATGGCGGGCAATTTGATTTTCGTTTCGGGCCCGCCGGACAACATCGACGAGGAATACGCCTTCGAACGGATGACACAGAAGGATCAGGGCATCCTCAAGGAACTGGCCGAACAGGACGCGGCGTTGGACGGCAAACGCGGCGCCATCATGTGGGCGGTTTCAACCGACGGCGGCAAAATGGCCACGGAATTCAAAATGGACAGTCCGCCGGTCTGGGACGGCATGGCCGTGGCGCAGGGACGCTTGTACGTGTCGAGCGTCGATGGCAAGGTGACGTGTTACGGCCGAAAGTAAATCCGAAGTGCGAATGCCGAAAACCGAAAGAAATCCGACATCCGAAAACCGAAGGATCGAAGACGTATCATGCGTTTTGGGAGTTCGGAAATCTGGATTGCGGATTGCCTGGTTGACCACGTGTGCGTTGCTCCTCTGTGCCGGCTCCGTTCTCGCTTGTTCGGTCCCGGTCTTTCGTTACGCACTGGACCGCTGGCGCCCCGATACGTTCGTGCTGGAAGTCCCCTCGCCCACATCCGCCGACGAGCACGTGTCCGCCTTCATCCGCAATCACAGCGACAGTTCGCCCCTCAACCTCGAACTGGTCGCCCGGCAGGACTCTCCCCTGTCCGCCACGCGCCTGCGCTTCCCGGGCGCGCCCAACGAAGCGCCCGAAGTCTGGAGCGGCCAGCTCGACGAGCAGACGCTGGCGCGCCTGACCAATTCGCCGGCGCGGCGGGAGATTGCGAAGCGCATCGTCAACGGCGATTCGGCGGTATGGGTGCTGGTCGAGAAAGGGGGCAAGGCGGCGAACGACGCGATTGCGGCGCGCTTGGAAAAGCGCCTGCGTTATCTCGAGTCGGTCGCGCAACTGCCATACATCGATCCCGCCGACCCCACCAGCAAACTGGAGATGGGGCCGCCGCTGCGTATCAAGTTTTCCATTGTGCGCATCGCGGAGGATGACCTGGCGGAGGGGCCGTTCACGCGCATGCTGGCCGGGCCGAAGGCGGACCCCTACCTCGACCAGACGTCGTGGCTGGCGGCGGTGTTTGGGCGCGGACGCGTGCTGGGCGCGTGGTCGGCCGAAGGTTTTGGGAGCGAGCAGATCGACGAAGTGTGTTTATTCCTGCTGGGAGCGTGTTCGTGCCAGGTGAAGAATTTAAATCCGGGCTGGGACGTGCTCATGAGCATGGATTGGGACGAAGAATTGATCAAGGTAGCCGAGGCCAATGCGGGTTCGCCGGCGGTGCTTGCGCCCACATCGCCCGTGCCCGCGCCCAAGCCGCCAGGAGCTACCGGGCCCAGTTCAACCAACGCGGCCGCTCCGCCGCCAAACCACGAGGCGCAGCCGGAGACGGTTATGATTTCCACGACGCCAGAGCCAGCGCCACCGGCGCCAGTGCCCGGAACCGCGCCGGGCGAAGACCGAATGGCGTTGATACTGGGGGGCGCGTTTGCGTTGTTGGCGGGCGCGGTGGTATGGTTCAAATCACGAGCGAAATGAGTATTTTGAATGCGGCGTGTTTATGGCGGACCGCGGCTGTGGCAACGCCCAGCCGCAGCACGCGATTTGCCAACTATCGCATTGGACCTGCTGCGGTGTTATCTGCGTTTGGTGTTGTGTCCCCCATA
>JBFMBT010000375.1:0-5820 GCA_040754875.1 Verrucomicrobiota bacterium | reverse complement strand
TGGGTGATAAAGCAACCGGCACTGCCGGCATTGGCGCCTGAGGGGGCGACATAAACCACCACCGGCACGGTCGAGGCATAAAAAGCCTGAACGATTTCTTTGGTGGAATCGAGCAGGCCGCCGGGCGTATCGAGTTCGATGACGAGCGCCTCCGCTTGACGCTCTTTGGCCTGGTCGATGGCGCGCGCGATATAACTGGCGGTGGCGGGGCCGATGACCCCGTTGACTTTGATCCAGTCCACCGACGCCGCCCGGGACTGCCATGCCGGAAGGACAAGCAAACCTGCAATAATCCATGCCAGCCCGGTTCTCATAAACCGAGTGTAGGCGAACAGTCGGTCTGCTGCAATCCCGTCGATCATAATGGTGATAATGATCGGGAAAAAGTGGCGCGAGCGCGCGAGGAATTAAAAAACTGGGTCGGGCGACTTCAACGATTCGAAGGCCGATTCATTCCACTTTGCAAATAGGCCCCACACGATTCGCGCACCACCAAGCGCGGCGTCAGTGCCCGACTGGTCGCAGGCGCCGTTGGATCCGCGATACGGTCCAGCATCGTTTTGAACGCGACGGCGGCAATTTCGCGGCAAGGTTGATGAAGAGTGGTCAACGGGACGCTGAGAAGAGTTGCATATTTCACATCATCAAAGCCGACAACACGCACATCGCGCGGGACTTTGATGCGGGCAGCCTCCAGCGAGCGCATCAAGAGCGTGGCAGTATGATCGTTGGCGCAAATAAAGGCTTCCGCCTGGCTTGCCGCCGTAAGTGAACGCACGAACTTCACGTCCGCCGGATCACCGACGCGAAGCCAGCGCGTATCGGTTTCCAGTCGATGTCGCACCAGCGCTTCGCGCACGCCAGCAATCCGCGCATCCACAGTCGGGGCCGAATGCGGACGGGCGACAAAGTAAATATGCCGGCAGCCAAGTTTGATCAGATGCTCGGCGAGCAAATAGCCGCCGGCCACATTATCAATGCCGACCAGATCAAAATCGCTCCGCGTCGGAAACGATTGCAGGTCACGGTCCAACAGCACTACCGGAACGCCAGCCTGTCGCAGTGTTTCAGCGAGACGGCGATTGGCAGATTCCTTTTCAACGACCAGTTCGTAGGGCGCGAAGAAAACGCCATTCACCTTTCGCTCGATGAATTGCCGGCACAGTTCCTCCGCGTGCTCAAGGCTGGCGTCCGTATCATGGCCGGGGTGCGTCGAACCGCCCCAAAGCAGGCTGTAGTCCTGGACCCGCGCGAGACCGGCCAGTTCGCCGCAGATCCGTTCGAAGATTTCCGTGTTGCCGAGTCCGGGAATGAGCAGGCCCAGTTGCCTGGTGGAGACGGCGGCCTGTGTCGGCGCCCCGGCCTTCACGTAGGTGCCGGAGCCGGCGCGGCGCTCGATCAGACCTTCGCTCTGCAGATCGAGGAGAGCGCGCGCGACGGTGGGCCGTGACACGCCAAACTGCTTCACGAGTTGTGGTTCGCTGGGCAGGCGCCCGCCGGCGGTGTAGCGGCCCGCGGCGATGTCGGTCCGCAACTGGCGGGAGATGTCGCGATGTTTCGGGCTTTCAGCCATTCCTGACAGATTCCAAAGCTGTCATAGCAGATTTCTATTTCGGGAAGCAAATCTGTTCTTACAACATTTCTCAGCTCTTGGTGAGCTTCCCGCATGACCACTGCCCAGCTCAACCTTATCCAGTCGCTTGCCGGCGATGTCGTCCCGCCCATACCATGAAACCACGTCTCTTCTTCTGGGCGATCACCTCCGCCCTCGCCGGCTTCCTGTTTGGTTTCGACACGGTCGTCATCTCCGGCGCGGAGCAGAAAATCCAGTCGCTCTGGAACCTCAGCGCCACGATGCACGGGCTGGCGATGGCTTCGGCGCTCTACGGAACCGTGATCGGTTCGATGATGGGCGCGTGTCCGGCGGATCGTTACGGGCGCCGCGCCACGCTGCTATGCGTGGGCGTGCTTTACTTCGTGTCCGCAGTCTGGTCAGGGCTGGCCACCGGCGTTTACACCTTGAGCATTGCGCGGTTCATTGGCGGCGTGGGCGTGGGCATTTCGACCGTCGCAGCGCCGATGTATATCGCGGAGATTGCGCCGGCGGCCTGGCGCGGGCGGCTGGCGGGGATGTTCCAGTTCAACATCGTGTTCGGCATCCTCATGGCCTTCCTCTCCAACGCGCTCCTCGCGGGCATTGGCGAGAACGCCTGGCGCTGGATGCTCGGCGTCGAGGCCATTCCCGCGCTGCTTTACACGGTGTGCTGTTTCGCGATTCCCGAAAGCCCGCGCTGGTTGCTGGCGCGCAAAGGCGACCGCGAAGCTGGCATCAAGGTGCTGCAGCTCATCCAGACCGAAACGTCGCGCACTGAGATCGAAGCCGAGGCGGACGAAATTCTTTCCATCGCGCACGAAAAGGTCGAGGCCGGCCGCTTCTGGACAGCGCGGTTGCGCAAACCGATCCTGCTCGCCTTTCTTGTCGCGTTCTTCAACCAGCTCTCCGGCATCAACGCGATCCTCTACTTCGCGCCGCGCATCTTTGAACTTACCGGTCTGGGCGCCAAAGCCGCGCTCCTGCAATCCGTCGGCATCGGCGTAACTAATCTCATTTTCACCTTCGTCGGCCTGTGGCTCATCGATCGGTTGGGGCGTCGCAAGCTGCTCTACATCGGGTCGTTCGGCTACATCGCTTCGCTGGGGCTGACGGGTTGGGTGTTCTTCACCGAACATTTCGCGATCGTGCCGGCGTGCATCTTCGCGTTCATCGCCGCGCACGCTGTCGGACAAGGCGCGGTCATCTGGGTGTTCATCTCCGAAATTTTTCCGAACCGCCAACGTGCCGAGGGCCAGGCGCTGGGGAGCTTCACACACTGGATATTCGCCGCGCTGCTCACCACGTTCTTTCCGAGCATGGTGAGCGCCTTCCCGCCCGGCTACGTGTTCCTGTTCTTCTGCGGCATGATGATGCTGCAACTGTTGTGGGTAAAACTGATGGTGCCAGAAACCAAGGGCGTGCCACTGGAGGAGATCGAGCATCGGCTCACCGGCACAACAATTCCAGAAGCGTTTGCGGCCGCGGCGCCCGCGATGTCAGAGCGGAGGAGCGCATGAGGTTCAAACTCGTTGGCATCGGAGAAGTCTTGTGGGACCTGCTGCCCGGTGGGCGGCAAATGGGCGGCGCGCCGGCGAACTTCGCTTACCACGCGGCCGCGCTCGGCGCGGAGGCGCGCGTGGTCTCGCGCGTGGGGCGCGATAAGACAGGCCACGAACTGATCCGCCGGCTCGAACAACTCGGGGTGCCGACCTGCTGCATCGAGGAAGACCCCATCGTACCTACCGGCACCGTCAACGTGGTCGTCGCCGCCGATGGCCAACCCCAGTTCACCATTCAGGAGAATGTCGCCTGGGACTTCATCTCCGGCGAAGGCGCCGGCCGCCTGGCCGTGGCCGCGGCAGATGCCGTCTGCTTCGGCACCCTGGCGCAGCGCAGCGAAACCTCGCGCCGGACCGTTCGCGCCTTGCTCCAGACCATGCAGCCGGATTCCCTGCGCATCCTCGATGTAAACCTGCGCCAGAACTTTTACTCGCGCGAAATCATCGAGGACTCCCTCGCCCTGGCCAATGTGCTTAAAGTGAACGAAACCGAACTGTCCTGCCTTGCGGAGATGTTCGCGCTGGCCGGCGACGAACGCGCCCAGGTTGCCGCCTTGGCCCGCCGTTTCAACTTGCACGTCATCGCCCTAACGCGCGGCAGTCGAGGAAGTCTGCTGCATTCCGGCGATGAATGGTCGGAAATCTTCGGCGAGGCAACCCGTGTCGTGGATGCCGTGGGCGCGGGCGATTCCTTCACCGCGGCGCTCACTCTTGGCTTGCTGGCTGGCCGGCCGCTGGATGAAGTCAACCGCCGCGCGAGCGAAGTCGCGGCCTACGTGTGCTCTCAACCCGGCGCCACGCCGGCTCTCCCACCAGCCTTGTGCGCGCCCTTCCAGACCGTCCGTTCGGCCGCGTGGACCGCTCAACTTTAGCGATGACCGCCCGCCTCCGACTTTGCCTTGCGCGACACAAGCCCGGCCGGGCGTTGTTGCACCTGTGGTGCATCCTGCGCGGCGGCAGCGTTCGCTGGCAATGGGCCGGCGTTTGCCGCGAACTGTGCCCCGCGCGAGCCCTGCGAGATCTCAGCCCTCCTCCTTCAACTCCCATTCAAGCCATGAACAAAGTTGTATGAAACAGACCATTCGCACCATTCGGGAAAGTTTCGACCGGGCCGCATTGAATCGCATGGCCAGCCGAGCCGTGATGGTGATTTCCGCACTTCTGGTTGCCAGCGCGGCGGTACTGGCCGCCACTCCCACCTACCGCGAACCGTGGCGGCCACAGTTCCATTTCACGCCAGCCACCAACTGGATGAACGACCCGAACGGCATGGTCTTCTACGACGGCGAGTATCACTTGTTCTACCAGTTCAATCCGTTCGGCGATAAATGGGGCCACATGAGCTGGGGCCACGCCGTCAGCAAGGATCTCGTGCATTGGGAGCATCTGCCGGTTGCCCTCTACGAGGAGAACGACGTGATGATTTTCTCCGGCAGCGCGGTGGTGGATTGGCAGAACAGCAGCGGCTTCGGCAAGGACGGCCAGCCGCCACTCGTCGCCATCTACACCGGGCACTATACGAAGAAGCCGCTGCAGAACCAGCATATCGCCTATAGTACCGACCGCGGCCGCACCTGGACGAAGTTCGCCGGCAACCCGGTGCTGGATGTGAAGATGGCCGATTTTCGTGACCCGAAAGTTTTCTGGCACGAGGCGACCGCGCGCTGGGTCATGACGGTTGCGCTGCCGAAAGAGGCCAAGGTGCATTTCTACTCCTCGCCCGATCTCAAGCAGTGGAAATACGCCGGCGAATTCGGTGGCCTGGGTGCGACCAACGGTTTGTGGGAATGCCCGGATCTTTTTCCGCTTGCCATTGAAGGCGGTGGGGAGAAATGGGTGCTCATCGTAAATATCAATCGAACCGGCATCCACAAGGATTCGGAACTTGACTGGAAGATTGCGGGTGGCCAGCGGCCCTTCGTGCAGGCCCGAAAACTTTGAGTGAAAGGTCACATTGCCCGACCGCGTTCGATCCACATAAACCCGCCCCTTGTCACGATCCACGCCCACGATTGTCACCTCTCGCGCGCCCTTGAATAGTTTTACTCCTTCGTGGCCGCTGGAGATCGGTTCGAACTCAACGAGCAACTCAAGCGCATCACCGCGAATCGATTTATTTAGATTCGAACCACCCAGCAACTCGCAAACGCCATGAGTTGCTTGATGGAAATACCCAGGCGCTTGAACAGGTTCTCGATCTCTTTTCCATTCCGATAAGGTAGTTCCGCTGGGGCGGCGTTAATCAGTGAGCGGGGATCGTCGAGCTTCCGAAAAACCTGCTGCATTTTGCGCATATTCCTCCTCTCGAGCGCCGTGCTGCGCATGGCCACGCGAAGCAATGCCATCGTTGCGCGAAAGCGACCGAAACCCGCCCTACTTGCCACCCAGCCGACGATCTGAACGGGATTCAGCAGGTGAATCTTCAAGCTTTCGCGAAACGCCAGCTTGTGATCGCTGGTCAGCCCGACCAGCTTCAGAAAATCCTCCTGGACAGCGCTTGCCTTGTAGAACGCGACGAATACTTTTCCCGACCCCTTCACCACTCGACGGCCTTCCGTGAGCATAGCCAGGATGTCGCCTTCATCGGCGGTAAAATCAACCACGCCGGTGGCATAAATGATCGTCTCGTAACTGGCCGAGGGAAATGGCATGGCCTTGGCATCCGTC
>JBFMBT010000374.1:0-5823 GCA_040754875.1 Verrucomicrobiota bacterium | reverse complement strand
TCTCACCTGGACGGGGCGGGGTGCGCTTCGAAGTGGCGTTCAAGCAGGCACTGCAACAAGTCGAAGCAGGGGTGGTCACGCACGGGAAGGTCTTCGAGACATATCGCGTTTTTCTCCGGCGATTTCCCTACAATCTGTATTACGGGCTCGAAGGGAACCGGGCGGTGATCGTGGCCGTGCTCTACGCGCGTTTTGATCCCAAACGGATTGAACGGATGCTGAAGCAACGGAGCAGTTGAAGGGTTGGATCCGTGCGCATCCGTGGTTAAACTTTTTCTCCATTCAATTCGATTGCCCCCATTCGTTTGCGAGTTCCCCATTAACCGCTAATCGCTAATGGACGCTGATGGCTGACAGAAAGATGAGGGACAGAAAATGGAGATTCGGAGATTCGGGCGGCACCCACCCCAACCCCTCCCGGGAGGGGAACGCTCGCCTGCGAGCGGCCACGCTTCAACGTTTCAACCCACCGTTTCGCCATTGACAGGGGGCGGGCAGTGTCTATGTATGCGTAAACCAACCGAACCATTGCCATGCAAATCCGATTGATTCCTTCTCTCCTGGCGCTCGCCGTCGCGGGCGCGCTGTCAACACCCACGCTCGCCGCCGACAAGAAGGTGCCCGAGGGCGGCAAGTCCGTGCTCACGGCGGGCGGGCTCAAGGGCGTGCGGCTGCATGCCGGACCGGATGATGGCAAATACGGCGAGCACACGATCATCGATGTGAAGGAGCAGCCGTTCAAACAGGCGATCCGCTCGAAGGTGAAGCTGCGGCCCACGGACGTGTGGAACGTGCAGTTGAGCACGTTGCTGGCGGAGCCGGTGAAGGCGGGCGACGTGGTGTTGATTTCGTTCTGGGCGCGCACCATCGAGTCGAAGAATTACGGCGGCAAGGGCGCGTTCAACGTGTATTTCGGCACGCCGGAGACGGACCTGGAGGTGACGGCGTCGCACGAGCTGACGATCGGCGACAAGTGGACGCTGGTGCAGATACCGGCGACGGTGGCGGCGAGTTACGAGGCGGGCAAGGGGATGTTGAATCTGGACCTGGGCAACGACCCGCAGACGCTGGAGTTTGCGGAGATCAAGCTGCTGAATTTCGGCAACAAGGTGAAGGAATCGGAGCTGCCGAGCACGGGGCATTAATTGGAGGAGCAGCTTGAAGCTCGCCCTCACCCGGCCTTCTCCCCAGGAGAGGGTGGCGGCATTTCCGTTGTGGTGAGATGACTCACTCACGGGGATGGACAATGAGACAAGGAGAGAGGGAGACAAGGAGCGGGGTATGGTGTAGGTTGAGGCGCGTGGTAACGAAATCCAATTTGTCGCCGGCGTGCCGGGCTGGCGCGCCGCAAGGGGGCGTGGTCTGGAGCGTGTGGCCGCAGTCCGCGGCAGTGCGGAAATCCAATGCGGGGTTTACGCTGGTGGAAATGTTGGTGGTCATCGCGATCATCGGCATTCTGGCCGCGCTGTTGCTTCCGGCGATGTCCCGCGCGTTTGAAAAAGCCAAGCGGACGGTGTGCCTGAACAATATGCGGCAGATTGGCATCGGCACGCGGGTGTTTGCCAACGATCACAACGAGGGTTTGCCATTGAGCGGGGGCGATTCCACGAATGCAATCTGGACGGGCAGCCGGTATCTGCATTACGGACGGTTGATCCCGGCGAAGATCGTGGATGGGCGCACGTTTTATTGTCCGTCGGCGGATGTGTTCAGCCTGTTTGCGACCAACGGGTACGACGCGATCGGGTTGTCCAATCAGACTGCCTACGTGTCGTATTACATGCGCGGGCCGCGGCAGGGGGCGCCGGGACGCACCACGGCGTCGCAAAGCAAGGTGCTGCTGTCGGATTACGAGACAAAGGATGCCACAGGCACGAACTGGACGGCGAGCTGCCATAAGACAGGCAAGAACGTGCTGCGGTTGGACGGGAGTGTGTCGTTCATCAAGAACGAGGATGACAGCCGGCAGTTTGACCACGGCGGGGACAGCGGTCCGGGCAAGAAGGACGGGACGTGGTTCAAGCTGGAGAATCCGAAGACGCGTTAACATGGTGTTGAGGTTAAAACAATTGAGCCGAACCGCGCGGTGGACCGCGGCGCTGGTCACAATGTGGCTGGCGGTGGCGATTGGCGCGGCTTCCGGCGCGGAAGAAAAGAAGCTGGACGTGGCGCCGGTGCTGGATGAGTTGATTGTCCGGGCGACGCAGGGTGACGTGATCGCGCAATTCGTGCTGGCCGGGTTGTATGAGGAGCGGGGTTCCTACACGAACGCGTTCCGGTGGTATCAACAGGCGGCGCAGCAAGCCTACGCGCGCGCCGAGTTCAAGGTCGGTTTCTATTACACGAACGGACGGGGCGTGCTGCGCAATTACACGGAGGCGGTCCGCTGGTATTTGCGGGCGGCGGACCAGGGCGTCGTGGAGGCGCAATACAATCTGGGGGTGAGTTTCGAAAAGGGCTTGGGAACGGCGCAGAATTACGTCGAGGCGCTCAAATGGTATCGGCGCGCGGCGGACCAGGGCGACGCTTATGCGCAAAAGGCGATCGGCGTGTTTTACGAACGCGGACACGGGGTGGCGGCGGATCCGGTGGAAGCCTGCAAGTGGTATCACGTCGCGGCGTCAGCCAGCCCGGAGGCGGCGACCTTGCGCGATGCGCTGGCCAAGCGGTTGAAGCCGGTTCAAGTGGAAGAAGCGAAGCGGCGCGCGGCGGCGTTCAAACCGACCGTGCCGGTGATCACGGACACAAAGGCGCCGCCCGCCAAGGCGAAGCCGAAGGATTTTCTGGATTAAGGCGAGGACGGAAAAAGCGGATCACTTTTCGTCGTAGCGGCCGAGGACCCACAGCATGCCGCGCGCGAGCAAATCGGTGAAGGCTTTGTCGCCGAAGGTGGCATCGGAATGGCCGTAAGTGGTGCCGAAGACGCGGGCGTTGCCGTATTGGTTGATCCACGCAACGGGATGCGCCTTGCCGTCCACTTCACTGAGGGAGACAGCAAGGGCCCTGGCGGTGGGCCAGAGTTTTTCGATGACGTAGAGTTCATCGGGCGGCGTCACCCAATTGTCCGGGAACCCCTTGAGGATGGGGTGCTGGGTTTGCACCTTGCGGACGGCGTAGCGGCCCTGGTGCTCGTGCCGGCGGCTGGTCACACCAAGGAATTCGCGCCAGTCATCGATTTCGGCCGCGCGATAAGAATGCATGGCGCAGTGAATCACCACGGCCGGCACGCCCGCCTTGTGAGCCGAGGTGATTTTGCGGATGTAAACGGGGTCCTTGGTGTCGGCGAAGCATTCGTTGTGGATAACGACGTCGTAGCCTTTGGCCCAGTTGGGGTCGTCGTACAAGGGGATCATGGCCTTGGTGCCGGTGCCGCCTTCGTGGACGATCTTCCATTCCACGGTGGCGTGGCGAGCCACACCTTCCATCAGGGCTTTGCTTTGGAACTCGTAATTGTGACAGCAACCGCCGGTGATCAACAGCGCGCGGATGAGTTTTTGCGGGACGGCAGGCTCGGCGGCGGAGGTGGGGTGGGACAGCAGGAGAAGGCCGGCAACCAGCACGATGAAAGAGCGGACATCACGATGAAGCATGAGTTCAACGTAACAGCAGGAGGGCGGGGCGGTCAACGGGGAGGGAATCCCATCCCTTGCACTTTTGCGCGATTAGCCTTACTGGTTTGAGCGTGAAATCGCCGCGCCGATTCTTCAACCGCCGCACGTTCCTCGCGGGGACTGTCCTCGCCGGGGCGGGCGGCGCGTGGCTGGCCACGTCTTCCTCGTGGACGGCGCGATTTCTGCGTGAGCGGCTGGCGGAGGTGCGCCGCGATATCCCGCCGGCGCCGCAGAAGCCCGAGCCGTCCAAATGGGCGGATAACGCCATCACGTTCGCGTGGCTGGGGCATGCGACGTTGCTGATCAATTTTTACGGCGTGCGGATTTTGACGGACCCGACGCTGTTCGAGCGCATCGGCGTGGATCTGTGGGTGGGTTCGCTCGGGCCGAAGCGTCTGACGGCGTGCGCACTGAAGGCGAAGGAATTGCCGGAGGTGGACCTGGTGCTGGTGTCGCACGCGCACTTTGATCATCTGGACACGCCGTCGCTCGCGGCGGTGCGCGGCAAGCCGGTGGCGGTGATGGCGCGGGAGACGTCGGATTTGCTGCCGCGCAAGGCGTATTCGGCGGTGCACGAATTGCGCTGGGGCGAAGAAATGAAAATCGTCACGCGACGCGGCGATGTGCGCGTGCGTGGCATCGAGGTGAAGCATTGGGGCGCGCGGGTGCGGCGGGACACGTATCGCGGTTACAACGGTTACATTCTGGAGCGCGAAGGGAAGAAGCTTTTGTTCGGCGGCGACACGGCGGACACGCCGTTGTTCACGGAATACCGTCAGCACGGGCCGTTTGAAGCGGCCATCATGCCGGTGGGCGCGTATGATCCGTGGATTCGCAACCATTGCACGCCCGAACAAGGCGTGGCGATGGCCAACGCCGCGGGCGCGAAATTATTTGTTCCCGTGCATCATCAATCCTTCAAGCTGAGCAACGAGCCGTTCGATGAACCCATCGAACGCACCGAGGCCGCGCTGGCGAATGAGCCGGAGCGGCTGGCCGTGCGGGAGGTCGGGCAGACGGTGGTGGTGTCTTAGCTCGAATAACCACCAATCGCTCAGGGATTTCAAACGGTTTTATCCTCATCGACCCGGCGAACAATCCGATAAGCCAAGAGGGAACCGAGGAAAGCAAACATCCCGGAAACAAGGCCAAAGCCGCCGGCGGCATACGATGCCCAATCAATGCCTGTTCGGACTGCCAGAATGACGGGGTCCGCAAATCGCTCCGGCTTGACTTCGCCATCCGCCATCCGCTTCAGATAGTACTGCTCCCATGCGTAGTATCTCTCGATGTCCGCGTCGGTGATTGGCTTTTCTGATTCGGCGCGAATCACGTCATCGAGAAAGAGTTTGTTGGGCATAACTCTGAACGCCTCCAGAACAGTTCGCTCGGGTCCGCCTTGTCCATAGACGGTGATTTTCCGGCACGCGATCCAATGCACGTGAGCAAGATTGCGCGCAAACCAGAAGTCCTCGAACCGTTCATATCGGCGCCTCGCCGCAATTCGACCGACGACAGCCACCTCGCTGCCACTCATCGCCCGACGCAAAGATTCGGTGTCCTGAATCGAGGCTGTCCGATTTGCGTAGCTAAGCGTCTCGTGGTACGCAAGGCGCACGGCGTCATTCAGAAACGACTCGACCTCCATCCGGTGCTGCAACGCCATCCCTATAATGCTTGCGACCATCGTAAGCAGCGCGTTGAACCCGGCAACGCCGAAACTTCCGTTCCCGCCGAAAAGTCGGGCATTCCAACCAACTGCCAGACCGATCGCAAGAGGTAAGAAAAAAATGCTGACCTCCGACCACGTGGACATGGATGCGCGTCTCAACGCGTACCAAGCGATCAGCCCAAGACCAGCGAGAGCGCAGGATGACACGGCTGCGAATCCCGTTCGCAAGATGCTTGGCGAGGAATTGGAATCGCTCACGGAAAAACCCCTACAAGCGCCCCATCTTCTTTGCGCTTCGTATTCAGATAGAGCGAGAATAGGGGGCTGTCAAGTTGACTCCCCCTGGTCCCCTAGGGCTGTTTCAAAAATTCTGTAGCCGCATTTAGGTCCGGCGCAAGGAGCGCGGCGTTCACGCCGCTTCAACGCCGCCAGCACAAACCACGCTGAAGCGGGCTAAAGCCCGCGCTCCACTTGCGGCCACAGTTAAACTGTAACCGCTCTAATCATTGCAACAAATGGCGGCGCATTTGCGGACGTTGA
>JBFMBT010000373.1:0-5837 GCA_040754875.1 Verrucomicrobiota bacterium | reverse complement strand
ACCAGTTCGTAACATGGCCCGCACAATCAGTTTTAACTTCAGTTTCAGCATTGGTAGAGGCCGATCGCCTCTGACACCGCAGCCCCATCTGAACCCGGCGGGGAATCGAATCTGCAACCAATTAATAACCAGTCACTTGCACGTCAGAAATTGGGCCTAAAAAGGCGTCTGCGGATTCAGGTCGCGTATTCGAATCTCTCGGTCAGGTTCAGGACAGTTCTTCTAGTGCAACTTGGCGATGCTTGGAAGCAATACATATTAACTCTTGTTCCCAAGTTATTCACAAGCAGTTTTCGCCAATAAAATCGGCCTTTTTCCACTCATCGGCCTCGTTTTGAGGCCGAAAAAGGGCACCCCGAAAACGGGGTGCCCCGTCCGGTAAAACGTGCTTTTACACGTCGTAGTACAGATAGAACTCATAAGGATGCGGCCGCAACCGCAGCGCATCGTGTTCTTTGCGTTTGTGGCTGATCCACATTTCCAAAAAGTCCTTCGTAAAAACATCACCCTTGAGCAGGAATTGATGGTCCCCTTCCAGGTAATCGAGCGCCTCGGCCAGACTGCCGGGCACCTGCGGAATCTTCGCGTGTTCTTCGGGCGCGAGTTCGTACATGTTTTTATCGATCGGTTCGCCCGGGTCGATTTTGTTGAGCACGCCATCGAGGCCCGCCATCAGCAACGCCGTGTAACACAAATACGGGTTGGCCGACGGATCGGGCGGACGATATTCGATGCGCTTGGCCTTCGGGCTTTCGCTGAAGGTCGGGATGCGAATCGCGGCGGAACGATTGCGCGCGCTGTAAGCCAGGTTCACCGGCGCCTCGAAGCCCGGCACCAATCGCTTGTAGCTGTTGGTGGTGGGACTGCAGATGGCGCACAGCGCCTTGGCGTGTTTCAAAATGCCGCCGATGTAATACAGCGCCATTTGCGAAAGGCCCGCGTATTCCTTGCCGGCGAACAGCGGCTTGCCTTTGTTCCACAAGCTCTGATGCGTGTGCATGCCGGAACCGTTGTCGCCGAACAGCGGCTTGGGCATGAAGGTCACGGTCTTGCCGTGTTTCTTGGCGACGTTCTTGATGATGTACTTGTAGAGCATCATTGTGTCGGCCGTCTTGACCAGGGTGTTGAAACGAAAATCAATTTCCGCCTGGCCGGCCGTGGCGACCTCGTGGTGCTGCCGCTCCACCTGGATGCCGAGCGCTTCCATCTGCAACACCATCTCGGTGCGAATATCCTGCTGGGTGTCCGTCGGCGCCACCGGGAAATAACCTTCCTTGTGGCGGATTTTATTCCCCAGATTGGGCATTTCCTCGCGCCCGCTGTTCCAGATGGCCTCTTCGCCGTCCACCGAATAAAACGTGCCGTTGCTGCGGGAATCGAACTGCACGTTGTCGAAGATGAAGAATTCCGCCTCCGGCCCGAACACCGCCGAGTCCGCCAGGCCCGTGCTCTTGAGATATTTCTCGCCGCGCTGGGCGATGCCGCGCGGGTCGCGGTTGTAGGCTTCCTTGGTGCCGGTCTCGGCGATGGTGCAGGTCAGCGACAGCGTCGCCACCGCGCAGAACGGGTCGATGAACGCCGTGTCCGGGTCGGGCATCGCCAGCATGTCGGACGCTTCGATGCTTTTCCAGCCGCGGATCGAGGAACCGTCAAAACCGAAGCCGTCCTCGAAGACTTCCTCGGTCAGTTCGCCAATCGGGCAACTGAAGTGCTGCCACGTGCCAAAGGTATCGACAAACTTGATGTCCACCATCCTGGCGCCGGCCTTCTTGGCCATCTCCAATACTTGTTTCGGTGTGCTCATGAATGTTGTTCGCTTGTTGGTTTGTTGGTTTTAACGACAGACCATGCCCGCACCCGCCCCAAGCGGATGAGGACAAATTCACACAGCTTGATCACCCGTCTCCGATGTCCTGATTCTCACGGCGTTCTCGATGGGCAGGACAAACACTTTCCCGTCGCCGATCTTGCCCGTCTTGGCGCCATCGATGATGGCCTTGATGGCGGCCTCGACCTGGGTGTCGCCCAGGACGATTTCGAGCTTCAGCTTGGGCAGGAAATCCACGGTGTATTCGCTTCCGCGATAAATCTCGGTGTGCCCCTTTTGCCGGCCGAAGCCCTTGACTTCCGTCACCGTCATTCCTTCGATGCCCAGGGCGGTCAGCGCTTCTTTGACATCCTCCAGTTTGAACGGCTTGATGATGGCTTCGATCTTCTTCATGTGCGTCCTGCAGTGGAGGTTGATACTAACAATGCTCCCCCCTCTGTAAACAGGAATTTGGTGTGCATGAAAAAATTTCTTCGGGCATGCGATGCAGATTCGCGTGCGTTTAAACAGCGCTGCTAATTATTCCTCAGCGCATCCACCAGTTTGCCGCGCAAGGCCAGCATCGTCGCCACCCACGTCCACACACCGCCGCTGAACAACACCGCCGCCAGCGTCAACCCCAGCGATTTCACCGGCACATCCGCGCCCGGCGACAGCAACGCCGGCAACACCGCGACCACCGCCGACACTACGCCCGCCGCCAATCCCAGCACCAGCAACGCGCCGTGCTCGCTCACCACCAGCCATTTCAACGCACGTGCGCGGAACCCCACCGCCAGCAACAACGCAAGTTCGCTGCGCCGCTCCAGCACGTTGCGCAACACCACCACACCCAGGCCCGCGCTGCCCAACAGCAAGCCCAGCCCGCCCAATGCCTGGAACGTGCTCAAGTACGTGTTCTGCACCGCATTGAAGGCGTCCAACCGCCGCACTGTGGGCGTCAGTTCCAGCCCCTCGTTGCGTAGCGCGCGCGTCAGCACTTCGGAAACCTTCTCCGCGCGCTCCGTCGGCGCATCCACCAAAAACATGCGATAACCCGCCTCCGATGGAAAACGTGCCACAAATTCCTGTTCATCAATCAGCAGGTTGCCTTGCAAGATCGAATTGGCCACCGCGCCCACGATGCGGACCTTGAACGCGCGCCCGCGTTCGTCGGTATAATCCAGTTCGTCGCCCACCTTTTTGCCCAGCGCCCATTGAATCGATGCCGCATCGCCAATCGCGGGCACGGCCTCGCTGCCGGGCGGGCGTTTCAACAACCGCCACGGCTCGTCTTTCGGCAAATCCTTCGCCACCTTCGCAAACGTGAACGCCTGGCGTTCCGCAAGTTGTTCCGGGTTGACGCCGAGCAGGCGCGGCTTTTGCGCTCGATTCAAATTGAGGCAGCTCGCGTCGTCCCCATCGCGCACGCGCAGCGGGACAACCGACACGCCCTGCATGTCCGCGTCGCGCAACGCGAAATAATCGCGCCCGGCGGCGGCATTCAAATCATGCACCACGGGCAGCGATGTTTCGCCAATGAACGCAAAACCGCCCGTGCCCGAGGAACGTTTCTGCGCATCGCGCGTGGCATCGAGCTTGTTCGCGCCCACGGCCACGACCAGAAAACTGCCGCACGCCAGCATCGCGACCGTCGCCAGGCTGCGCCGGCGGCGCCGTGTCGAGTTGCGCACGCCCATGCCCGCCAGCGACATCTGCGCCGCCGCGGCCGATTGCCCCAGCGCCGTGAGAAACGCCGCCGTAAATCCCAGCGCCGCCACCAGCAGCAATCCCCCCGCGCCGAAGAACGCCCCGGCCGCCGCCGTCTCGCCGCCCGACACCGCCCAGCCCACCAATCCGAGCGCCGCCACCAGACACGCGCCCGCCCAGAGTGCCGCGCGCGAGTGTTTCGGCGACACCGGCTCCAGCTTCCACGCGCGCTCGGCGTCGCTTTCCGCCAGCAATTCCCGTGCGGGCTGTTGAATTTGTTTGCGCAACGCCAGCCACACCGTTCCACCCGCCACAACGACCGCCGCAATCCAACCGATGGCGAGCGTCGCCGGTTGCGCGTGATAATGCAGCGCCGAGGTGCCCACCGCGTCCTGCCACGCCGTCGAAAGGCCATACAACATCGCGCGCGCGTAGCCGATGCCGCCCGCCAGGCCGAGCAATCCGCCCAGCACGCCGAGCAACAAGCCTTCGCCCAGCAACAATCGCCGCACGCTCCTGGGCGTGAAGCCCAGCGCCAGCAACGTGCCCACCTCCACCGCGCGTTGCTCGACGCCAAATTGAAACAGCAACGACATCAGCAATAGCGCCGCCACAATGAGGAAGAAACTGAACCCAATGAACAACTGCCCGAAATCCTGCGCCTGGTCCACCGACGCCATCGCCTGCGCGCGCACGGGGTCGAACTTCAGGCTCACCGCCGCCGGGTCGAGTTTGCCGAGAATCGCCTTTGTGAGCGCATCCGCCGACGTTTCCGCGAGCGGATAACGCACCGCCGTCGCGTCGCCGAAGCGGTTGGCCCACAGCTTCTGCCCCGCCGCCAGCGAGATAAACGCCTTGGGCGTGCCCTTGTGGTCCTCCCAATATTTCTGGTCCTTCTCGCGAATCCGCTCCGTATTGATGGGAAAGCCGGTGTCCCATTCGCGGCAATTCTTCGCGTCCTTCATGCCGGGGAAATCCGGCATCAACTCGCGGTCCGCCGCCGCGCCCTTGATTGGCAGCACGGCGCGCACGCGAAACGTGTTCGTGCGCTCTTCGAGTTTGCGCGCCAGGCCCACGACGTAATAGGTCACGCGCAATTCATCGCCCGCCTTGGCGCCCAGGTCGTCCGCGAGCCACTGGTTGATAAGCATCTCGTCTTCGCGCAAGTCCGCCGGAACAATCGGCTCGCCCAGCGCGGCCACCATCGAATACGGCGTTGCTTTGTCGCCCAGTGCGATCTCATTCACGAAATACGTCAGCAATGTCTGCGACTTCGGCCCTGCCGCCTTCGCTGCCTCGACAATCGGCGCGTCCAAAAACACGCGCTCCGTCCGCAACTCCAGCGCGCCGGCTTCTTTGACCTCCTTGAACGTCAACCCCGCATCCGCCAGCTTCCAGTTCTGCCGGATCAACCCGTTGACCTGCGTCACGAGCGCCGAATCATCCGTCGATTGGTCCGTTGCCTCGCCGCCGGCCAGCAACAAATTCGCCTTGCCGTCCGCTTCGAGTTTCTTCTGGAACCACGCCAGCGGGACGAACGCGTTGAACGGCGCGAGCTGGCTCGCCTGCAAGCCGAACCGCCCGAACGCCGCGTCGTTCGCCACCGCATGCACCGTCACGCGCATCGCCACCGCCGAATCTTCCTCGGGCGACATCGGCGCGTCGCGCGACAGCTTGGACGGCTTGGGCACGCGCAGCAGCACGGTGTCGCCCGCCTTTGCCTTGAGTTGCGCCGCCAGTGATTCGTTCAGCACCACCGCGTCATCGGGAATCACGCCGAACGCCGGCTTCGCGTTGGCCAGTTGCCAGAATCGCGCGTCCACCCCCTGCACCTGAACGCGATTCGCCCGCGCGCCACCATCGCCGCTCGTCGCCGTGCCGGGCAATTGCAAGACCGGCGCGACGGTCGTGAGCCCCGGCTGCTTCAGCGCGTCCTGCAATTCCAGGGCCAGTTGCGCGCGAAACAGCCGGTCCCCCGCCGCCAGCGCCAGCCGCGTCTGGCCCAGCCGCGCGAACGCCAGTTCCCGCAAGCTCTCCCGCACCGAATCGCCCACCAACAACGCGCCAATCAACACCGCGCTCCCAATCGTCGCCCCCAGCAACACGCCCAGGTGCGCCCGCGCATGATGCTGGAGACTGCGGAGGATGAGGGTGAGGGGGGACATGAGGTTGGTTAAATAAGTTAAATGAGTTGAAAAGTTGAAGAGTTGAAGCGTGGATTCGTTGAATCGCAGGTCCGCCTTCCTTTCCCCCTCAATTCACCAAAGTTCGCGCCGGGTAATGAAGCTCTGGCAAACAAGGGCGCGTGACACCGTCCGGC
>JBFMBT010000372.1:0-5884 GCA_040754875.1 Verrucomicrobiota bacterium | reverse complement strand
GCGCACGACCGTCGCGCCGCCGCCAGCCGAACCGCCGCCCAAGGCCGCGCCCGCGCGCCAGACGCAGCCGCAACTGGCCGTCGCCGCGCCGCAGCCCAGAATTCCCGTCACCGAGCCACAACAGGTCAAGGCCGTGGACACCAAACCGCCGCCGCCCACCACGCGCCCGCCCGCGCCCAAGGAAGAAGAACGCGGGTTCTTCCAGCGCATCAATCCGATGAATTTGTTCCGCAGCGACAACAAGCCGAAACCGGCGACATCGCTCACCGTGCCGCCGGCGCCGACGCCTGAGGTTCCGCCGACCAATTCGCCGGGCGCGCCCAGCGCGGTCACGCCGTTGCCGCCGCATCCGGCGCCGTTGCGTTACAAGTATCTGTCGCCGCCCAAGCCGTCACCGGGCAACCGTGCGGAAGCGGACAGGTTGTTCGAGGGCGGCCTGGAGGCGCATCGCACGCGCAAGTTTCCGGCGGCGATTGAAGCGTATCGCGCGGCCACGCGGGCCGATGCGTCGTTCTACGAGGCGCAATACAATCTTGGCCTTGCGGCGTATGAGGCGGGCCAGTTGGAACTGGCGCTGGTGGCTTACGAACTGGCGCTGGCCATCAAGCCCAACGCCACCAACGCGCGCTACAATTTTGCGCTGGCGTTGCAGAAGGCCAATTACGTCCGCGATGCGGCGCATGAACTGGACAAGGTGTTGACGGCCAGCCCGGATGAAGCGCGGGCGCACCTGACGCTGGCGAACATTTACGCGCAGCAGTTGTTCGACAAGGCGCGGGCGCGCGAGCATTACCAGAAGGTGTTGCAGTTGGAACCCCATCACGCGCAGGCGCAGGCGATACGTTACTGGCTGGCGGCCAATCCTTAACGTCTGCCCGGGATTAGCGGCATGAGGCGTGCTGCTAAGGGCGGTGCCAGAAATGAGACTGGCCATTTGGCCGGAACAGTTTAGTATGCCTTTGGTTACCATTTAGAATCGAACCGTTATGGAGCAATTGCCGGTACCGCAGGGAATTCAAGTCAATGGGTTTGACGGGCTGGTCGCCGTGGTGCTCGCCGCTGGACTGTTTGTCGGCAAGAAGCGCGGCATGTCGGTCGAGCTGCTCGACCTCCTCCAGTGGTTGTTGATCGTCGTCATCGGCGGGCTTTATCACGAGCCGCTGGGCAAGCTGCTTTCCAGCGCGGCCAAGATGAGCCTTGTGGTCGCTTACATCATTTGCTACGTCACCATCGGCGTCGGCATTAAAATCAGTTTCTCCTACCTTAAGCGCGCGCTGGGCGAGAAACTGGTGGGCAGCGACATCTTCGGGCGCGCGGAATTCTACCTGGGCATGCTGGCGGGCATGGTGCGGTTTGCGTGCATGGTGTTGTTCGGGTTTTCGCTGCTGAACGCCTGGTATATCGACCCGGCAAAGATTGATGCCGGCATCGCCAAACAAAAAGAGGAATTGGGCAGCACATTCTTCCCGAGCTTCGGCGAAATCCAGCGCGCCATTGTCTATAAGTCGGCGACGGGAAATTTCGTGCGCAAACATCTGCAAGAACAGATCATCCCGGCCACGCCGTATGTCGCCCAGGCCCTGCCTGCCGCCGGCAAGCAGCGCGAGAAGGAAGTCTGGGACGCCATCGACGGCAAGGCTCCACCCAAGAAGTAGCCGCGCCAGGCAGCGTCACCATGCCGGGCCTCATTTCCCCCGCCACCCTCGAACGCATCCGCGCTGCCAGCGACATCGTGGAGGTCATCGGCAGTTATGTACCGTTGAAACGCGCCGGCGGCGGCTTCACCGCGCTGTGCCCGTTCCACAAGGAAAAGACCGCCAGCTTTCACGTCAATCCGCAGAAGCAGATCTTTCATTGCTTCGGCTGCCACAAGGGCGGCGATGTCTTCACGTTCGTCAAGGAATACGAAAACATCAGCTTCGTGGAAGCCGTGCGGCGGCTGGCGGAGCGCGCGAAGATTCCGCTGGAGATGGACAACCAGCCGGGCGAGCAAAAGGCGCGTTATCTCAAGGAGACGCTGCTCCAGATGCACGAGCAGATTGCGCAACGCTGGCAGAACGCGCTGGCGAATGAAGCCGGCGGACAAATTGCGCGCGATTACCTGGCCAAGCGCAAAGTCCCCGCCGAAGCGGTGAAGGTGTTCCGCATCGGCTATGCGCCGGATGCGTGGGATGACACGGTCAATTGGGCGAAGAGCAAGGATTTCGACCCGGCCGTTGTCGAGCAGGGCGGGCTCATCATTCGCAAGGACGACCGTTACTACGACCGGTTCCGCGGACGCCTCATGTTTCCAATATGCGATGAGCAAGGCCGCGTGATTGGTTTCAGCGGACGCGTGCTGAGCGGCGATGAGAAGACGGCGAAGTATGTCAATTCACCGGAGACACCGCTGTTCACCAAGAGCAAGGTCATCTTCGGCTTGGACAAGGCCAAGCGCGCGTTGCTGGACGCGCAGTTCGCCATTGTCTGCGAAGGACAGCTTGACACCATCGCCTGCCACATGGCCGGCGTGCAGAATGCGGTCGCGCCGCAAGGCACGGCCTTCACGCCGGATCAATCGCGCATCCTCAAACGCTACGTGTCGGAGGTAGTGCTTTGTTTTGATTCGGATGCGGCGGGGCAAAACGCGGCGGTGCGGTCGCTTGATCATTTGCTGGCGTCCGGGCTGGCGGTGCGCGTGGCCACGATTCCCGCGCCGCATGATCCGGACAGTTTCATCAAGGAAAATGGGGCCGAAGCGTTCCGTCGCTTGATCCAGAACGCGAAGGGATTTTTCGATTATTATCTCACACGCCTGTGCACCGAACACGACGCGCGCACGGACAAGGGGCGCGTCGCCATTCTGCGCGCGATGTCCGAGGCGTTGCACAAGACGGGCAATGCCGTGCTCATCGATACTTACACGCAAAAGACCGCGTTGAACCTGGGCGTCTCCGCCGAATCAGTGCGCGTGGAATTTCGCAAGCAACCGGCGACGCGGCTCCCACCCGAATACGAGGAGCAGGAGGAAGCTGCGCCCGAACCGGAGAAGGTGCGGCCGTCGGTTCATGAATTCTGGCTGGTGAAAGTCCTCCTGCATCACGATGAACTGGCCGACTGGCTGGCGGCGCATCTGGACCTCGAGTGGCTCACGCACCCGGCGGTACGGCAGATTGTGGAACTGCGGCTGGCCGCGCAACGCGACCATACGTGGCAGGGCGTCGCGCCGTTGCTCTCTCAACTCGAAAACACCGACGCCCATCAACTCGCCACCGAGGCGGTCACCGAAGACCGCAAGATTCCAAATCCGGACAAGCAATTGCAGGACGTCCTGTTGCGCCTGCGCAACCAGTTCATCGACCGCCAGCTCACCGCATTGACGCAGCAGATGGCCACGGCGGCGGATGACGCGGCGCGCACGGAATTGCTGCGCCAGCGCCAGGAACTTTCCCTCCTCAAGCGCCAGCCGCTGGCGCCGCGGTCATGATTGGCCGACGGGGCTAACGTGCCGATATCGGGCGGAAGCGGGCGGAATCGGGCAGTAGCCGAACTGCTGGTGCAAAGGCAGCAAACAATAGTTTGCAGAGTTAGCAGCCTTTGCAGATTGGGAAAGATGGAGCAGGCCAATGATCGCCCGCGTTGATGATCCCGCCGGGCGTGACGCCTGGGAGCGGCCTCCGGAATGTTTTACTGAGCAAGCAAGGTTTTTTTGTATTCGACGATGGCGTCCATGAGGCTCAGATAGCCGGGTGGTTGAAGGTCCGGCTGATCCTTGGGGATGGGGACGTCGAGCAATTCGTTGCGCAGATAGGTGACGAGGACAAAACGGTTGCCGGAAAACCAGCTGGCCGTGCGGATTCGCTCAAAATGGGCCGCGAATTTTTCCTTGTCGCGTTGCAGGTAGTAAATGAGCGCCTTGCGGATGGGATCGGTGTCAGATCCGCCGAGGAAGCGGATGGCGTCCGGCACGGGCAATTTGGACTGGCCGATGAGAACCCACTGGAGGGCGATGGAATTGGTGAGGCCGGGCGGGAAGAGGGCGAGCGCCCGCTCGCGGTCGGCGTGGGCCGGATCCTGGAGCGCAGGTATGAGTGGGACAACGGCCTTCCACATGCGGGCCATGCTGTTGGTGGCGGCGGCGGTTTGTTCATAGCGTTGGATCGCTTGGTCGGCAATGCGTCCGAGCGCGCGCCAGTCGCCGCGGTGGGCGGCATGGATGGCATTCATCGTCATGTCCGCATAACTGGCGGAAGCGCTGGCCTCGAGGGCGGCGCGCATCAGGGCTTCGTCATCGAGCAGGATGCCGAGCATCAAGCCTTCGGGGCCGAGGAAGTTGGAAAAGTTGACGGGAGCATCATCGATTGCGGCCACTTGCGCATAAAACCGGGCGGCGGCCCGGTAAGCGCGGGCAAGGACATAATTTTCAAAGGCCCAAATCTGCCCGGCTGAGGCGGTGTTCTGCCAGAACAGCTTTTCCAGTTCCTGGGCGCGTTGGAATTGATTCAAGGGTTCGAAGCGCTCTTTCCACCAGACGGAGATGTGCAAGCCCAAGGGTTCCGGGAGAGCCGCGGCAAGCTTCTGGCGCATGGGCTCGAAGGAGGCCACCTGGTCTTGATGAATCCAGCGCACGAGGTACTGCAGGAGATATTTGTCGTTCAACCTGCCGCCCTCGGCGTGGGCGCGCGCCAGGAGTTGTGGCACCAGTTGCACGGACCCGGAATGCGCCATGGCCCAGCATTGCGGGCTGCTCATCTCGGGGCGGAGCCAGCAACGCGCGGGGAACAGCCGCGCATCAAGTGTCTTGGTCGAGCGGTCGAACACGAGGCGGTTGGTGGCATTGAGTTGAGTGGCCTTGTATTCGATATATTGAAGCCGCGGGTAATCGTAGAGATCGCGTTGTCCCGGGCCGTAACGCAGGCCGAAGAACGGAAAATACATCACACCATGCTCGGGGTGGATGGCCTGTTGAACCAAAGGGCGGGCGTATTGGGGAACGCCCCAGCGCTGGTTGATGAAGACATAGCGGTTGCCCAGGTGCAACCCGGTCATTTCGTAGCCGTACACGAGCAAGTCCTTGACGGTGGCCGCTGCCGTGGGAATGAGCGGACCCGTGGCATCCGAGTAACCGAGGCTGATTACCTGCCGCGCCGTTTCAAAACCGCGCAGGCTTTCGTCGAGTTCACCTTGGTCCGCGGCAAAGTCCGCGGCCAGTTGCGATTTCATTTCGGCGGGTCCGACGGGAAATTCGTTGAAGTCGAGCGTTGAAGGAGGCCAATCGGCCAGCAGGTCCACCCATTGTTTGCGCGCCACGGAAGTCCAGCGTCCCTCGAGAAGGCGCCCGCCGCCGATGCTTGTCTCGGTGTAGAAATAGGGCGCGTAATCGCAAAACGCGGCCAGGTTGTCCGCGTGGTAGCCAAAAATGACAGGCATGGCATCGGCCAGCGTGTGGCCGATCGAATTCAGCCGCGCGTAATACGTCAACACGGGCATGGCGAACTGGCGGTTTGCCGGATTGGCGGCAAACAAGAACGCCTCCAACGACGTTGGGCGCCCCAGTATGAAGTCCCAGCAATGGGCGGGCAAAAGCAGTTTTTTGGGATCCACACCGGATTGCTTCCAGATCTGCGCAGCCTGCTTTTCGCGTCCGGCCTGAAACAGAATGGGCGCCCATAAGGCGTCAACCGCCGGGGTCGGCGATTTCACCATCGACTCGGCCAGGACGAGCCACGCGGCAGCGCGGCCCAACAGCACGGCATCCAGAGTCAGGCTGCCCGCCATCGCCGGCAATGTGGCGTGCGCCAAAGCGCCCGCGAGGCGGGGGCTCATTTCCTTCTCCAGCACGCCGCCGCGAACCGGGACCAATTTCTGCGCGGCGGCAAGGCCTTCGCACCGCGACAGCCCCGCC
>JBFMBT010000371.1:0-5912 GCA_040754875.1 Verrucomicrobiota bacterium | reverse complement strand
CTCCCGCTTCATTTCAGTTTTGGCAGCGGCGCATTCGGTCAATCCTTACCAACCGTTGACGGATCTGTGCTTCCAGTTCAAACGGGTTCAAGGACTCTTTGAGGGCCTTCAATTCCTTCTTCTTCTGCTGAGTTACTTGCCCACTGGCCATGACCCGCGCATAAGGCGTCAACGGCTTGCCGTAGACTCGCCGTTCACGCCCCTCATCGGCTTTCTCTTTGCGCTCCAATTTCATGCTCGGGCTAAACAGGTTCACAAACTGTCCCAACGGACCTTTGGCCAGTTCGTTGATGAGCCCCACAACCTCCGCGTTGTCATGCCGCTCGTAGCCAAACCAATGCCGCACATGCGTCCAATTCTTTTGCTCCACATGCGCATTGTCATTGCTCCGATACGGACGGCTGCGCGTGCAGTAAATCGGGCGGCGGCGGCGGCGTCCCTTTTGACACCACTTCAAAACGTGATGGTTGAGAAACTCTCCCCCGTTGTCATTGTCCAATCCCAGCCACGCAAAGGGCAGACTTTGCTCGATATCCGCCAGTTGGCTCACCGCTCCATGCTGGCCGCGCCCCCACAACGCACGCATCTCCACCCAGGTGGTGCACAGGTCCGTCCCGTCGAGCATCCAGACAAATTCGCCGGCAATGGACCCGCCGCACAAGGCCACCGTGTCGGCTTCCAGCCAGCCCGGTTCATCTTCCTGCCAGGAGCCACCCCGAATCGGAATCTGCGCTCGCAGCAGCGTTCCGGGTTTGGTTCCAGCTTTGGTCCGCTTATACTGCGCCCGCAACGGCATCAGCAACCGATCCAGCGTCGCCGGACTGGCCGCCAGCAACGGCTCGCGCACCTCCGGCTTCAGCGGCCGGTGATAACTTTCATATGCCGGCAGCCAGTCGGCCATCATGCCCGCCAAACGCTTGCCGCAGGGCTGTTGTCCGGCCAGCCAGAGGGTCTTGAGCGTCGGCAGCAACCGTGGCGCGTCGTAAGTCCGTGGACGCCCAATGACTCCTGCCACCGCAGGCCGGGGCCGCATCCGCCAGTTCAGCGCTCGGATGGCTGATTTGCGATGACAGTCCAACAGGTCGACCACCTGATCAATCAACTGGCGCCGGTAAACCGGCCCAGCCTTCTCATATCGTTTTCGCAGTTTTTCCATTACCTCATTCCGGGTGTTTTTGCTCATGCTTACATCCATAGTTCGGGTAACACTTTGTTTTGAGGCAACGTATGGTTTCCAGCCTCCTTATCCTCCCCTCCGGGTAACATTCTTTTTGAGTCAATTCGCCCCGACAAGGTACGCCATTGCGGCTTGCGGCGGGTGTGGCAGGGATTTAGAGTCGAGGGAACCCACGGAATTCTATGAAGACTTCGCGACGGATTTGTTGCTTTGGACTGGGACTCGCTCTTGTGGTTGGCGTGGCGTTGGCGGGACGGGCGGCGGAGAAGCTTAATGTGTTGTTCATCATCTCGGATGATTTATGCAACGCGCTGGCGTGTTATGGGCATCCGCTGGTGAAATCGCCGAACATCGATGCCTTGGCCAGGCGCGGAGTGAAGTTCGAGCGGGCGTATTGCCAGTATCCGCTGTGCAATCCGAGCCGGGCATCACTGCTGACGGGGCGGCGGCCGAATGTGACGCGGGTCACCACCAACGCGCCGCGGTTTCGCGAGGCGATTCCGGACACGGTGACGCTGCCAGAGTTGTTCAAGCAAAACGGATATTTCGTGGCGCGCGTGGGCAAGCTGTATCATTACGGTGTGCCCACGCAGATTGGCACCGACGGACTGGACGACCCGCAGTCGTGGACGAAGGTGGTGAACCCGCGCGGGCGGGACAAGGATGAGGAGTCGAAGATCTTCTCGCTCACGCCGGGAACGTATGGCGGCACGTTGAGCTGGCTGGCGGCGGACGGCACGGATGAGGAACAGACCGATGGCATCGGCGCGGCGGCGGCCATCAAGCTGCTGGAAGAAAACAAGGACAGGCCGTTCTTCCTCGCCATGGGCTTTTATCGGCCGCACACGCCGTATGTTGCGCCCAAGAAATATTTCGACATGTATCCGCTGGAGAAAATCAAGCTGCCGGAAGTGCCGGCGGGACATCGCGAGGCCGGGCCGGCGGGCGCGTTTGGCAGCGCGAAGCCGGAGCAGGATCGGATGACGGACCAGCAGCGCAAGGAGGCGATCCAGGCATACCACGCGGCGACGACGTTCATGGACGCGCAGGTGGGACGGGTGGTGTCGGCACTGGACCGCTTGAAGCTCGCTGACAAGACGGTGATCGTGTTCACCAGCGACCACGGGTATCACCTGGGCGAGCATGGATTGTGGCAGAAGATGAGCGTCTTCGAGAACTCGGCGCGCGTGCCGATGATTGTGGTCGCGCCCAAAGCGAAGGCGAACGGGAAGTCGGCGGGCGCGCCGGTGGAACTGGTGGACCTCTACCCCACTCTCGCGGATTTGTGCGGGCTGGCCGCGCCGTCGTATCTGGACGGCAAGAGCCTGCGCCCCATTCTGAACGATGCGACAAAATCGGTGAAACCGGGCGCGTTCACGCAGGTGCAACGCGGCGGCCCCGGTTATTCGGTGAGCGACGGGCGATATCGCTACATCGAATGGGACGGCGGCAAAGGCGGCGCGCAATTATACGATATCCAGAATGATCCGCAGGAATTCAAGAACCTGGTGAACGACGCGAAGCACGCCGACACCGTGGCGCGTTTGAAGAAACTGGTGCAACAAAACTGGCCTGCGGGCATCTGGACGCCGCCGGCGGGGAAGGCGAAGCAGCAGAAAAAGAAGAAGTGAGGATGCGGGTGTGTGACGAGTTATGCGCAAGCTGAATCACGACGCACTGGGTTGGACCACGGGCGGCAGGCACCGGCGCGCGCGAAGGGCGCACTTCAGGTTCTGGCACGCTTTGGAGCAACCTGAAAGGTTGCCAGAAATTAGCCGGGGGTTGAGCGAGTCCGCGAGCGATACCCCCGGAACCGGTCCGCAGAGCCAACGACCCCGGAGGGGTCGCAGAAGCCATCTTTGGCAGGTGCCCGCCGCCTTGCTCGGAACTCGCCATGCGGCGCGCTGTGTCGTGGTCTTGCTTGTCTTGAGCTGTCTGGCGGGGTGTGCCACACGCAGCGCCTACACTGCCAACGACCAGTCAATTACAGTTTCGGGCCAGGTGTTCGACACACGGGGGAACGCCGTTACCAATGCACTGGTGGAAGTATACGATATCACATTTCGCGCGAAAAACTCCAACCAGAACGCCTTGGCCAGTTCAAGCACGGACTTGGCAGGGAATTACTCCATGAAGATTCAACGGGCCGATTCAAGGAATTTGCGGCTGGACATAATAAAGGGCGGCTACGTGAAGGCCATTAAGTGCTACGGTGCAACGAACCACTGGCATGTAGTTTCGAATCAGTTTTGGAACCCGGACGTGGAACGGATGCTCCATTCTTCCGGAGCAGAATTGGAACAAGGATTGCGCGACATCTTAATGAATTATTGGCTGGCTAAGTACCGCGACGCTGCCGGAAATGTGCTCTTTTCCAGAGGCGATCAAATCCTTCCCGCATTGAAGAAATTCCAAAACGACCGTGACATCGGCAAGCTGGCCGCTTACTGGGTAACGCGCATCGAAATCGAGGATACTCCGGCACCCAAATATCGCATACGCACGGGCTCCACCTCACGCCCGGACCAACACCCGCAGGGTCTCTCGCTTGACACCAATCCGAATGCGGCTGCAATCTCTGACGCTGATATACGAGTAGCTATCGGACACGCCGGCTTATGTTTGAGTCCTCGTGCCCGCAATTTTGCCTACGGTTCAATCGTTTGGAACTTTAGCGGCGACAAGGCACTGGTTCGCGCGAGCGTGACCAACGGCCCCCTCGCCGGCCAAGGATACGACCTCATTTTTCATAAACGAAACGGGAAATGGACTCTCGTAAGAGTCTTGGAAACTTGGATCAGTTAACCGATGACCCGCATTTGTTTAATCCCGGTGCTTGTTCTGGTCATCGTGCAACTTGGCTCAACCCACGCCGCCCAGCGCCCAAACGTCCTCTTCCTTGTCGCCGATGACCTGAACACGCGCCTGGGTTGTTACGGTGACCCGTTGGCCAGAACACCAAACCTCGACAAGCTGGCGGCGCGCGGGGTGAAATTCGAACGCGCGTATTGCCAGTATCCGCTGTGCAGTCCGTCGCGCACGTCGTTTCTCACGGGATTGCGGCCGGACCATTCGGGCGTGGTGAACAACAGCACGCATTTTCGCACCGTGAAGCCGGACGTGGTAACGCTGCCGCAGGCGTTTCGGCAAGCTGGCTATTTCGTGGCGCGCGTGGGCAAGCTGTTTCACTACGCGGTGCCCGCGCAAATCGGCACGGATGGCTTTGACGATGTGCCATCGTGGGAGAAGGTGGTCAACCCCAAGGGGCGCGACGTGGCGGATGAGGAAAGGATTTTCACCCTGCGACCGGATGCGGAAGGAGCGGCGCGCTTTGCGGGAACGCTGAGCTGGCTGGCGGCGGACGGAGCGGATGGCGAGCAAACCGACGGGATGAGCGCGAACGCGGCAGTGAAATTGCTGGAGGGACATCGCGACCGGCCCTTCTTCCTGGCGGTGGGATTCTTTCGTCCGCATCTGCCCCTGGTGGCGCCGAAGAAGCATTTTGCAATGCATCCTCTGGAGCGCATCGAGCTGCCGGTGATTCCGGCGGACTTGAAAAAACGGTTCCCCTCCCCTGCCCTGCCCATCCGCAAGGAACATGAGGCGATGACCGATCGGCAACGGCGCGAGGCGATTCAGGCGTATCACGCGGCGACGTCGTTCATGGACGCGCAAGCCGGCGTGGTGCTCGATGCGCTGGAGCGGTTGAAGCTGGTGGACAAAACCATCGTGGTGTTCCTGAGCGACCACGGGTTTCATCTGGGCGACAAGCATCTCTGGCAGAAACTGACGCTGTTCGAGGAATCGGCGCGCGTGCCGTTGATCGTCGCCGCCCCGGGCGCGAAGGGCAATGGCAGGCCATGCGGGCGCACGGTCGAACTCGTGGATTTGTATCCCACACTGGCGGACCTGTGCGGGCTGAAAGCGCCGGGAAAATTGGACGGACAAAGCCTCCGTCCGCTGCTGCACGATCCGGGCGCGGAATGGAACAAACCGGCGTTCACGCAGGTATTGCGCGGCGCACCCGTGGGGACGTTCGACAACGCAAAGAAAACGTCTGCCGGCTTCATGGGCCGCAGCGTGCGCACCGAGCAGTTTCGCTACACCGAATGGGATGGCGGACGAAAAGGCGTCGAGCTGTATGATCATCACACGGACCCGCAGGAACTGCGAAACCTGGCGGACGATCCGCGATTCAAGAAGAAGGTCGAGGAAATGGCCCTGGCATTGCATAGGAGCACGAGAAGTGGTGAAAAATAACTCAACAATTCGTAGCAGCCGACGTGAGGAGGCTCATTCTCCAGTCTCGCAAGGGACGCCCGAAAATAGCCCGGCGATTCATCGCTGGGTCAGCAGACCTGTTCAACCAAAAGCCCCGGAGGGGCGAAAGAAACCGGCCCGACTGGTCAACCGTTGGCACGTTGGCGCGATGCTAAGCATCATCGCGTTCTTCCTGACACATATCGCGAACGCGGCGGATTTGCGCCTGCCGAAAATCCCGATCGCCAAATCGCGCAACATCATCTTCGTCCTGGTCGATGATCATCGCTTCGACGCAATGTCGTTCATGGGGCATCCGTTTCTGGAGACGCCCAACATGGACCGCTTGGCGCGGGGCGGCGTGCATTTTCCGAAGGCGATGGTGACGACGTCGTTGTGCTCGCCGAGCCGGGCGTCGATTCTCACCGGCCTGTATGCGCACACGCATCGGGTGGTGGACAATTACAATCCGGTG
>JBFMBT010000370.1:0-6098 GCA_040754875.1 Verrucomicrobiota bacterium | reverse complement strand
AAAAACGCCGGCAAGCTCGCCTCGCCGGAATTCGAAACCAGCCTCGGCTACAAATCCGCCCACGATGCCGCCAACCGCTTCGTCGGCGAAGGCGTGGCGTGGAGCGTCGCCCTCAAGCAACCCCTCGAATGGCCCGGCCGCAACGGCCTGCGCAAAGCCATTGCCAATCGCGACATCGCCCTCGCCGAACTGGGCCTTGCGCAATTCCGCTCCGCGCTCGCCGGTCGCGTGCGCGCCGTGGCTCACGATCTCGCCGTGGCCCAGCAACGCGCCGCCGCCAGCCGCATCGTCGCGGAACGCCTCCACGAACTGCGCGAAGTCCTCGTCGCGCGCGACCCCGCCGGCCTCACGCCCTTGCTGGAAACCCGGGTCATCGAAGCCTCCGGCGTGAAGGCCGAACATACCGCCGCCGAGGCCGAGCACGACGTCGAACATCTGGCCATCGAACTGAATTACCTGCGCGGCCACAATCCCACCACTCCCCTGCGCGTCGCCGAAACCCCGTTGCAATTCGGTCCCGCGCCAAAGATCGACGATCTTTACGCTGCCGCCGCCACCAACAACTTCGAACTGCGCCTGCGCGCCGCCGAACTGGAACAACAGGGATTCAAAATCGCCCTTGCCCGCAACGAGCGTTTTCCCTCCTTCACCGTCGGCCCCGTCATCAGCGAGGAACACGCCGGCGACCGCGAGCGCATCGTGGGCGTGGCCATTTCCGTGCCGCTGCCGCTCTGGCAGAACAATCGCGCGAAAGTCGATGTCGCCGAAGCCCGCCGGGCGCAAGCCGAAGCCTCGCTCGCCTCCGCCCGCCGCGAACTGGAGCGCGACATCGCGGATTACTGGCACAAATACGACCACGCGCTCGGCGTGCTGGGCAAATGGCGGCCTGATGCCATCAAACATTTCCAGGAAGCCGCCGAACTGGCCGACCGCCACTATCGCCTCGGCGCCGTGCCCGTGGCCACCTATGTCGAATTGCAGCGCCAGTACGTGGAGGCCGTCGAAGCCCTGCTCGAAGCCCGCCGCGAAGCCCTCGCCGCCGCCAGCCGCCTGGAGTTGCTCACCGGCCTGAAACCCTCCGTCACCGCCGCAAAGGAGGACGCGAAATGAAACCTTCAGTTTGGAGATTGATGCTTGCCGCTTTCCTGAAGCTTGAAGTTTGGCGTTTGAAGCTTCCACTCTTGCTCGCCGTTCTTCTCGCCGGTTGCAACGCCGGCGAAACCGAACACGCGTCCGGCGAATCCCACGACACTCATGAAGTCGAACTTTACCACGAAGGCAAAGGCGTGCGCCTGCCCGATGAATTGCGCCGCACGCTCGGCGTGGAAACCGTGGAAGTCGCTGAGAAATCGGTCACGCCGCGCCTCACCAAACAGGCGCAGGTCTTTCGGGCCGCCACCGCATCGCAACCTGCAATCGCCGTGGCATGGTTGAGTGAAGCGGAAGCTAAACCGTTGCATCCCGGTCAGTCCGTGGAACTCCGCGGCTTGACCACAAACACCATCACCGGCGCGCTCATCCGCCTGGAAAACCACGCGCCCGGCCAGACCGAAGCCTTGATCGAGTTTGCCGGCGCGTCGAAGCAATTCCCCGTGGGCGCGACGCTGACCGCCACGTTTGCATCCGACCGCGCCCTCACCGCGCTCGCCGTTCCCGAATCCGCCGTCATTCACGGCGCGGCCGGGGCGTTCGTCTTCGCCGTCAACGGCGACCATTTCATCCGCACGCCGGTCAAACTCGCCGTCACCGAAGCAGGCTGGTCCATGGTGACGGACGGCCTTTACACCGGCGACGCCGTCGTCACCAAGGCGGCCGACTCGCTCTGGCTCATCGAACTTTGCGCGCTCAAGGGCGGCTCACCGTGCTGCCCCGTGCCAACCAAACCATCGGGCAAATAGCGAACGGCATGATCGACAAACTTTTCGAATTTGCCCTGCACCGGCGCGTCCTGGTTCTGGCCGCCGCGCTCGCGCTGGTTGCCGCCGGCGTGTGGTCGGCGTTGCGCCTGCCCATTGACGCCGTGCCGGACATCACCAACGTCCAGGTTGTCATCAACACCGCCGTGCCCGCCCTCTCGCCCGAGGAAGTCGAGCGCCAGGTCAGTTTTCCCATCGAGATCGAGATGGCCGGCCTGCAAGGACTCGAGGAAGTGCGTTCGCTCTCCAAGTTCGGCCTCTCGCAAATCACGATGGTCTTCCACGACGGCACAGACATCTACCGCGCGCGCCAGTTGGTTTCCGAGCGTCTGCAAGGCGTCACCGGCGACCTGCCCGCCGGCGCGCAGCCGCGGCTCGGCCCCATTTCCACGGGCCTCGGCGAAGTCTTCTTCTACACGCTTGATTACCGCGCCGATGCCACCAACAAACCGCCCACGCGCTACGGGCAATTGCTCGAACTGCGCACGCTTCAGGATTGGACAGTCAAACCCGCGTTCCGCAGCGTCCCCGGCGTTGCCGATGTCGAAACCTGCGGCGGCTATGAAAAGCAAATCGTCATCCAGCCCGACCCGCAAAAGCTCTTCGCCGCGGGACTGTCGTTTGATGAACTCGCCTCCGTCATTCGCGAAAACGTCGAAAACGCCGGCGGCGGCGTGGTGAGCAAGGGCGGCGAACAGGTCACCGTCCGCACGCTCGGCCGCGTGCAGAGCCTCGAGGAAATTGCTGCGCTTCCCATCAAGTTCGGCTCCGGCACGACGCCGCTCCTCGTGCGCGATGTGGCGGACGTCGTCATCGGCTCCGCCTTTCGCACCGGCGCGGGCACCGTGAACGGCCGCGAGGCGGTCGTCGCCTATCTGCTCATGCTCACCGGCGAAAACAGCCGCCTCGTCGCCCAGCGCGCGCACGAAAAACTCCTCGAGATTCAAGCGAAACTGCCGCCCGGCATCGAAATCAAGGAACTCTACAATCGCAGCGACCTCGTGAACCGCACCATCCGCACCGTGCGCAACAATCTGCTCGAAGGCGCGGTGCTCGTCATCGCGGTGCTCTTCGCGCTGCTGGGCAACTGGCGCGCCGCGCTCATCGTTGCCTGCGCCATCCCGCTTTCCATGCTCTTTGCCATTACGGGCATGGTGCGCTCGGGCGTGGCGGGCAGCCTCATGAGTCTGGGCGCGGTGGATTTCGGACTCATCGTCGATGGTGCGGTGGTCATCGCTGAGAACGCCGTGCGTCTCGTGGCCTCGCGGCAGCGGGAACTCGGCCGCGCATTGAATCGCGATGAACGCCTTTCCTCCGTCCTTGAATCCTGCAAACAAGTGGGCAGCCCGATGGTGTTCGGCGTCACCATCATCACCATCGTCTATGTGCCCATCCTCGCCCTGGCCGGCACCGAGGGGAAAATGTTCCACCCCATGGCCCTCACCGTCATCTTCGCCCTCGTCGGCTCCCTGCTCCTCGCGCTCACCCTCATCCCCACACTCTGCGTCTGGTTCCTCGGCACCCGCCACAGCGTGCCCAAAGAGTTTGTCTCCGCCCAATCGCAGCAACCACTCCCCCCTCTCCCCAAGGGAGAGGGCCGGGGTGAGGGGGAACAAGACATTCAACAAACCGTCGCTCCAATATCCACCGACCCGCCCGGCACATCCGTCTCCCTCTCCCCTCAACGGGGAGAGGGACCAAGGGTGAGGGGTGATCAAACCCACGACGCCGCTCCCTCGACCAGCCCGGCGCGTCCGTCCACCCCCTACGACATCGAAGACACCTGGCTCATGCGCGGCTTCAAATGGCTGTACCGCCCCGTTCTCCTCTGGGGCCTGCGCCACCGGTTCGTGCTTCTGCTGCTTACCCTTGCCGTGCTCGGCGGCACCGCCGCCCTGTTCCAACGTCTCGGCGCTGAATTCGTCCCCCAACTCGACGAAGGCTCGCTCGTCGTCCAGATCGTCGGCCCCACCAGCGCCAGCCTCGACAGTTCCCTGGCCAGCCAGCTCCGCGCCGAAGCGGTCATTCTCAAGGAATTTCCCGAAATTGCCGCCGTCTTCTCGCGCATCGGCACCCCGGAGATTGGCACCGACCCGATGGGCGCCAATCTTTCCGATACGTTCCTCGCCTTCGCGCCGCTCGAACGCTGGCGCACCATCAACGGCCGTCGCATCACGCGCGACGAACTCATCGAACTCATGACGCGCACCCTCCAGACGCGCGTGCCCGGTCTTAGTTTCCTCTTCACGCAGCCCATCGAAATGCGCTTCAACGAAATGCTCGAAGGCGCGCGCTCGGACATTGCCGTGAAAATCTACGGCGAGGATTTCCCGGAACTTCAGCGCATCGCCAACGAATCGCGCGACATCCTCGAAAAAATTCACGGCACCGCTGAAATCGAATTGGACAGCGACAACCTTGGCACCGCGCCCGTGCTGGAAGTCATTCCGAATCGCGACGCCATGCGCCGTTGCAATGTTCACGCGGGCGAACTCAACGCGACGGTTGCCGCCGCGCTGGGCGGCGAACCGGTGGGCGTGTTCCACGAAGGCAACCGCCGCCACGACATCGTCGTGCGCATGGCCGAAAGCAATCGCGAGCGCCTCGACGAGTTGACCCGCCTGCCGGTGCGTGTGAATGGAACGGGCCTGTTGCCGCTTGGGCGGCTGGCGGAAGCCCGCTTGCGCGACCAGGTCAACATGATCGAACGCGAAAGCGGCCGCCGCCGCGTCGGCATCGAGGTCAACCTGCGCGGACGAGACATCGGCACCTGGGTCAACGAAGCACAGGAAAAGCTGCGCGCCGTGTCCCTGCCGCAAGGTTACGAAATCGAATTCGCCGGCCAGTTCAAACAGATGCTCGAGGCGCGCCAACGCCTGACGCTCATCGTGCCGATGGCGCTGGCGCTCATTTTCCTGCTGATTTGCGCCGCTTTTGGCAGCGCCCGCCAGGCCGCGCTCGTGTTCGCTTGCGTGCCGCTCGCGGTGACCGGCGGTGTGGCGGCCCTGTGGGTGCGCGGCCTGCCCTTCAGCATTTCCGCGGCGGTGGGCTTCATCGCCTTGAGCGGCATTGCCGTGCTCAACGGCCTCATGATCATCACTTTCATCAACCAGCTCCGCGACGCCGGCCGACCGTTGCGCGAGGCCGTGCTCGAAGGCTCCCTCACCCGCCTGCGCCCCAAGCTCATGACCGCGCTCGTCGCCAGTCTCGGCTTCGTCCCCATGGCCATCGCCACCGGCGCGGGCGCCGAAGTCCAGCGACCCCTGGCCACCGTCGTCATCGGCGGCATCATCAGTTCCACCTTCCTGACACTCGTCCTGCTGCCCTCGCTTTACGAATGGATGGAAGGAAAAACTTCAACCCTCAAGCTCCAAGCATCCAGAGAAACTCCAAACCTCAAAACTCCATGAAAACCAAACTGCCTTATCTCATCACCGGCATTCTGTTCGCTGCAATGTTGTCGGTCAGCGCTGCCGACAAAAAAGTTCCCGCCGGCCCCAAGGGCGGGCGCCTCCTTGAAAAGACCGAGCCGCGCGCCGAGTTCTTTCTCGAAAAGGACCACACCGCCACCATCACGTTCTACGACGCGAATTTGAAACCTGTTCCCGCCACTGGCCAGTCGGTGACCCTGATCGCCGACGCCAAAAGCGGCAAGGCCTCCATTGAGTTCGAGAAGAAGGGCGCTGTCCTTGTGAGCAAGACCAAACTCCCCGCCGGCGACGGCTACAACCTCGTCGTCCAATTCCGCCCCACCGCCGGCGCGAAGCCGCAAAACTTCCGCTTCATCCTCGACCTCAGCAACTGCGGCGGCTGCAAACGCGCCGAATACGCCTGCACCTGCGGCCACTGAACAAACGCGGGGTTTAAGTTAGACCGTTGCCGCGAATGGGGCGCGGGCTTCAGCCCGCTTCAGTGTGATTTGGACAAGCGGCGCTGAAGCGGCGTGAACGCCGCGCTCCCTGCGTCGGACAAAACCGGCTACAGGACTGTTTAACCCTCTAAACAACCGTCATCAAAAACCGCGGCGTTTTTCTGACCTGCGTCGCCTGCTCAAATGCATACGCCAGCCCCAGCAACTTCGGCTCGCTCCACGCCCGCCCGAAAAACGACACCCCCACCGGCAATCCCATCACAAACCCCGCCGGCACCGTGATGCTCGGATATCCCGCCACGGCCGCCGGC
>JBFMBT010000369.1:0-6131 GCA_040754875.1 Verrucomicrobiota bacterium | reverse complement strand
ACAAATTAAAACGACCCCTCTCCCTTGTTCCCTCTCCCCCTCGTTCCTCCGGGGAGAGGGAGACGTTCGCGATGCGTTTCAAGGAATTCACGCGTTGGGATTCTCCATGCGCACCCTTGGGGAGAAACGGTTAGAGGGTATGGCCGGGGATGGAACAACGCGGGCGTTCGCTGACGGTCGTGACGGTGTAGGTGCCGCCGGCGGGGCAAACGGGCGGCACGCCGCCGCGCAGATGCTTTGATACCTCTTCGAAGTCCACGGTGTCGGTCTGGCTCTTCTTGTTCTCCAGGTGCCAGCTGTGGATTGCGCCCTCGATTTGCTTCAGATTCGCGATACAGGATTGTTTTTGCGCCGCCGCGCGCTGGCGTTGAATGAGCGGTCCGCCAATGATGATGAGCACGCCGAGGATCGGCCCGATCAAAATCACCCACTTGAGGAAGGATGGGCGCCGTTTTGAGGCGGCGGCGGCTTGATTATCGCCCATAGGATTCTCGATAGACAATCTCTCGGGCGCACTCCGGGGGATTAGCGGCGGCGGCGGGCAGGGCCGAAGTAGTAGCCGCCGGTCAGGCGCACGCCGCGGGCGCGGCGGTCGGCCGGGGGCGGGCCGCCTGGCTTCTGTTCGTCGAACAGCGTGGTGTATTTGTAGGGGAAATTTTCCAGCTTCTCACGCGGGATCTTCTGGCTGATGAAGCGCTCGATGGCGGCCACATGCGTGCCTTCCTCGGCAATCATGATGGTGAAGGCGTCGCCGCTCGCTTCGGCGCGCCCGGTGCGGCCGATGCGATGGACGTAATCCTCCGGATGCTGCGGCACATCGTAATTGATGACGTGGCTGACGTTGGCGATGTCGAGCCCGCGCGCCGCAATGTCCGTGGCCACGAGCACCTCGAAGCGTCCATCGCGAAAGCCGCGCAAAGCCTGCTCGCGTTCGCGTTGCGTGCGGTTGCTGTGGAGCACGGCCACGGCGTGGTTGTTCTTCTTCAGCAGATGCGCCACACGGTCCGCCCCATGCTTGGTGCGGCAGAAGATGATCACCGAGTCGTAATTCACGCGGTTGAGCAGCTCCAGCAACAGCGCCGTTTTCTGCTCCGAGTTCACCGGATAAATCACGTGCTTGACCGTCTCGGCCGGCGTGCGGCGGTGGCCGATTTCGATGGTCTCGGGCGATTTCATCGCCCACCGGATGAGCGTTTCGATTTCCGGCGGGATGGTCGCCGAGAATAATGACGTATGCCGCTCGCGCGGGCAGCGTTCCACGATGCGGCGCACGTCCGGAAGAAAGCCCATGTCGAGCATGCGGTCCGCTTCGTCGAGCACCAGGAATTGGATGCGATCCAGCTTGATCACGCCTTCGCGGATGTGGTCGAGCAACCGCCCGGGCGTCGCCACGAGGATATCGACGCCATCCTTGATGGCCTCGCGTTGCCGGCCGTAGCCGACGCCGCCATACATCACCGCCACGCGCAAATTGGTGAAGCGCGCGTAATCGCGCACCGCGGTTTCGACCTGCGCCGCCAGTTCACGCGTCGGCTCCAGTATGAGCACACGCGGTTGGTGCTGATGGCTTTCCAAGCGCGACAGGATGGGCAGCGCGAACGCAGCAGTCTTGCCCGTGCCGGTCTGAGCGCTGCCAATGACATCGCGGCCTTCCAGGATCAACGGGATGGCGCGTAACTGGATGGGGGTCGGTTCGGCATAACCCATCGCTTTGACCCCCTCAACGAGTGGGGCTGAAAGGCCTAACTTGCTAAACGGCATGGTGGGACTGTAAGGAAAACGGTTTTAAAGGGAAACTATTTCGGCAGAGCCAGTTGGCGCGAAAATCCGCTTTCCTTGGAATACTATTGCGCACCGCGCGCGTTCCGTGGATAGTAGCGCCCCCTTGGGTCGGAGCGTAGCTCAGCCTGGTAGAGCACTTGGTTTGGGACCAAGACGTCGCAGGTTCAAATCCTGTCGCTCCGACCATTTCCCAGGCGCCTGATTGGACATTTGTTTTTCCCCTCCCCCGAAGTTGGGGCATTCCGGTTGCAAACGACGCGCAACAAAGCGCCACAGGACTGGCGCACTCCAAGACGCTGGCGCGTTGGCCGTGGACCGGGAAGGTCTTGAAGCGTCGTGGATGCCAAGGACGAAGGAAGAAGACACCCGTCGGCCCAGGTGAAAGCCTTTGCGGGCTGAAAAGAAAACAGGCGTCCGGTGGGACGCCTGCATGCGGCGGAAAGATCACTTACTTCACCTTGTTCAACTGTGCCGTCAGCCGCGACTTCTTGCGGTTCACCGTCGGGCGGCGCAAGACGCCGGACTTGACCGCCTTGTCGAGGGCGGAGCTGACGTCGCGCAACGCCTTGGCCGCGTCGTCCTTCTTGCCCCCGGTAATCAGACTGAGGAAGGATTTTTCGAGGGTTTTGACGCGGGACTTCACCGTCTGGTTATGGGCTTGCTTGCGCAGGCTGCTGCGCATCTGACGTTCAGCGGACTTCGTATTCGGCATAATTCAATTCAATTAAAGGCGGGCAAAGTAGCGAAATAATCGCCTTTGTCAACGGGTTGTTTTGAGTGATTTTGGTACTCTGATGCGGTCGAAGCGCACTTTGGCCAGTGAATTCACCCTCCACTACCGCGCGCACCATGATTTTCGTCCTCGTCGTCCTCGTCCTCGATCCCCTACCTTACCAGCCGGTTCAACGTATAATATGCCGTGGAATGCAACAACTCCGTCCCATCCCGCGCGCGGAAGTTCTTCAAATTCAACTCGTAAATGCGGCGCGTGACCAGTCCGGGCACGACCAGTATCACCGTTTTCGCGTCGGCTGACACCTTGACCTCGGCGACGGCTACCGGCGTATTGCCGGTCTGTGGCGCGCCATACTTGGCGTGGTAAGGATAGTAGTAATGCTGCAATGAGTAATTGCCTGGATTGGCCGCCCGAACCGGGTCCACGGGCTTGGTAAACGCCAATTCGAATCCGCCTTTGACCAGCTTCATCGTTTGCACTTCCAACGGGGCTTCGCCAGTCCAGACCACCCGTTGCAAGCCAAACGGCCGCCCGCCCACCGAACCCCAGCCGCGATCCGTCTGGCCGACGTAAAGACTGCCATCCGCTGTGAACAGTATCCGATTGTTGCCGGACTGAAACCCGCGTCGGAACGGAAACGCCGCGCCTTGGAACTCGCCGTCCACCTTCTGCAACGCCACGCGCATCACGATGGCCTTGGATTGGTCGCCCACGAACATCTGTCCCGCAAACGGCCCGAACTTCCCGCCGGTCGTATCGACGAGCGGTTGCGACGTCGATTGTCCCATCGGCCCGTAAGGCAGGAGGATGGCCGGCAGCTTGCGCATGCTTTCCAGTTCCTCAATCGGCACTTCATACGGGTTCTTTCCGTAATCCTTGTCCCACAGCAGGCCGATGGGATGTCCGTGGAACGCGCCCTTGTTCACATGATGAATCAGCGACGTGCCCACGTATTCGCCCTGGTTCTCGGCCACAAACACCTCGTCGTCCGGCGTGACGCCAATGCCGTTGGACGACCGGAAGCCGCGTGACCACGGAATAAACTCGCCCGCGGCTGTCACCTTGAAGCACCAACCCGACCAGCGCGCCTTGGTGCGGTCCGCCAGCCCGGAAATGACGCCCCAGAAATTGCCTTGCGAATCGCGCACCGGGCCGAAGATGTATTCGTGATGCCCGCCCGAAAGGCCCCATTCCGCCGTGATGGTCTGGAACGTGTCCGCCACGTCGTCGCCATCGGTGTCGGCGACGCGCGTCAACTCGGGGCGTTGCAAGAGGAAGAATTCGCCCGGCTTGCCGGGAACCAGGCCGAGCGGTTCGTGCAATCCGCTGGCGAACCGATGCCACTTCTCCGCGCCCGGCGTGTAGGCCCAGATTTCACCACGCCGCGTGGCGACCATGATGCGTTTGCCGTCATGCGCCATCGCCAGGCCGCCGACCTCCAGCACCATGCCCTCCGGCACGCGAACCGTTTCCAAGCGGTAGTAACGCTGCTCGCCTTCGGGCGGAAAATCCTTGTCCAGCCGTTCCTCCAGCGCCGCGAGCAGGTTCGCGTTGATCGGCGACAGCTCATAAAAGAACGGTGACGGCGCGGCGCCGAACCAGATGAGTACGTGGTTGACGCCTTGCTTCACCTTGACGGTGAACTGCGCCTTGCGGTCCTCCATGCCAAACGTCGTCGCAAACGAATTTACATCAATGCCGTTGAAATACACTTTGACCAAGGCGTCGTAGCCGAGTGTGAAATTGGCATCCGTTTCGCGGCCCGATACGAGCGTGCGATACAGCCAGTTGGTGCCGTCCCCAATGTGTCCCCACTCGGCATCCGGCAACGCGGCCGGCTGCCAGCGCATCGCCACCCCACCGATACCGCGCACGTCCTCGGCGAGATTCACTTCGCCGGAGGAGGAGAATTTCAGCGCCTCGCGCGTGGCGGTCTTGCCGAGGAATTGCCACGGGCTGTGCTTGAATTCGCCCAGCTTCTGGCGCGTGGCCTGGAGCGAAGCCTGGCGGGTGGTTTCGCGCGTGCTGCTTTTGACGTAAACCAGCTCGCTGGTTTGGCCTGAAAGCGTTCCTGACAACACCAAGAACGCAAGCGTCGCAAGCAATACGACGGAAGCACGGGTGGATTGCAGGAAATGTATGTTCAGCACCACGATTGAGGTGAGCCTAAGCGAGCGGCGAAGCCTTTGGCAACCCGATTGCGGTGCAATTCGGGATGACATTTTGCGCGGCGTATGCCAGCCTACTATCGCCATGAAGATCAATCTCGCCATCGCCTTGGGGTGCGCATTGGCTGTTCAATTGCAGGCGCAGGATTACGAAATCCGTATGTCTTGGCCCGTGAAGGTCGGTCAGCGTTTTAGGCAGATCACCACTGCGCAAGAATCGAAGGAAGTGACCCTGACGGCGAGCGGACAAATCGTGCGTGAAAGCCGGGATTCATTCAACGTGCGCTTTGAATCAACCTTGACCATCGATGAAGCGGACGCCAGGGGTAAAAGTACACGACAAACACACAAGGTGGTTAGACTCGAAAAGGTGAAGGACGGTCGTGCGGAAAACCTGCTCCCAAAAGGCGCCGTGGTTTCGGCAAGTGTCGTGGGCGGAAAGACGGCCTTTCAAATCGATGGCCAGCCGACCACGGGCGAAGCGCAGCGCGCGCTCGGCTTGGTAATTGCCCTTAAGGCGGGTGAGTTCAACGATGATGATATGTTTGGCACAAAGGAACGAAAGAAAGTGGGCGAATCATGGCCGATTGACACAAGACAGCTTACTCAGGAGTTTTTTGCACGGACGAAGGATTATGAAGTGGGTGATATGAGCGGCACCATGACCCTTAAGGGATTGGTCAAGCTGGACAGCCGCGATTCCCTTCACATCACAGGCAAGGTGACCAGCGACATGGTGGGCCGACTCCCGTCGGGATTGAAACTTGAACAAGGGTCGATGACCTGGCGGCTCGACGGCAAGTTCCCCTTGAACGCGACTCTACCCGATGCTGAACAAAGCCAGGACATGAACATTTCTTTTTCCGCTCGGGGCGTCTCCCAACCAGGCGCGCCAGAAGTTCAGATGAAGGCCGAGTTTACCAAGGACGTCACGGTCAAAGTTGTGCCTTTGCCGTGAGCCTCACAGCAGCGCGTAAATCGCGATCTGTATCCCCAGCGTCACGGCTGTCCAAAGCTTCAGATTCTCGCTCAGCTTGACCTGCCCTTCGCCCGGCGACGTTTGGCCGCGCGGCAGGCGCAGCACCCAGACCAGCAGCGCCACCAGCACCAGCAGGAACAACGCGCGCGCCGCGCCCAGCGGCACATGCAGCAGCGCGTTCCGAATCATGTCCCCGATGGAGTGCAACGGCGTCATGCGCTTCCTCTCCTCGAATAAACCAGTCCCCGCAGTTTTTCTTCCGGCTCCGGCGGCGTCATCAAGCTCACAACCGCGACGACCGCAAACGCCACCAGAAATCCCCACACCGAAAAGTAAAGAAACGGTTCCGCAATCTGAAACAGCGGACGCCAGTTCATGCTTTCGTAAATGGATTTTTGGTTCATCGCGAACAACGTGATGGTCGTGGCCAGTCCGCACAGAAACCCGGCGAAGGCCCCCGTGCCGG
>JBFMBT010000368.1:0-6164 GCA_040754875.1 Verrucomicrobiota bacterium | reverse complement strand
AACCGCCACGTGAGTTTGCCGTAAACGCCCCGGGGGACTTCCGAATTCACCGTCGCCTTCTGGCTCGTGAATTCCGGGTGATGATTGTCCAGCAGGTTCTGCCCAAAGATGCCGACCTCCAGCGATTTGGTCGGGCGCCACGTGGCGCCCAGGTCCAGCCGCCAGTACGCGGGCACCGCCGGGTTGCTCGCCAGCGGACGGGTATGATCCACGTAATAAATCGCGCCGTTGAGTTGCACGTTGCGCGGCAGGTCCAGATACGCGCGCAGATGCACCTGATGCTCCGGGCTGACGGCTTCCTCCGACTGGTTCGGGCGCAGTCGCATGTGCAGATGCGTGTAACCGGCCGTCAGGCGCAGGTAATCCGTGGCCTGCCATTGGGCCGTCAGCTCGGCGCCGTAGGTTTCGCCGCTGAGACTGTTTTGCGCGACCAACGGAATCACCGTGTGCGCCGGCGGGGGCGTTGCCTCGAAGAACGCGGGCGCCGCCAGGTAATCCACCAGCCCGTCATACACGTTGTAAAATCCCGCGATGTCGAATGTCCACCGGTCCGTGGGGTTGATGCGGTACCCGAGTTCGTAGGCGAACAGCTCTTCGGACTGGATGTTCGGATTGCCGCCCAGCGTGCCCAGCATCACCGGCGCAAACGGCCCCGGCTGGAAGGCGAAGATGTTCAGGCGCGAGCCGGACTCAAACCGCGACGGCGTCCGCACCGCGCGCGACACGCCGGCCCAGACCGACTGCCGTTCCGTGGGCGTCCACAGCAGCCGCCCGCTGGGCTGCACTTCGAAGTCCGTGTAATCGTTGTATTCGAACTTGCTCCCCAGCGTCAGCTTCAGCCGGTCTTCAATCAGCGTGATTTCGTCTTGCACGAACGCGCTGTAAAGCTGGTCGTGCGCGCTCTGCGGCGTCCAACGAATCTCCGAGGCCAGGTTGTCCTTCGTGTAGCGGTAGCCCAGGCCCCACACCACGTTGTGCCGTTCGCCGAGCTCGAAATTGTGCTGCAAATCAAAATCGAATGTGTCGCGCTTTTCCGTGGTGGTGCCGTTCTGGTTGACGAACCCGTCGTAATACGTTTGCAGCGTCAGTTGCGACGAGTCCGAAAAATCGTGCGTCCACCGGCCCAGCACATTGCCGCCTTTGTTCAGGTAATTGGCGTTGAACGTCCGGCTGAACGGAGCCGTCAACGTCGTGACGCGCACGATTTCATACGAGTGCCCATAGTAATAATCGCCCTGCAACGTGTAGCGGTTGTCGGTGGAAGGCTCCCAGTCCAGCCGCATCCCCGCGCGCGTCATGTCCCAGTCGTCCGGCATCGGGTTGCCTGCGGCATCCACCAATCCCTCGCGATTGAAATACTTCACATACGTGCGGTAATACAGCCCGTCCCCCAGCTTGCCGCCGTAACGGATGGCCGCCGCCGGCTGGTCTTCCGTGCCCGCGCTGGTGGTCATGAGGAAGCCCTGCGTTTCCTTGGCGCTCTTGGTGATGATGTTGATGACGCCGTTGACCGCGTTGGCGCCCCACAGCGTCGCTCCCGGCCCGCGAATCACCTCGATGCGCTCCAGGTCGTCGAGCACCAAATCCTGCGTGTTCCAGAACACGCCGCTGAACGCCGGCGTGTACACGCTGCGGCCGTCCACCAGCACCAGCAGTTTGTTGGCCCATTGCGCGTTGAACCCGCGCGCGCTCACCGCCCATTCGTCGCCGTCGATGCGCGCCACGTTCATGCCCGGCACCAGGCGCAGCAGTTCGGGAATCGACGTCAACCCCGAGCGCCGGATATCTTCCTGCGTGATGACGGTGATGGCCGCCGCCGCGTCATGAATGCTCGTCTCCCGCTTGCTCACCGATGTCACTTTGATGGTGACCAGATCCTCAAGACTGAGGTGGTCGAACGCATTCAAGCGGTTCACCGGCTTGATGTCTTCCGGCGAGGCCGGGCCGGCGGTTTGCTGCGCGAGCAAATCGCCGCCGAGACCCAACAGGACCGCCGCCGCAAAGCGGCATGTGCTGGTTTTGAACGGACTAAGCATGGACGTGGACATAATGGCTGCGCAATGCGCCGAAAGCCTCCGGGCTGTGAACGATTCTACACTTCCGCCGGGCCGCGCCGATTGCGCGCGCGACCATGCTTCGGTGGAGATTGGGATCGGACGAACCCCGCGCAATGCGCGCGGGCGTCACGGACGAATTGTAACTGACGGTTCATAGCGGTGCTTTCAACGAACGCCTCCCCACTCGCAGCACTCGTGCCAACCACCGCTTATCGGCAAAATTCGGGGAACGCCTTAGAGGTTTGTACGGGAAACCCTTAGACAGCGCAAAAAATCAGAACCGTCCGGCCCTAACGGCAGAAAATGTTGTCGCCTTTTGTCCTACAAACCCTTCCGCGGCAATGCCATGCACAGGACACTGGTTGTCCAGACGTTGGACAGGCGGAGGAGAATTCGAAGATTGACGGATGCGCCGCCGGCACGCTGAATTGGCGCACACCTGTTATGCGAATTCCCAGCCTGTTTCTCTGCGCCGCGTTGTTGTTCCCGGCCATCACCGCCCCCGCCGCCGCCAAGCGGCCCAACATCCTCTTCTGCTTCGCCGATGACTGGGGCCGCTACGCCAGCATCTACGCGAAGGTCGATGGCCCCGGCACGTTGAATGATGTTATCAAGACGCCGAACATCGATCGCGTGGCGCGCGAAGGGGTTTTGTTCAAGCACGCGTTCGTCAATGCGCCCTCGTGCACGCCGTGCCGCAGCGCGTTGTTGTCGGGCCAGTATTTCTGGCGCACGGGCCGCGCGGCGATTTTGCAGGGCGCCATCTGGGACGCGAAGATTCCGTCGTTCCCGCTGTTGCTGAAGGAGGCGGGTTATCACATCGGCCAGACTTACAAGGTGTGGAGTCCGGGCACGCCCAACGACGCGCCTTACGGTGGCAATGAGACGGGCTATGAAAGCGGCGGCGGCCGTTACAACCAGTTCTCGCAGAACGTGACGAAGATGGTGGCGGCGGGCAAAGGCGTGGCGGCGGCGAAACAGGAATTGTATGACGAGGTGAAGGGGAATCTGGAGGCATTCCTGGCGGCGCGCAAGCCGGGCCAGCCGTTTTGCTACTGGTTCGGGCCCACGCAGGTGCATCGCAAATGGATCAAGGGCTCGGGCAAGGCGTTGTGGGGCATCGAGCCGGACAGCTTGAAGGGCAAGCTGCCGAAGTTCCTGCCGGACGTGCACGAGGTGCGCGAGGATCTGGCGGATTATTTCGGCGAGGCGCAGGCGTTCGACGCGGGCGTGGGCATCATGTTGAAGAAGCTCGAGGAACTGGGCGAACTGGACAACACGCTGCTGGTCGTCAGCGGCGACCACGGAGCGCCCGGTTTTCCGTATGGCAAATGCAATCTGTACGATTTCGGCGTGAATGTGGCTCTGGCGGTGCGCGGCGCCGGCGCCAAGGGCGGGCGCGTGGTGGATGATTTCGTGAATCTGATGGACCTGGCGCCGACGTTTCTGGAAGCGGGCGGGGTGAAGCCGCCCGAAGTCATGACGGGCCGCAGCATCATGAATGTCTTGAAGTCCTCGAAGACCGGGCTGGTGGACCCGCAACGGACATATGTGGTGGTGGGTCGCGAGCGGCATGTGGCGGCGGCGCGCGCGGGGTTTGTGCCGTATCCGCAACGGGCCATCCGCACGAAGGATTATTTGTACATCCTCAATTTCATGGCGGACCGCTGGCCGATGGGCGACCCGTTCAATCTGGACGGGGGCAAGACGCCGAGCGTGGAGTCGATGACCGAGGACACGTTCGTCACGTTCATGGACATGGACGCGAGTCCGACGAAAGCATGGCTGGTGGCGAATCGCAACGACCCGCAATGGGCGCGGTTTTATCAACTGGCGTTCGACAAAAGGCCGCGCGAGGAGCTGTATGTGTTGAAGGATGACCCGCACCAAATCAACAACGTGGCGAGCAACCCGAAGTATGCGAAGGCGCGCGAGCAATTGAACGGCCAGTTGATGGGCGTGTTGAAAGGCGCGAATGACCCGCGCGTGTCGGCGGACCCGGCGTTTGAACATCCGCCACTGGCGGGGCCGTTGGCGGAACAGCCGGGTGGAAAGAAAAAGAAGAAATGAAATTTGCGATTTTAGATTTGCGATTTGCGATCGGGGAAGTGGTTGGCCGGGTCGCGAAGTTGGCAACGCCTTTGCCGGACCGCGGCCGTCCTCAGCCGCAGCGCGCGAAATGCAACCGCCACGATGGATTGGCTTTCGCGGCATATCCGGGCGACGCCAAACACACACGCTCCCAAACGAACCTCCCGACCCACCCTTGCTCGCGACACGCTGCGGCTGAGGACAGCCGCGGTCCGGGACGATCGGTTTGCAATGCCGAAGGATTTGTATTCGAAGCGTGCGCGCTGGGACGGAATTTCGTTGCGTGTGGGCAAGGTGAGAGTGTTTCGGCATTCGGTTTTCGTCCTTCGGACTTCTTTCGTCATTCGTCCTTCGTCCTTCGGATTTTCCCCTTGTTGTTTCTCTGGAGTTTGGTGTTTGGAATTTGGAGTTTAAACACCGCCAGCGCCTTCGCCGCCACACGTCCGAATGTGCTTTGGTTCGTGGTGGATGACATGTCCGCGAATTTCTCGTGTTACGGTGAGAAGACGATTCAGACGCCGCATGTGGACCGGCTGGCGCGGGAAGGAACGAAATTCACGCAGGCGTTTGTGACGGCGCCAGTGTGTTCGCCGTGCCGCTCGGCGCTCATCACGGGGATGTACCAGACGAGCATCGGCGCGCATCAGCATCGCAGCGGGCGCGGAGTGGAGAAGATTCATCTGCCGGCGGGCGTGGCGCCGGTGCCGGCGCTGTTCCAGCAGGCCGGTTATTATACCTGCATCGGCAGCGGGCTGGCGGCGGCGGATCGCGCGGGCAAGAAGGCCAAGGCTGGTGGCGGGCTGGGCAAGACCGATTATAATTTTGAATGGAACCAGTCGATTTACCACGGCAACGACTGGGCAGGCCGCAAGCCGGGCCAGCCGTTTTTCATGCAGGTGCAACTGGCGGGCGGGAAATTGCGCGGCGGTTCGATCGAAAGTGCGCGCCGCCTGGCCGAGCGCGCCAAACAGGAGTTCGGCAAGGCCACGCAGCCCGAGGATGTGACGTTGCCGCCGTATTATCCGCGCGACCAGGTGTTGCTGGAGGATTGGGCGGCGTATCTTGACGCGGTGCGTTTCACGGACAAGCATGTGGGCGATGTGCTCGCGCGGCTGGAGAAGGAAGGCATCCTGGACGAGACGTTCGTCATCTTCATGACGGACCACGGCATCAGCCACGCGCGCGGGAAGCAGTTCCTGTTTGATGAAGGCACGCGTGTGCCGTTCGTGGTGCGCGGGCCGGGCATTGCGAAGGGCAAGGTGCGCGAGGATTTGATCGAGCACATCGACATGGCGGCGATTTCGCTGGCGGCGGCGGGCATTGCGATTCCGAAGTCGATGCAGGGCCGCGACGTGTTTGCGAAGAATTACCAGCCGCGCGACGCCGTGTTTGCCGCGCGCGATCGGTGCGATGAAACGGTGGAACGCATCCGGTCGGTGCGCACGGGGCAATACTTGTACATCCGCAATTTTTATCCGCTGCGCCCGCATTTGCAGCCGAACGCTTACAAGGACGGCAAGGACATCGTCATCGCGCTCCGCAGACTGCACGCGGAGGGCAAATTGAACGACCTTCAGGAGAAGCTGCTGTTCTCACCCACGCGCCCGGCGGAGGAACTCTACGAATGGCAGAAAGACCGCTGGCAGGTGCGCAACCTGGCGGGCGACGCGGCGCACGCGAAGGCGCCGACGGAATTGCGCGGGCGCCTCGACCGCTGGATCAAGGAAACCAACGACCACGGCCCCGAGTCGGAAAGGATGTACGACAGCGACATGGCGGTGTATCTGGGCGATGTCAACAAGAAGAAGGGCGGGCGCGACGAAGTGCTTGAGAAAAACATCGCGTTGATGAAACAGTGGGCGAAAGAAGGAAAATGAAATTTGCGATTTTGGATTTGCGATTTGCGATTGGGGAGGCGGTTCGCGACGTTGCTGGGTTTGCGCTCGAGAGGTGCAGGTTTGCCACATCGCCGCGGGGCGGCCCCCCCCCCCCCCCCCCACCCACCCACGGGCACAA
>JBFMBT010000367.1:0-6216 GCA_040754875.1 Verrucomicrobiota bacterium | reverse complement strand
GGTTCTACTCTGGTTTGGAGTTCAAGCTTCAGCTTGCGGAAGGACGCCTCGCCCACACGCTGAAGCGTGAACTCCAAACAAGGCGTGTACTCGCGGCCCTGAAGTTCCACACGCCTTTCGTTGGCGACGTTGCTGCGCCCGGGGACGGGCGCACTCCAAGATGCTGGTTTTGGTCCCCGGTTCATGGCGTTTCGGTTTTGCGGGGGCGGATGAGGAGGACGAGGACGACGGAGATGAGGGCGATGCCGGCGAAGACGCCGAAGATGGCGTTGAGGGGCACCTGCTGGTCGCGCAACGCCCCGAAGCCCCAGTCGGCCAGGCCGCCGCAACTGATGCTCACGAGGTTCATGATGCCGTAGCCCGTGGCGCGCAGTTCGGGCCGCACAATCTGGCAGAGAATCGGCATGTTGTTGCAGTCGAAGAAACCCCAGCCGATGCCGAAGAGCACGAGGAATCCAATCGCGATGGCGAGCGTGGAGGCGTTGCCCACGCCAAAGATGGCGGGAATGATGAGCCCCATGCCGATGGCGCTGGCGTAGATGCGGCCGCGGTCATTGGTGCGCATCCAACGATCGGCGAGCCAACCGCCGCCGATGGCCCCAAGGATCGCGGCGGTCTGCCACGAACTGGTGGCGGCGACACCGGCCACGCCCTGGCTGATGTTGAATTGTTGCTTGAGGATGGCGGGCATCCAGTCGCGCACCACCCAGCCCGCCAGCGCCGGCAACGTGAAATAAAGCACAAGCAAAATGAACGCGCCGTTAGTGAGCAGTTCCCTGGCGGATTGGGCGACGGAAGGTTTCGCCACAGCGGAGGCGGATTTTGGCGCATCGCGCAAGAGGAAGGCGAGCGGCACGGCGTAAACCATGCCGGCGATGCCGCAGGCATCGAACGCGAACCGCCAGCCGAGCGTGGGCGCGTCCGCCACGTAACCGCTGAAGCCGCCGATGATGACGCCGACGTAAATGGCCATCTGATGCAGGCCGACGGCGCGCGAACGGGTGTGGCCGGTGTGGAAATCGGCGATGAGCGCAAGGGCGGCGGGGATGTAGAAGGCTTCACTGATGCCCATGAGCGAACGGGTGAGCAACAGGCCGTCATACGTGGTGACGTGGCCGGTGACCCACGTGATGGCGGACCAGACGAACAGGCTGCAACAGATGGTGAGGCGACGGCTGAAGCGGTCGGCGATGTAACCGCCGATGGGGCTTAGAAAGGCATACACCCATTTGAACTGGCCGAGCATGCGACCCCAATTGGCCTCGGTGCCGATGTCGGAAATGTCCTGCATCACGGAAAACTTCATCGCCGCGAGCATCTGGCGGTCGAGGTAGTTCAGGAGGGCGACGGGCCACAGCAGCGCGACGACGAGCCACGCGGTACGAGAGAGTTGCGAGGTCGGGGAGTTACTCACGGTTGCGATTTGGTTGGGCGGAAGTATTCGGCCACGGTCAGTCCGAGCTGGCGGCCCACGGTGCGATAGCCATCGGTGGTGCTGTTGGGCGTGTTCCAGGAAGTTTCCAGGCAGACGGCGACAGTATGCGGGTTGCCATTGGCGTTGACCCACTGGCCGCTGATCTGGCGCCAGAGCGGATGATAACCGGGGCCGGTGACGCGGGGTTTCGCTTCTACCGGCAGCGGGCCGTTGATATGCGCCTGGGCGAGGGAAAGGAATTTCCCGCGATTCGTGCGGGCTGGTTCGGGCAGCAATTCGTCCGGGCCGACGAAGAAGAAGGGGCGCGCATCGCCGGGCGCGGGGTTGTGCAAATCGATGAACAAGGCGAGGCGTTGCGCCATGGTGAACTCGCGCAGGCGCTGCTGGGCGGCGGCGACTTCGGGATAGACGGGCTTTTCGTCCCAATCACGATTGTGGTCGCGGGGAGCGGCTTCCTTGCCGCCGTTGCCGGTTGCGACGTTGTCCACGTCCATGATGGGGACGATGAAGATTTCAGCCTGCGACCGGAGCCAGCGGGCGTCCTGGTCATCACTGGTGAGCCATTCGACGAATCCGCGCGCGACCCAACTGGCGCCGCTTTCCCAGGCGTGCTGGCGGGCGTGTACCCAGATGGCGGGAACGTTCGGGCCTTTGGATTCGTTCACATGCAGGCCGCGCACGGAGCGGCCTTCGCGCGTTTTCGCCAGCTCGAATGATTTGGCGGCGGGCAGACGCTTGGTTGCTTCAGCGAGCATGGCGTCGGTGTCGCGCGGGGTGAAGGGCGGGCCCCAGGCGACCCATAACGGGCCGGCGGCGCCGGTGACTTCGTAGCGGATGGCGGCGCCTTCGCGTTTGCCGGGCGCGGTGTGTTGCCAGGTTTTGCCGTCGGTGGAAAAGGCGGCGCGGGCGGGCATGGCCCATCCTGATGCCAGTGGTTTGCCAGTGTCCTTGCCGCTGTTGCGCGCGGGACGGTCGCTGCCCGTCAGGCTGAGCGTGAGGCGCTCGTCCTTGCCCAAGCCGTCCACGCGAAAATACCACCAGCAAGGCCAGCCGCGCTGGGGATCGCCGCCGGGCATGAAACGAATCGTGCGTGCGTCTTGATCAATGGAGGTGACACGGGCGGAGGCGCCTTCGAAGTCGGTGGAGATGCGGAGGTCGGCGGCGGAGAGCGAGGTTGTGAGCAGAGCGAGGGCGAAGAGGAGGAAGTATTCAGTATTCAGTGTGCAGTGTCCAGTGGGACGCGGTGATCGCGGGGCTGCGGGAGGGGCGATGCGCTGCCCCACTTCGCATGATTTTTGTGACTGCGAACAAAATGCCGTTCCCTTCCCCCTCACCCCGGCCCTCTCCCTTGGGGAGAGGGAGACGAAATCGAGCGCGTTGATAATTCGAGCGCGGGTTGAAGAATGCAGTCGGTGGTGACTCGTAAGTTGGAGCCTCGTTACCTCGGCTGCTACAAGATTCATGGAATTTGTCCCGGATGGAAGTCCCTTCATTATTTCGTTCCCTTTGCTTTGGCTTTGGGTGGAGGCGGGGTGTATTGGGGTTTCGCGGAGTCGTATTTGGGATTGGGCACGGGCATTTGCGCGCCGACGTCTTTGCGCCAGGCGTGGAGACGGGAGCGGAGTGCGTTCACTTTGTCGGGCATGCTGGCGGCGAGGTCGTTCTTTTCGCCGATGTCATTGCGAAGGTTGTAAAGCTCGACGCGCCGGTCGTCGTAAAATTCGATGAGCTTGAAGTCGCCGGAACGGATCGCGCCGTAGGGCATCGCGCCGCCGAGTTGATAATGCTGGTGGTGGGGGTAATGCCAGAAGAGTTCGGTGCGCGAGAGTTTGCCGGCGCCGCGCAGCAACGGGACGAGGCTGACGCCATCGCGGCCAGGAGCGCCGGTGGGGGAACCGGCTGAAGCCGGGACTCCGAACCCGCACATTTCCACAAGTGTGGGGAAGATGTCCATGGTGATGACAGGCGTGTCGTTGACGGAGCCGGGCCTGGTGACGCCGGGCCAATGCACGATCAAGGGCACGCGCACGCCGCCTTCGTAAGCGGAGGCTTTGCCGAAACGCAGCGGGGCGTTGGAAGTCGTGCCCGCCGTGATGCGCCCGCCGTTGTCCGAGGTGAAAACAATGATGGTGCGTCCGGCGAGCTGGAGTTCCTCGAGCTTGGCGCGGATGCGGCCGATGGAGTCGTCCATGCTTTCGACCATCGCGGCATAAACCGCGTTGGAATGGTTCAAGCCGGCGCGCTTCAAGGCGCGATATTTTTCGACGAGATTGGTTTTGCCCTGAATGGGCGTGTGGACGGCGAAATGAGGCAGGTAGAGGAAGAACGGTTTGTCTTTGGTGCGCTCAATGAATTGAACGGCTTCTTCGCCGAGGCGGTCGGTGACGTAATCACCAGCCTTGCCTTCGGAAAGCGTGGGGATTTTCCACGGGGCGAAATAGGTGGGCGGGGCGGGCTTGTCGGTGCCGGCGATGTTGAGGTCGAAGCCGTTTTTGTCGGGATAATATTCCTCGGTGCCCAAGTGCCATTTGCCGATGCTGGCGGTGGTGTAACCGGCGGATTTGAAGACTTCGGCAATGGTGGTCTCTTCGAGCGGGAGAAATTTGGTCCAGTCCGGCACGAGGAGCCTGGGGTTGTCGGGCATGAGGCCGGGGATCCAGTCGGTGATGTGGAGGCGGGCGGGATATTTGCCGGTCATCAAGGCGGCGCGCGTGGGCGAGCAAACGGTGCAGGCCGAATAATTCTGGGTGAACTTCATGCCGTCGCGCGCAAGGCGGTCGAGGTGCGGCGTCTGGTAGAGATCGCTGCCGAAGCATCGGAGGTCGGTCCAGCCGAGGTCGTCGGCGAGGATGAGGATGACATTGGGTTTGGCGGGGGCTGCCTGGGCGGCTGTGAAGAACAGGCACGCCAGCATGGTCACGACGAGCTTGAGGGCGGTGCGCAATGGGTGGCTGCAGGTTTTCATATCAGCGGGTGATGCGCGATGATGGCCGGATGTGAAGGCCGAAGGCAAGGTTCGTGATGCGTGATGCGTGATTCGTGATGCGTTTGAGGGGGATGCCTGTTAGGGGCACAGGGTTCGTGGGGGAGTTTCCGGGTCATGGGTGGTTCTGGAATCAGAGCCTCCGAACGTCGGCTGCCACGGATATTTTGGAGGGGGGCGTTATGTGGATTTAGGTGGATTTTGGCGGCCTGTGGCGGAAGGGGGTGGCTGGCGCCGAGGGACGGTGCGCGGCGGAGAGGTGGGATTAGGTGAGACGGGACTCCCCCCTCCCCCCGAATATGCGGGAATAACCGGTAATTACCGGTTATTTCGACCAAGCGAGGTAAATCAGAGGAAAGATCATTTTCCACGCTGAATGGAGTGCGACGCGGCAAGACATTACCACCCCCCCTCACCCTCGGTCCGTCTCCATGATTTAGAAATCGTGGATATAATGGTGCTCCCTTCCCCCTCACCCCGGCCCTCTCCCTTGGGGAGAGGGAGCATCGTATGCCGCGTGGGGCGAGAATGAGGAGTGAGGCTCGCGATGAACCTCCCAGGAGGGGAACAGCATCGGGTTTGCCGGGACAACAGGCGGGTTCGCGGGCAAAAGACGGCTCTGGGGTCAGAGCCGACTCATCCCGCCGAGCGGGATTGCTACATATCGTTGTGGCAACTTTGGGTTGCATATTCTTCACCGCCTTGGGGACGCGAAAGGCGTCCCGAAATCGACAGGCGAAGCTTCCCATAACCGGGGCTGGCGGTCAAATTTTACCATTCGCCTTTGCGGGAAAATTTTTCCTGGGCGGCCTGGCGGAAGGCGGCGCCGGCGGCGGCAAGTTGGGCAAGGATTTCGGCGGCGGATTTGCCGGAGCTGTCACGCGCGGCGGGGATGACGGTGTGGCATTCGTTGGCGTCCATGAAACGGGCGGCATCGAGCAGGCCCTGTTCCTCGCCGGACGGGATGGCGAGGAATCCGTGTTTGTCCGCGTGAATGAGCTGGCCGGGCTGGATCTTGCGGCCGAAGACTTCGACCTCGCAATTCCAGCGCACGGGATGATTGAAGGCGTGGCCGACACAGAGGCGGCGGGCGATGGCCTTGAAGCCGGCATTGGTCATCTCGTCGAGGTCGCGGATGGCGCCGTCGGTAATGGTGCCGACGCAACCGAGGGCGCGATGGGTGTTGCTGTTGACCTCGCCCCAGAACGCGCCGAGCGTGTGCGGTTTGTCGAGGTCCTGCACGACGACGATTTTGGGTCCGGGCACGCTGGCGACATAGGCGCGATATTCGGCCCACGCGTTGGGATTGGTTTTGCGATGTTCAGGATTGCCGGGCTGGATGACGACGGTGACGGCGTAGCCGACCATGGGACCCATCTGCGGCATGAAGTCGCGGCATTCCTCGAGGTTGAAGGCGTCGCGGCCGGGGTTGTGGCGGGTGATCTGTTCCCAGCCGTTGTAGATGGTGGGTGTGTTCCAGCGTTTGAGCTGGAGCAGTTCGGAGTGAGGGAGAAGGGGGTTCATTTTTGCTTATTGGGGCGCGGCTTCTGTGAGCCATTCGAGGTTGAAGCGCGCGATTTTAATCCGGTCACTGGCTTCGTAGAGGCAGAGGATGGTTCCATCGGGCAGCACGGCCAGGTCCGAGTAAGCGCTGGGGCCGGCTTCCAACACCTTGTTGACAGGCCAGGTCCGGCCGTCGTCACGGCTGAGTTTGACGGAAAGATTCTCGCGCTTGCCGGAGGCGCCGGGGATTTCCTTGCCCGCGGCGTCGCGGGCGAGGCTGTGGGGATTGGAAAAG
>JBFMBT010000366.1:0-6298 GCA_040754875.1 Verrucomicrobiota bacterium | reverse complement strand
AAATTTGAAACGCTGGGATTTGCGGGGAAACCCACCCCTTGCCCCTCCCAGGAGGGGAACGGTCGCAATGTCCCTTTCATTTTTCTGTCTGCAAATCTTTCTGTCTGCCCATTGCCCGCAAAAATCCTTGCCCGCCCCGGCGCTGCCGGGGATACTCCGCCCCTCACGGATATCAACTGCTGCACACTATGGACAAAGTTCGCATTGGCATCGTCGGCATGGGCAACATGGGCAAGTTCCACGCCGCTTACCTCCTCGCCAACAAGGTCAACCGCGCCGTGCTCACCGCCGCCAGCGATTCCTTCACCGCCAACCTTGCCAATTACCAGCAGCTCAAAACCTTCGACAGCAGCGAGAAGATGATCCGCTCCGGCGAGGTGGACGCCGTCATCATTGCCACGCCCCATTTCCTGCACACCACCATCGGCATCGACGCCCTCCAGAACGGCATCCATGTCCTGGTCGAGAAACCCATTTCCGTCCACAAGGCCGATTGTGACCGCCTGCTCAACGCGCACACGAACCCGAAGCTGGTTTTCTCGGCGATGTTCCAGTCGCGCACGGAGTCGCGTTACAAGCGCATCAAGAAACTCATCACCGACGGCGAACTCGGCGAAGTGGTCCGCACCAACTGGATTGTCACCGACTGGTATCGCACCGAGGCCTATTACGCGTCCGGCGGCTGGCGCGCGACGTGGAAGGGCGAAGGTGGCGGCGTGTTGCTCAACCAATGCCCGCACAACCTCGACCTGCTCACCTGGTTCTGCGGCATGCCCTCACGCGTGCGCGGCTTCTGCCAGCTCGGCCGCTACCACAACATCGAGGTCGAGGACAATGTTTCCGCGTTCTTCGATTACCCCAACGGCGGCACCGGCGTGTTCATCACCTCCACCGGCGAAGCCCCCGGCACCAATCGCCTCGAACTCATCGGCGAACGCGGCAAGGTCGTGCTGGAACACGGCAAGCTGACGTTCACACGCAACGAAAGCTCGATGATCCAGTTCAGCAAGACGTCGAAGGCGGGCTTCGCCAAGCCAGAGACGTGGAATGTGGACATCCCGGTGGATGTGCAGGTGGGCGAACACCACACCATCACGCAGAACTTCGTCAACGCCATCCTCGACGGCGAACCGCTCATCGCGCCGGCGGCCGAAGGGGTGCGCTCGGTGGAACTGGCCAACGCCATCCTCTACTCCTCGCTCATCGGCCAGACCGTGGACCTCCCGTTGGACGGCGCGGCCTACGAAGCCAAGCTCAACCAGCTCATCGCGGAATCGAAGTTCGAGAAAAAAGTCGTCGCCACCACCGAAGACTTCACCAAATCCTTCCAACGCTGAACCCAGCCTCTTCATAGCAGCCTCGGAGGTTCACTCTTCAGGTCACGACCAGTTGCCTCGCAGCGTGACGGCGCAAAAGTTGTCCCAGCGCAACAGCCTGCTCATTCCTTGGAGTTTGGAATTTCCCCTTTTCACGTTTTTCAAACCCCAACCGCCATGGGCTGCGCGCGCGTCATTTTTGGGTTCACAACCCGATGGACAGCCCCCGCCGCAAACCGAACCCTTCTGTATGTGATCAGCCCGAATTTAACGATCCTGATAGTGGAAGATTCCCCGGAGGATCAAATCCTGATACGGCGGGCGTTTGAAACGTGCGGGCACGACAAAATCCACCTTCAAATCGTCAGTGGCGGCAGCGAGGCAATCGATTACCTCAAGGGCGCGGGCAAATTCGCCGACCGCGCAGCCTTCCCTTTCCCCACATTGGTCATGTCCGACCTGAAGATGCAGCAAGGTGACGGGTTTTCCATCCTCGAGTTCCTTCACCAGACACCCGAGGCGCGGGTCATCCCGGTCTTCATCTTGTCCGGGTCGGCCGATACGGACGATATCAGGCGTGCCTATGCCTTGGGCGCCAGCGGGTATCTCACCAAGCCCCGGTCCCTCGCCGAAATTAAATCGCTCGTCCGCATCATCGTGGAACTTTCGCTCGTTTGCGAACTGCCGCCCATGACCGAATCCGGCGTTGCCCTCAAAACCGAAAGCTCCGGCAAACTCGGTGAACGTTTTGTGCGCACCCCCGCAGCATGATCAACGCCGGCCCCGTAGCAGCCGCAGTATTCGCTCCGCCTCCAGTCCATTACTCCGAAACTCCAAAACTCCACTGCTCCGTTCCCCGCAAAAAGCCCCGGTCCATTCCGAACCGGGGCTTGAAGCTTCCCTGAAGTCTGGAGGTCGTTGAAGTTCAGCGTTGCACCCGCGCCCCCCCGCCCTTCATCAGCTTCTCCACTTCGCCCTTGTCGGCCATTGATGTGTCGCCCGGCGTGGTCATCGCCAGCGCGCCGTGCGCCGCGCCGTAATCCACCGCCTTCTGCGCGTCGCCCGTCGTCATCAAACCATAGACGAAGCCCGACGCAAAACTGTCGCCGCCGCCCACGCGGTCCAGGATTTCCAGGTCCGGATACTTGCGGCTCTCGAAGAATTTCCCGTCATACCACGCGATGGCCGCCCAGTCATTGATCGTCGCCGTCTTGGCCGCGCGCAACGTCGTCGCCGTCGCCTTGAAGTTCGGGAACGTCTTGACCGCCGTTTCAATCATCTTCTTGAACGCCGTCACGTCGATGTGCAACAGGTTCTCGTCCGCGCCTTCCACGTGGAACCCGAGGCACGCCGTGAAGTCCTCCTCATTGCCGATCATCACATCGACATACTTGGCAATCTCGCGGTTCACTTCCTGCGCGCGTTTCTGCCCGCCGATGCTCTTCCACAGCGACGGCCGGTAATTCAGGTCGTAGGAAACAATCGTGCCGTATTGCTTGGCCTTCTTGACGCAATCAATGACCAGTTGCGGCGTCGTGTCCGACAACGCGGCGAAGATGCCGCCAGTATGAATCCACCGCACGCCGTCCTGGCCGAAAATCTTGTCCCAATCGAAGTCGCCCGGCTTGAGCTGCGACGCCGCCGTGTTGCCGCGGTCGGGAATGCCCACCGCGCCGCGCACGCCATAACCGCGCTCGGTGAAATTCAATCCGTTGCGCGTCACGCGCCCCACGCCATCAAACGGCTTCCACAAGATGTAATCCGTCGCCACGCCGCCTTGCAGGATGAAGTCTTCGAGCAACCGGCCCACGTCGTTGTCCGCGAACGCCGTGGCGACGGCCGTCTTCATGCCGAAGCACCGGCGCAAGCCGCGCGCCACGTTATATTCGCCGCCGCCTTCCCAGACCTTGAATTCGCGCGTGGTGCGCACGCGGCCTTCGCCGGGATCCAGCCGCAGCATGATTTCACCGAGGGCGAGCATGTCCCATTTGCAGGAGCCTGCCGGTTTGATTTCCAAAGTAGCCATGTTCGTTAATTAATGATTCGTTGAGTTACCGTCGCAACCAAGGTGGGGTATTTCCGCAAATCCCGCCCGATTTTCAATACATTTGTGGTGTGCGCATCGCAGGCCATGCAAACTGTGCAAACACTGCAAACTATTGTTTGCAGCTTTTGCGCCAAAACTGCCGCTTCCGCCCGCTTCCGCCCGATATCGGCGCTTAACGCCACGCAACTGTCACTTGTCACCCGGCGGCCCCAAATCTATGCTGGGCCAACCATGAACACTCCTTGGGCCGCCCGTTTCCCAAATCGTTGTTTGTCAATCGCTTCCCTGTGGTTGCTCGCCATCGGCCAACTGTTCGCCGCGCCCGAAGCCTTCGAGATCGGCCCGCATAACACCGACCAATTGCCGCGCGGCAAGGAGGCCGACGGCATCATCGGCGACTTCGTGCTGCGCAACGACAAGGTCGAAGCCGTCATCTCGCACAACGCGCTTTATCGCCGCGCCAACATGAGCACGTTCTACGGCGACAACGGCATCACGCCCGGGTGCCTGTACGATCTGACCCTGCGGGGCGCGAACAACGACCAGATCACGATCTTCTCTCCTTCCAGCCAGCAAGGGATGGTTTCCTACGTGCGCGTGGCGAAGGATGGAAAAGATGGCGAAGCGGCTGTGGAAACGGTGGTTACGGCGGCGAATAACAACGGCCTGTACAAGCGCCACGAGTATCGTCTCAAGGATGGCTGGCCGGGCGTGCTCATCGTCACCACGGTTCGCAATGAAGGCAGGGAGGCGCGCAAAGGCACGGTGGATGATCGTTGGGCCACTTTTCCCAGCCTGAGCGGCAAGGCGGGCAACATCACCTGGGCCGATGCCGTGGACCCCGCGGACAAAGCCGGTTACGCCTACGCCTGGGTGGAGGAGGACGGAATGAAATCTCCGCCGCGCGAACTCGATTTGAAACCCGGGCAGGAAATCCGGTTTGCACGATTCCTGGCGAGCGGCGGCTCACCGGCGGCTGCACTTGGCGCAGTGGCGGCGCGATTGGGTCCAACCGCCGCCGTCCAGGGCGAACTCAAAGACGCCGGTGGCAAACCCGTCGCCACCGCACGCGTCGATTTCACGATCAGCGGCGCGAAGGTGCCTGCCTACCCGGACGCGAGCGGCCGTTTCGCTATTCAACTTCCGCCCGGCGAGTATGCGTATGAAGTCAGTGACCACGGACGCGAGAAGGTCGCGGGCAAAATCACGGTCGCCAACGCGGCGGTCGCCATCAAGCACACGCTGAGCGCCGTGTCATCCGTCGCCTTCGATATTCGCGATGATTCCGGCAAGAGCATTCCGTGCAAGGTGCAATTCCACGGCATCAACGGAACGAAGAACCCAAACCTCGGCCCGCAAAATCGCGCGCACGGTTGCGTGGATCAATATCATTCCGAGACCGGCCAGTTCCGCGTGAACCTCGACCCCGGCGAATACAAGATCATCGTCACCCGCGGCATGGAGTTCAGCCACCTCGCGCAGAACATCAAGCTCGCGCCGGGCAAGAGCGTCACGGTGAAGGGCGCGTTGAAACGGCTCGTGGACACGCGCGGCTGGATCAGCGCGGATTTCCATAATCATTCCACGCCCAGCGGCGACAACACCTGCGGCACCGACGACCGCGTCATCAGCCTCGCCGCCGAGCACATCGAGTTCGCGCCCACCACGGAACACAACCGCCTCTACGACTGGCGCCCGCACATCTACAAGCTCGGCCTCACGCAGGAAATCAACACGGTCAGCGGCATGGAATGCACCGGCAGCGGCGCCCATTTCAACACGTTCCCCTTCACGCCCGAGCCGTTCATGCAGGACAACGGCGCACCGCGCTGGAACAAAGACCCGCGCATCACGGCTGTGACGTTGCGCGATTTTCAAGACAGTAACCCGCATCGTTGGCTTCAGATCAATCACCCGGACATGGTGGAGAATTTCATCGACCGCAACGGCGACGGCCAGGTCGATGGCGGGTTCCTGGGGCTGCCGCAGTTGATTGATGGCGTCGAGACACAGAATTATTCGTCATCGGACATTCTGGCTAACGCGCCGTTTAAAATTGGCCGCGACCGCGCGGGCAAGGAATCCGTTTCCTACTTGCGCGAATTCATCTGGCTGCAATTGCTCAATCGCGGACATCGCTACTGGGGCATGGCCGTGTGCGACGCCCACTCGGTCTATGGCAATGGTGTCGGCCATTGGCGCATGTATTTCCCGAGCCAGAGCGACCAGCCCGCGGAAATCGACTGGCAGGAAATCTCGCGCCACGCCAAGGCCGGCCGCTCCATCCTCACCAGCGGGCCATATCTGCAAGTCGAAACCGAGGACGGCATCCTGCCCGGCGGCACCGCGCGCGGAACCGGTGGCGTGAAGTTGCGCGTCAAGGTGCAATGCACCGATTGGCTCGACATCGACCGTGTGCAAGTCCTTGTCAACGGCCGCCAGCGGCCCGACCTGAATTTCACGCGCAAGTCCCACGCGAAGATGTTCGGCACCGGGGTCGTGAAATTCGACCACACGCTGGACGTGCCGTTGAGCGAAGACGCGCACCTCATCGTCGTCGCGATGGGCGAGAACTCCGACATCTCCCTCGGCTACGGCACCAGCAACCAGGCCCGCAACAAGCCCTGCGCCTACAACAACCCCATCTTCGTTGATGTGGACGGCGGCGGTTTCACCCCCAACGGCGACCTGCTCGACTGGCCCTTGCCCGTGAAGAAAGTCACCGTCGAACAGGTGAAGACGATGTTGAAGCAGTGAAATGACCGGGATTTCAATTTCTACCGCCGAAAAAGCGAATCAACCACGCGCGCAACCCTGTTGTTTGCGCCTTGGATTCATCAACAACTACACCTTGTTCTTGAAGCAACTTGCGGAGGAAAAGCCGGTCGGGAATGTCCTTGTCGCGGACAGTTTGCTTCATCAACCACAAGGTTTG
>JBFMBT010000365.1:0-6306 GCA_040754875.1 Verrucomicrobiota bacterium | reverse complement strand
CTATCCAGCCATGCATTTTTTATATCATCGAGGCGCCCCTGACACGCGGCTATTCGCGGCCCCCCTCCCCCCACAGGCGAACTTTGAACCCGGAACCCTTGAAACTTTTTGAACTCGGGACTTCGGGCCCCTGTTTCCAGCGGCAACGGCTTGGGCTGGCCAGCCGGGGGGCGTTCGTGTTAAGCTGCCCGTCGCTTTTGGTTCAAAGATTATGAGCAGTGACAAACAACACGAGCAAAACGGCGGGCTGCCGGCCTGCTTGAACGTCGCGTTTGTCGAGGCGTTGCACGCGGATTATCTGCGCGACCCGCAATCGGTATCGGCGGAATGGCGGGAGTATTTCCAGAATCTGGGCGAGGAAGGGGAATTCGCTCGCAAGCCGCAACTCGGGCCGTCGTTTCCGCGCCGCAGTCTGTTCAATCCCGCCGGCGGCGCGGCGGCGCCGGCCCCCATCGAGGACCAGGAAGGCAAGCTCCGCAGCCTCCAGGACCGCGTCAACCAGCTCATCCGCAATTTCCGCATCCGCGGCCACATGATTGCGCGGATTGATCCGCTGGACCGGACGCGCGCCTGCCCGGACGAGCTGCTCGAGGCGTATTTCCAGTTCAAAGAGGAAGACCTCGAACGCGCGGTCTCGTGCGAGACGTTCCAGGTCAACCGCAAGCTCACCATCCGCGAGATTTACGAGAAGCTGCGCAACACCTATTGCCGGTCGATCGGCGTGCAATACATGCACATCGACGACATCCGCATCCGCCGCTGGCTCCAACGGCGCATGGAGGCATGCGAGAATCGCATTCAACTAAGCCGCGCCGAGCAAATCCGCATCCTCACGCGCCTGACCGATGCCGTCACCTTCGAGGAATTCATCCACAAGAAGTTCATCGGCGCGAAAAGCTTTTCCCTCGAAGGCTGCGAGAGTTTGATTCCGTTGCTGGACCTGGCCATCGAGAAGGCGGGCGAACAGGGCGTGAAGGAAATCGTGCTGGGCATGGCGCATCGCGGCCGGCTCAACGTCCTGGCCAACATCATGCGCAAAAGCCCGCGCGATATCTTCCGCGAATTTGCCGATGCCGACCCGGAACATTACACCGGCAGTGGCGATGTGAAGTATCACCTTGGCTACAGCAACGACTGGGTCACGTCCTCGGGCCGCAAGGTGCATCTTTCGTTGTGCTTCAATCCCAGTCATCTCGAGTTCGTGAATTCGGTGGTGCTGGGCCGCACGCGCGCCAAGCAGGACCGCTGCCAGGACATCGAGCACAAGCGTGGCCTGGCGTTGCTCATTCATGGTGACGCCGCGTTCGCCGGTGAAGGCGTGACGCAGGAGACGTTCAACCTGAGCGAGTTGTCCGGCTATCGCGTGGGCGGCACACTGCACGTGATCGTGAACAACCAGATCGGTTTTACCACGCCACCGGGCGAAGGGCGTTCCTGCGAATACGCCTCGGACGTGGCGAAGATGCTGGAGATCCCGATCTTCCACGTGAACGGCGAAGACCCCGAGGCGGTGGCGCAGGTAGTGCGGCTGGCCCTGGACTTCCGCGCGGAATTTCAGCGGGACGTGGTCATCGACATGTATGGGTATCGCCGCCTGGGGCACAACGAGACGGACGAGCCTTCCTTCACGCAACCGGTGCTGTATCGCGCCATCGAGAAACGCAAGCCCGTGCGCGAAGGATATCTGGACCATCTGCTGACGTTGGGCGGCGTGACGCGCGAGGAGGCCGATGAGATTGACCGCAAGCGCCGCGAGCATCTGGAGCGCGAATTGTCCGAGTCGCGCAGCAGCAGTTACGCGCGCTCGAAGGATGCCTTGCGCGGCGTGTGGAATGGTTACCTCGGCGGACCCGAGCCGGCGGCGGACGACGTCAAGACCGGCGCGGCGAAAAAACGTCTGGCCGAGCTGCTGGAAAAGCAAACGCATCTGCCGGCCGATTTTCATCCGCACAAGAAGATCGAGAAATTGCTGGAGAACCGGCGGGAGATGGCGAAGGGCAAACTGCCGTTGGACTGGGCGGCCGGCGAATCGCTGGCCATGGCGTTGCTGGCGACTGATGGACATCGCGTGCGCCTGAGCGGGCAGGATGTCGGGCGCGGCACGTTCAGCCATCGCCACGCCATTCTGTATGATTACGAGGACGGCCATCGTTACATTCCCTTGCAACATCTCGCGCCCGACCAGGCGCCCGTGAATGTTTACAACAGCCCGTTGTCAGAGATCGGCGTGCTGGGATTTGATTATGGCTACAGCCTCGATTGCCCGGACGGCCTGGTGATGTGGGAGGCGCAGTTCGGCGACTTCGTCAACGTGGCGCAGGTCATCATCGACCAGTTCATCGCCAGCGCGGAAGACAAATGGCGGCGGTTGAGCGGGCTGGTGCTGCTGCTGCCGCATGGCTTCGAAGGACAAGGCCCCGAGCATTCGAGCGCGCGGCTGGAACGTTTCCTCGCCTTGTGCGCCGAGGATAATCTGCAAGTGGCGTACCCGACCACGCCCGCGCAATATTTTCATTTGCTGCGCCGGCAGGTATTGCGCCGCTGGCACAAACCGCTCGTGGTGATGACGCCGAAAAGTTTGTTGCGCCATCCCGCCGTGGTTTCGTCGCTCGACGAAGTTGCCGAAGGCCGCTTCGAGCGCATTCTGCCGGACATGGCGAAACTCAAACCGCGCGACGTGAAACGCGTGGTGCTGTGCACCGGGAAGATTTATTACGAGCTGGCGCAAAAGCGCGACGAGTTGAAGCGCACCGATGTGGCCATCCTGCGCGTCGAGCAGTTGTATCCCTTGCACAAGGAAACGCTCGAAGCAGCGTTGAAACCGTATGCGCCGGAAACACCGGTAATGTGGGTGCAGGAAGAGCCGGAGAACATGGGTGCCTGGCGATCTTTGTGGGCCGCGTTGGGGCCCAAAGTGCTGGGGACGCATCCGCTGAGCGTGGTGTCGCGCCCGGCCTCGGGCAGTCCCGCAACCGGTTCGGCGAACAGCCACAAACTCGAACAACAAAAAGTGTTGAACGCGGCGTTTGCCGGGATTTGAGGAAAACAGGGTTGATTTATGGCTATTGAATTGAAGGTTCCGCCGATGGGTGAGTCGATCTCCGAAGTCGAGGTCGGCGCGTGGTTGAAGTCCGAAGGCGATGCGGTGCAAAAGGACGAAAACGTCGTGGTCATCGAAAGCGAAAAGGCGAGCATGGAATTGCCCGCTCCGCAGGCCGGCACGCTAACGAAGATATTGAAGAAGAAGGGCGAGATTGTGCCGATAGGCACGGTGATCGCGCAGATGGAGCCGGGCGCAGTTGCGGCGTCACCCGCCAAAGCGCCCGCCCCCAAGGCCGAGGCGCCGAAAGCCGAAGCCAGAACCACCGTGGAAACGAAAGTCATGCCCGCCGCGCGCAAGGCCCTGGCCGAGCGCGGCCTGTCCGCGGCGGAAGTCGCTCCCACCGGTCCCGGCGGACGCCTGCTGAAGGAGGATGTGTTGAAGCACGAGAACAAACCTGCGCCTTCAGCGCCAGCGGCGGCTCCCCTGCCTGCGCCGTTCTCCGCGGATGGTCGCGAAGTCGAGGTCGTGCCGATGAGCATGTTGCGTCGCACGATTGCGAAGCGATTGGTCGAGGCGCAGCAAACGATGGCGATGTTGACGACCTTCAACGAGGTGGACATGTCCGCCGTGATGGCCCTGCGCAAGGAGCATCAGGAGGCGTTCGTCGAGCGCCACGGCACGAAGCTCGGCTTCATGTCGTTCTTTGTGAAGGCCGTGATAGACGCGCTCAAGTTGTATCCGCAGTTGAACGCGGAGATTCGCGGCAACGACATCGTTTACCATAATTACTACGACATCGGGGTGGCCATCGGCGCGGAGCGCGGCCTGGTGGTGCCCGTGATTCGCAACGCGGAGCGAATGAGTTTTGCGGAAATCGAAAAGGCCATCGGCGACTTCGGCAAGCGCGCGAAGGAAAACAAAATCAAGCCCGAGGAATTGCAGGGCGGCACATTCACCATCAGCAACGGCGGCGTGTATGGTTCGCTCCTGTCCACGCCCATCATCAACCCGCCACAGACGGGCATCCTGGGCATGCATTCGATTCAGGAGCGTCCGATCGCCGTGGAAGGCCAGGTGGTGATCCGCCCGATGATGTATCTGGCGTTGAGCTACGACCACCGGATCGTCGATGGACGCGAAGCGGTGAGCTTCCTCAAGCGCATCAAGGAGGTCATCGAAAAACCGGCGCGGATGTTGATCGAGGTTTAAGGGGATTCTCATGGCCAATCACGATCTTGTTGTCATCGGCGCGGGGCCTGGCGGTTACGTCGCCGCCATTCGCGCGGCGCAGTTGGGGTTGAACGTCGCCTGCGTCGAAAGAGAATCCGCGCTGGGCGGCACATGCCTGCGCGTCGGCTGCATTCCCAGCAAAGCGCTGCTCGAATCGAGCGAGCGTTATTGGGAGGCGAAGGAACACCTGGCCGCGCACGGCGTGAAGGTCGGCAAGGTCGAACTGGACCTGCCCACGATGCTCAAGCGCAAGGACCAGGTGGTGTCAATGCTCACCAAGGGCGTCGATGGCTTGTTCAAGAAAAACAAGATCACGCGCTACGGCGGGCAGGGAAGCATTGCGGGCGCTGGCCGCGTCATCGTGGACAACGGCAAGGAAAAAACCGAACTGGCCGCCAAGCACATCCTCATCGCGACCGGCAGCAAGTCGGCCAATCTGCCGGGCGTGGAAATCGATGGCGACCGCATCGGCACCAGCACCGAGGCGTTGGCGTATCCCGAAGTGCCCGAGCATTTGGTGGTGATTGGGGCGGGTTACATCGGCCTCGAACTGGGTTCCGTGTGGCGGCGTTTGGGCGCAAAGGTCACCGTGCTCGAATATCTCGACCGCATTCTGCCGGGCATGGATGCCGAGATCGCGGCGGACGCGAAGAAGGTGTTTGAAAAACAGGGAATTGAATTTCTCCTGGGCGCGAAGGTCATCGGCGCTCGCGCCAAAGGAAAGCAGTGCGTCGTGGAAATCGCCGGCGCCGACCCGATCAAATGCGACCGCGTGCTCCTCGCCGTGGGCCGCGTGCCGAACACCGATGGACTTGGACTGGACACTGTCGGCATTCAAGTGGACAAGCGCGGGCGCATCCCGGTCAACGAACATTTCGCCACCGGCGCGGCCGGGATTTACGCGATTGGCGACGTGATTGCCGGGCCGATGCTCGCGCACAAAGCCGAGGACGAAGGCCTCGCCTGCGCCGAGTTCATCGCCACCGGTTACGGCCACGTGAATTACGACGCCATCCCCGGCGTCGTTTATACCCATCCGGAGATTGCGACCGTCGGCAGGAGTGAGGAACAACTCAAGGAAGCCGGCGTGGAATATCGCAAGGGAGTGTTCCCGTTTCGCGCCAACGGACGTGCCATCGCGCTTGCGCAGACGGATGGCAAAGTAAAGATTCTCGCGGACGCCAAGACAGATCGCATCCTCGGCGTGCATATCATCGGCGCGCGCGCGGGCGATTTGATTGCGGAAGCCGCCGCGGCAATCGAGTTCCACGCCAGCAGCGAAGACCTCGCCCGCACGAGCCACGCCCACCCCACGCTCGCCGAAGTCATCCGCGAAGCCGCCCTCGCCGTGGACTCCCGCGCGATCCATATTTAACCTGCATGAGCCCCGCCTTCAGGGCGGTTGAGCGTGGTCACGAAAGCACGCGGAAGAATGTTCCATTTTCCTTGAGACAACGCCTCGCCGGTGAGCCGGGCATCGAGCCGCTCGCGTTTGATCAGCCAACGGTTGCCCAATTCGTACTCGCCTGGCACCCCGCGAATTGTATGCTCGGAATCACTCCATGAACGCCGCGTTCACCTCGCTGCGCGTGATTGCGCTCGCGTGCTCACTTTGCGCATTGACGGCCGTGAATTTGCCGGCGGCGGGCCTGCGCGTGGGCGCGGCGGCGGCGGCGTTTCAGGCCACCGACGACATGGTCATCGGCGGCAGCATCGGGCCGGGCAAGCTGCGCGGGCAGGAAGGCGAATTGCGCGCGGTCGCCGTCGTGCTGCAAAAGGACAAGGCGAAGCTCGCCATCGTGGCGTGCGATGTGTTGATGTTGAATCGCGATTTGCTCGACCCGGTCGCCGCCGAACTGGAACGCACGACCGGCATTCCTTCCGCAAACATTCTCATCAACTGCACGCACACGCATCACGCGCCGAGCACCGTGACGGTGCACGGCTACAGCCGCGACGAAACATTCTGCAAGGAGGTGCAGCGCGGCATCGTCAAAGCCGTGCAGACAGCCAACGCACAACTCGTGGACGAC
>JBFMBT010000364.1:0-6330 GCA_040754875.1 Verrucomicrobiota bacterium | reverse complement strand
CTCCTTCCCACATCCCGCAAACTGTGTTGTAAAGGGTGCAGCGAAACGAAGGGAACCCCATGAAACTTGCCCACCTCACCAGCCTGTTGCTTCTCGCTCTTTCGGCAGCCTGCTCCAAACAGGACTCCGCCCCGCCGAGCCAGCCAGCGGCCAGTTCCCCCGCCACCGAGAGCGCTCCCGCGCAGCCGGCTTCGCCCGCTGAGCCGCCCAAGCTCGACGGCCCCACCGCCGGGGACATCCTCCAAAAGATGCAGGACGCTTACGCCGCCATCACCAACTATTCCGCCAAAGGCAAAACTGTTTCCGTGTTCGATATGTCGCGCGTGGATCTGTCGAAAATGCCCGGCATGCCGGCTGGCGGCGCGAAGTCGGCGGAGGCCAAGGCCGCCCTGGCCGCGCAGCAGAGCATCACCCATGATTTCACACTCAAACTGGGCCGGCCCGGCCATTACCAGATCGAGTGGACCCAGACTGCGGCCACCGTGCCGGGCATGCGCATGGGGAAAGGCGCGGTGTGGTCGGACGGCGCCTCGCATTACCTGATGATCTCGCCGGAACGCTACTCGAAGATCCAGGGACGCGATATGGCGCTGGCCGGAGCCACCGGCATCTCGGGCGGCGCGGCGCAAACGGTGCCGTCGCTTTTCTTCGATTTGCCCGTGAGCCTGCTCAAGCAACTGCAACGCGTGGCCCGCTGGCCGGATGAATCCATCGAGAACGAAGCGTGTTATGTGGTTGAAGGCTGGGTCGCGGGTTCCATGCAAATGCGTTTGTGGATCACCAAAAACGGCCACCTCCTCAAGCAGCGCCGCCATATCCTCGGCAACACCATCCAGGCCCCGCCCATGACCGACAACGACATCCGCCAGTCCCTCAAAGCGATGAACCAGGAAGCCACGCCCGAGGCGATTCAACAAATGCGCAAGACCATGGAAAACGCCATGGCCATGGCCTCGCAACTCAAAGGCAGCATGACCGAGACGCATTCGGACATCCGCATCAACCAATCCCTTACCCCCGCCGACCTCGAGTTCAAGCCGCCACCGGACGCGCAACTGGCGCCCGCGCCATTTTGAGGCGCCTTCGCAGTCGCTCTCCGCGTTGCCTCCGTCCTGCCGCTTCTTTGCGGTTGTCGGCGGTGGCGGGCGCTGGTTACGCTGTTGGAAAGACGACATGTCATTGATCTCCACCCAGAACCTGGTCAAGGAATATCGCCAGCGCCGCGTGGTCAACGGCGTCTCCATCAACGTGAACCCCGGCGAAGTCGTCGGCTTGCTCGGCCCCAATGGCGCGGGCAAGACCACGTCGTTCAACATGGTCGTCGGCCTGATCCGGCCCGATGAAGGCGCGGTGCGTTTCGAGGAAAAGGACATCACGAACCTCCCCATGCACGACCGCGCCCGCCTGGGCATCGGTTATCTGACGCAGGAACCGTCCGTGTTCCGCAAGCTCTCGGTCGAGGACAACATCCTGGCCATCCTCGAGACGTGCAAGGTTGATTCCTCCGAGCGCAAAATCCGTCTCAAGTATTTCCTCGAGGAACTGGACCTGGCGCCGCTCGCGAAGAACAAGGCTTACACGCTCAGCGGCGGCGAGAAGCGGCGGCTCGAAATCACCCGCGCGCTGGTGACCAGCCCCCGTCTGTTGCTGCTGGACGAGCCATTCAACGGCATCGACCCCATCGCCGTCTATGAGGTGCAAAAGATCATCCGCCGCCTCAAGGAACGCGGCCTGGGCGTGCTCATCACCGACCACAACGTGCGCGAGACGCTCAAGCTGGTGGATCGCGCGTATCTCATCCACAAAGGCCAGGTGGTGCGCGAGGGCACCGCGGAGTTTCTCGTCAATGATCCGAAGTCCCGCGAGATTTACCTGGGCCCCGATTTCAACCTGTAACGACCGCCGCTCACGCGCAATGAAAGGAACGATATGCAACGCGACCCGGTAACCGTCGAGCGTTTCTACACGCAGCAGGTCGGCCCGCTGGAATTGAAGCTGCTCGCCGGCGCCAGCGGCCTCAAGCGCATCATCCGCGAGCCCACGGTCAACCGCCCCGGCCTCGCGCTGGCCGGTTTCACCAAGTATTTTGCCAACAAACGCATCCAGGTCATCGGCAGCGCGGAATCGACATTCCTGAAATCGTTGACCAAGGAGGAGCGCGCCCGGCGTTACGCCGATTTGCTGTCCTACAAAATCCCGTGCGTGGTCTTCTCGCGCAACATCAAGCCGGACCGCGAATTCCTGAAAATCGCCGAGACCACGGACGTGCCCATCTTTCAGTCGCCGATGATCACGATGAAGTTCATCAATCTGGCCACGATCGCGCTGGAAATGATGTTCGCCCCGCACGGCAGCGAAATGGGCAGCATGGTCGATATCCTCGGCGTGGGCGTCATCGTCAAGGGCGAGAGCGGCATCGGCAAAAGCGAATGCGTGCTCGCGTTGATCGAGCGCGGCTACAGCCTCGTGTCCGATGACATCACGAAGGTGACGTTGATTGACGGGCGCGACGTCGTGGGCACCAGCGCGGAGATCACGCGCAATCACATGGAGGTGCGCGGCATCGGCATCATCAACGTCGCCGCCATGTTCGGCGTCAAATCCATCCGGCGCGACAAGAAGGTGGACCTCGTCGTTTCGCTCAAGGCGTGGAACGACGTCCCGGACGTGGACCGCCTCGGCATGGAGGACCAGTACATCAAGATTCTCGGCGTGGACATCCCCCACATCATCATCCCCGTCCGGCCCGGGCGCGACCTGGCCCGGCTCGTGGAAGTGGCCGCCTTTCAAACCAAGCTGCGCCTCACCGGCTACAACCCGGCCAAGGAATTGAACGACCGCCTGATCGCGTCGATGACGCAGACGGCGATGTGAAATGCTGGGCATTTGTGAAAGTGTGGAGTCCGATAAGTCAGTTTGTTGGTTTGAAGCTTGCCCTCACCCCAGCCCTCTCCCCCAGGAGAGGGAGGCGCTATTCCCGCGATTGACGAAAGATGACGCGTCATGGTCCACTGACGATCGGGCACTGAAACGGCATTTAGGCCATTTAAGATTTGGCAGTGGCCAAAGTTCCGCGTATAATGCGACTCGAAGATGAGCGCCGTAAAAGGTTCGGATAACGACATGAAGGTGACCAAGGAACTGACGGTCATAAACAAGCTGGGCATCCACGCCCGGCCAGCCGCCATGTTCGTCAAAATCGCCAACCGTTTTGAGAGCGAAATCTTCGTGGAAAAGGACGGCGAACAGGTCAACGGCAAAAGCATCATGGGCCTGATGATGCTCGCCGCCGGCCCCAGCAGCAAAATCCGCGTCCACGCCTCGGGCAACGACGCCACCCAGGCCATCAACGAAATCGAGGCGTTGTTGAAGCGCAAGTTTGACGAGGAGTAACCGGCGCGGAACGGGCATGCGCAACGGACCGCAAAATCGCGCCGCCGCTCGGCCAGATTACGCAACCGCCCGGCAGCCGCCGCGCCACCGTTAGACATACATTGAAGAATATGACCCATCGCATCGGCATCATCGGCGGCAGCGGCCTTTACCACATCGACGGCTTCACCAACCAAAAATGGGTGAAAGTCAAAACTCCCTTCGGCGCGCCCTCGGACGACTTCCTCACCGGCGAACTGGCCGGCCGCGAAGTCGTCTTCCTGCCCCGCCACGGGCGCGGCCACCGCATCCTGCCCAGCGAGTTGAACCATCGCGCCAACCTCTTCGCGATGAAGAAGTTGGGCGTCGCCTGGGTCATCAGCGTCAGCGCCGTCGGCTCGCTCCAGAAGCAATACAAGCCCTGCGACATAGTGCTCATCGATCAGTTCCTGGACCGCACCAAGCGCGATTTCGAGCACACGTTCTTCGGCCGCGGCATCGTCGCCCACGTCGCCTTCGCCGACCCGATTTGCGAGGAACTGCGCCAGTTGCTGTTGCGCAGCGCCAAAGCCTGCAAGGCCCGCGTCCACAACGGCGGCACCTACGTCAACATGGAAGGCCCCGCCTTCAGCACGCGCGCCGAATCGCTCACCAATCACAAGCTCGGCTACGATGTCATCGGCATGACGAATCTCGGCGAAGCCAAGTGCGCGCGCGAAGCGGAAATCGCCTACGCCACCATGGCGATGGTCACCGATTACGATTGCTGGAAGACCGACGAGAAACACGTCACCGTCGAAATCGTGATCGAGTATCTGCATCGCAATGCCGACCAGGCCAAGGCCATCGTGAAGCACGTGATTCCACAGATTCCCACCGAGCCGTCGTGGCCGTGCCACAGCGCGTTGCAAAATGCCATCCTCACCGACCGCAAGATCTGGCCCGCGAAGACGAAGAAGGAATTGCAGCCGTTGCTGCAAAAATATCTTTAATCCCGCGTCCGAATATCCACTAATTGCGTTGACCGGCGGCACAACACGCTGGTCGTGCGAACGATTTATATGCCAACGAAAACCATCATCAAGCCGGCCAAAGGCGCGCCGGCGGTCGGTCCTTACAACCACGCGGTGCGCATCGGCGATTTGCTGTTCTGCGCCGGGCAGATTCCCCTCGATCCGGCGACGGGCAACCTCGTCAGTGGCGACATCAAGGCGCAGACTGAGCGCGTGCTGGAGAACGTGAAGATCATCCTGGAAGACCAGAAACTCACGTTCGCCAACGTCGTCAAGAGCACCGTGTTCCTCACCAATCTCGCCGACTTCGCGGGCATGAATGAAGTCTATGCGAAGTATTTCACCAGCGATTTCCCGGCGCGTTCCACGATTCAAGTCGCCGCCCTGCCGCGCGCGGCGAGCGTCGAGATCGAAGTCATCGCGCATTTCTAGGCCCGTCGTGCCATGACTCCCCTGCTCTACATTCTGTTTGGAATGCTGGTGGGCGGAGTTGTGGCCTGGCTTTGGGCCGCGCGGCGCGTTCATCCCTCCGATGGCCGGATTGAGGCCGAACTGCGCCAGCAACTGGCCGCGCGCGACAGCGAGGTCGCCTCGTTGCGTGACCAGCACGCCAAGGCGGCCACCGCGCTTGCCGCCGCGGAAGCCAATCGCGCCGCCGCGGAAAGGATGCTCAACGAGCAACGCGAGTTGCAGGAAAAGGCGCTGCGTGAAGCCAAGGCAGCGCAGGAAAAAGCGTTGCTCGATTTGCGCGAAGCGTTCAAGGCGCTGAGCGCCGATGCGCTCAAGCAGACGCAGCCGGAGTTCCTGCGCCTCGCCAACGAAACCCTCGCGAAGTTCCAGGAATCCGCGAAGGGCGATCTGGCGCAGCGCCAGCAATCCATCGCCACGCTGGTCGAGCCGTTGAAGGAGCAGTTGAAGATTTACCAGCAGCGGTTGCAACAAAGCGAATCCGCGCAATCGATGACGCTGGGCGAAGTGAAGAAACACTTGGAATCGCTCGCGCAACAAAGCCAGTCGCTCTCCAGCGAGACGCTGCAACTGCGCAAGGTGCTCAGCTCGAGCCAGGCGCGCGGGCGCTGGGGTGAGGAGACTTTGCGTCGCATCGTCGAGGCCGCGGGAATGAGCGCGTTGTGCGACTTCAGCACGCAGGCCAAGGCCGAGGAAGGCAAGCCGGATCTCATCGTCCACCTGCCGGGCGATCGTGTCATCATTGTCGATTCCAAGGTGCCGGACCTGGATTTTCTGAATGCGCTGGACGCCACCGATGCGGCAAAGCGCAGCGAGTATCTGGCCACGCACTCGCGCAAATTGAAGGAGATGGTCAAGGGGCTGGCTGACCGCGATTATCCCAAGCAATTCACCAACTCGCTGGACTACGTCATTTTGTTTCTGCCGGCGGAATCGTTGTTCAGCGCGGCGCTGGAAGGCGACCGCGACCTGATTGTGTGGGCCTCGGGCAAGAAGATTTTGCTGGCGACCCCGACGTCGCTGATTGCGCTGCTGCGCGCGGTGAGCGTGAGCTGGCAGCAGCACGATCAGACCGAGAACGCGCGGGCCATCGCCGAGGCGGCGCAGGAGTTCTACATCCGCGTGGCGAAATTCTACGAGCACTTCGAAAAGATTCGCAGCGGCCTGGGGCAGGCGAACAACGCGTTCAACGACGCCGTGGGCAGCTACGAGCGGATGGTGCGACCGAGCGGCGAGCGTTTGATCAAGCTCGGCACCGCCCCGCCGCGCAAGGAACTGGCGCAGGTGGACCCGCTGGAAGCGCAATTGCGATTGCCGTCGATTGAGCCCGAGAAGTGAGGGTGTGATGGCCCCCTTCGCGTAGCGCAGGTTTCCAACCTGCTGTATCGCCGGTTTCCAACCGGCCAAAACGCGGCTTACCAATGGGCTCGGCGTCCCGATTGACACAGCATGAATTAACATTTTCACGCCGGCGCAG
>JBFMBT010000363.1:0-6347 GCA_040754875.1 Verrucomicrobiota bacterium | reverse complement strand
CGGTCATCGTTCCCCGTTCAAACGAGAAACTGCCCGAGAATTCCATGAAGCCGTCCACCGCCATGTTCACCGTTCCAGCCACACGGACAAAGTTGTGATTGTTCGTCCCGGTATATTGAATGGTTACATCGCCGCCCGGAGCCGCCACCACCACCGGCCCCACGTCCGCGCCGGTCGTATTGACCTGAACCGTCAACCCGGTCGCGCTCAACGACACCCCCGGCACCCCCGAAAGCACCACCGTTTGCACCGTCACGCTCCCCGCTGCGCCTGTACTATATATAGCAAAAGCCCCGGCACCGTCGCTCACGGTCAGCGAGGCCGTGGCCGCCTGGAGTTGCAACCCCACCCCTGACGCCGCCACTTTCACCACTTCGCTGGCCCCCGTGCCCGACTTTTCCATCACAAAGCTGTCCGCCGTAATCGAATTGCCCAGCACGCCAACGGTCGCGCTCTGGACCACCACCCGGAAGTAAGGGCCGGCAGGGATGGTCGTTGTTCCGAAGGCCACGGCGGCCGGGGTTGTGTTCACTTGCAGTCCGAACGTCCCCGCCAACGTCAGGTTCGGAATCGCCGATCCGCTCGCCAGGCTCAACGTAAAGCTCCCCGCCACACCTTGGGAGGTCACCAGGAAATCGCCGTTGCCACTCAACTCCAGAATCTGCGCGCCACCCGTCGTCAACTCGAACCTTGTGATCGCCGCCGAGATGGTCATCACCCCGTTCGCGCGGGTGTAAGTGAAGCTTCCCTCCATCACTTGGCCTAATACATCCAGGCTCCCGGTGAGCGCCAGCGAGATGTCATTCGAGCCTTCGGTCGTCATGTCGCCGGGGACCAGCGTTACGTTCGCCGCCGTCAACTTCGCCGTCCCGGCAATCACCAGTTCCAACGACGTCATCGAAAAGCTCAGTTGTCCGTTCGACCCGACGCCCTGGCTGAAATCATACGTCGCGCTCAGACCCGTGACCGTCGTTTGCAGGAAGGAACTGTTCGGGAACAGACTCAGCCCGCTGACGTTTAATGTGATGCTCCCGGTCACCGGAGTCCCCGCCGTCCGGTCCAACGTGAAATTGTTAATCACGAGACTGACACCACTCAACGTCATGAAGTCGCCAATGGTGTTGGTGCCCGATGCATTGATGGTCAAGTTGCCGAGATTGAAACCCGTCCGCCTCAGTTGGAAGTTAGTGATGGATCCGCTCAGGCCGCCGATGAGGTTCGACTCCACCGCCGCACTCGCCACGGACAACATCACTTCCTGCCCCGGCCGCAATTGCACTGCCCCCATTCGTATGACCACCGCTTCCCCAATCGGCAGGTTGAAGGCCGGGATATCCAGGTTCAGCGTCGGCGGGCCACTCAGCGTGTAGGTGCCCGTCAGATTGCCCAGTGCGTAATTGATGAAATCGACCTCCGGGAAAAGCACCGCGTTCGTCACCGTCACGCTGATGCTCCCATCCATGGTAATGCCGCCGGTATAATTCAGCGCGATGTTGTTCACCGACACCGTCACCGTGTCGAAGGACAGGATGCGCCCCACCACATCCCCGATCGCCCCCAAACCGACCTGGGTCGTCGTCAGGCTCGCCGTCCCGATGCTGAACCCGGTCCGCCGCAAAACGACATTTGCCAGGTTGATCGACCCCAACCCGCTGAACTGCGGGCTGCTCAAGGTTGCGCTGGCAATCGTCGCAATCACGTCCGGCTCGCCCGGGCGGACCGTCACATTCGTTGCCTCCAGTTTCAACGCCTCGCCCAAGGCCAACGAAACCGTCCCGAGGGTGACCGTCAGATCTCCCGTCGGAGTGCCGCTGCTGAAATCAAACGTCCCGGTGATGTTCTGCGCGTCGGTGCTGAGGAACGACCCGTTCGGGAACAAGGCCAGCCCCGCCAGGGTCACCGTCACACTCCCCGTCACCGTCGTGCTCGCCGCATAAGCCACGTCCAGATCATCCACCGAAAGCTGGAACCCGGTCACCGTCAGGAAGTTCCCGACCGTCCCGGTCCCGCCGTTCGGCAACAGCAGCGTCGTATCCGCCACGTGGAACCCATTCCGCCGGATCACCAGGCTGCTCAACGCCACCGACCCCACACCGTCGAGCAACGGCGACGTCAGCGTTGCCGTCGTCACCGTCACCAAGGTCTGGTTCGCATTGGCGTTGTTCGAATCGTAGGTAATCGTGGTGCCGCTGGCATCGATTTCCAGCGCCTCGCCAACGGTCAACACCATTTGGTCCAGTGTGAAGCTGTAATCCTCCGTCGGCACATCGTACGTGCCCGTGAGCGCCAACACATCGGCATCGTTGCCATCCGTGATCGTGCCGGTAAACTCTTCTCCTTCAAACAACGTTCCTTCCGTCGCCTCCACCGCAATCGTGCCGCTCGTGAACGAAGACGTGCCCGGATTATAGTTGAGGTTGCTGAACGTTAACTTCAACCCACGCAACTCCAACCAGCCATCGAGCAACGCATCACCCGGTGTGAAAATATTTGTGCCCGACAGCAACCCGCTCGCGTATTCCGCCAAACGATCCTCAATAAAAGTCTCCAGCGCAATCGTTGCTCCGCCATGCGAAGCCAGCGTTATCGTTTGAGAATCTCCCGGCAGAAGCGAACGAAACAAAAACCCAGGCGGACCATTTGCCGAATGGAGCGTACCCGTTAATTGGTCCACCATCGAATCAATGTCATCCGGCGTGAAATATTCAGACGCGACAGATTCCCCCTCCATCGTCAGATCTTCGCCTGCGTCAGTCCCCGCCTCTTGAGTCGCTGGGGAAACTTCGGAAGCTGCTTCTCCTTCCAACTCGATCTCCTCGGTGTCTGGCGTTGAAACAAACTCGCTGCTCACGCCGCCGCTGGTGATATCGACCACTTCCTCCTGTGGTGTCAGGGAATCCTCTCCTGGGGATTGATCATCGTGCGGCACTTCCTCCACGACGACTGTTTGTTCTTCGGCAGGAAAGAGGCAGGCGCTAGTCGAAAGCACATCAGCGTTCAAAAGAACACGCGGCTCCAACATCTCCAGAACAAACCGGCTTGACGAACCCGCTTTCAAGTACGACGCACTACTTCAAAGTTCCAACTTCTTGTAGGGCCACCTGCGACCCAGCCTCACCGTGATTTGCGGAGATGGGTATATCACCCCATAGGCGTTGGCTCAAGATAAATGTAAAAATGATTAAGGCTAGGGCCGTTTTAACCTATGTGGCTGGCCATTAGTTCGTCTGCTTCTACATTCTTCTCACCCAAGTCAGCCCTGGCTTGTCCGCCCGGAACTGCACCAAACGGCAGTGCTTCACTTCGGTGACGTAGGCGGTGCGGCCGTCCGGGCCACCGAAGCAGATGTTGCTTGGGGATTCGCCCAGCACATCGATCTCGCGCAAGATTTCGCCTTGGGGCGATACCTTGGCGACGACGCCCTTGCCGTAGCGCGTGATGTAAAGGTTGCCGTCCACATCGGCGCGCATGCCGTCAAAGCCGTGGTCGGGAAACAAGCGCAACAAGCGTTTGCCGGTGAGCGTGCGGTCTTTGGTGATGGTGAAGGCCCACAGGTTGCGTTGTTTGCTTTCGTTGACGTACAGGGTCTTGCCGTCCGGGCTGACTTCGATGCCGTTGGTGGTGCCCATGTCCTTGGCGAGCAAATGCGTGGCGCCGTCCTTGTCGATGCGCCAGAGCTGGCCGGTGCCTTCCTTCCAATTCGGGTCGCTGGCGTAGAGCGTGCCGTCCGGTGCCATCGCCATGTCGTTGGGCTGGTTCATCGCCGGGTTGTGCGCGAAGACCGTGATTTCCTTCGTGCGCGGGTCCACGCGCAGGACGTTGTGCCCGACGTAATCGGCGATGAACATGCTGCCCTGCGGGTTGAACACGATGCCGTTGCCGGTGCTTTTGCCGGGCAATTCCAGATAGACCTCGCCCTTGCCCTGGGGCGTCACCCTGCCGATGGTCTGTTGCTTCGCGAAGTTGACGGCGTAGATGTTTCCGTCGCGGTCGCACGCGGGGCCTTCGATGCCCGGCGTGAAGACGTTGTCGGCGGTCAATGGCGTGGCGACGAACAACGTCTCGGGTTTTTCGGCGGCGAAGGATGGGGTTGGGAGCAACAGGAGGGCGACTGTGACCCGGTGCAACACGTGGGAATTCATGCGGGAAGAGTAGGTTCAAAGTTCGAAGTTCAAAGTTCAAAGTTTATTGGTCAGAGCCTCCTCACGTCGGCTGCTACGGAGGCGGGATTCAGGGGGCTCGGCACGCATTGACGCTTGAGGCTTGGGGTTTCTCTGGAGTTTGAAGTTTGGGTTTTGGAGTTTCCGTTCCGTCCCTTGACTTCTCGCCGTTGTTTGCAAAACTCCCCGTCCCTATGGCCGAGCCAAAAGAGAACGTGCTGATGGAGAAGATCGTGTCGCTGTGCAAGCGGCGCGGGTTCATTTACCAATCTTCCGAAATTTACGGAGGCATCAACGGCTTTTGGGACTACGGTCCGCTGGGCGCGGAACTCAAGCGCAACGTCAAGGATTCTTGGTGGCGCCACATCGTCCACCACCGCGAGGACGTTGTCGGCCTGGAAGCGACGATCATCATGCACCCGCAGATTTGGAAGGCCAGCGGGCATGTGGATACGTTTGCGGATTTGATGGTGGAAGATCCGCTCACGAACAAACGTTATCGTGCCGACCAAGTGGAACCGCAAAGCGGAATCGTTTATCAATTTGATGGCGCGATTGACACTGGTTCGGGCCTGCATTCGATACCCTTCGCCGTATTGATTCCAAAGGGAAAACCGCCCGAGAGCGCCCAAAAAGTCGCAAGGCAATTCTACGAAGCGCGAGGGATCCAAGTGCGCGAGTTTGTGGGACAGAAGTCCGCAGAGGTAGCTAACTCGACTCAATACAGCCCCGAATCGGGGGCGCGTTTGAGTGAACCGCGCCCATTTAACCTCATGCTTCAAACATGGGTGGGCCCCATTCAAAGCGACGAGAACATCGCCTATCTTCGCCCCGAAACCGCTCAAGCCATCTTCGCGCAGTTCAAGAACGTGCTCGAAACCTCGCGCCAGAAAGTCCCGTTCGGTATCGGCCAGATGGGAAAGGCGTTCCGTAATGAAGTCACTCCGCGCAATTTCACCTTCCGCTCCCGTGAGTTCGAGCAGATGGAGTTGGAATTCTTCATCCGCCCGGACGAAGCCGTCGAAGCCATCACGGGAACCGTCACCAAACCCGGTGAAGGCCATCCCGGCGAGCCGCAGCCCACGTGGGGCTGGCAGACGTGGCACAAGTATTGGGTCGAGGAACGCATCCGCTATTACGAAAGCATCGGTCTGCGCCGAAACGAACTGGAAGAATACTGGCAGAAGCCCGAGGAACTCGCGCACTACGCGCGGGCCACGGTGGATATTCTCTACCAATTCCCGTTCGGCACGCAGGAACTCGAAGGCATCGCCGCCCGCAGCGATTTCGATTTGTCCCAGCACCAGCGTTGCTCCGGCAAGAGCATGTCTGTTTTCGATGAAGAATTGAAGACCGCGTGGGCCAAGCTCGACGACGCGAAGAAAAGGGAATTGTCCGACCGCTACTACGCGGCGCGCCTGAAGTATCTGACCAAGGCCGGCGAGCCGGAAGAGAAAGCCGCGAAGCAGGCGAAGGAAGACGCCGAGGGACTGGCCCGCGGCATTTATATCCCCCACGTCATCGAACCGTCTGCCGGCGTGGACCGTTTGATTCTTGCGCTCATCACCAACGCCTATTCCGAGGACCAGGCGCCGGATGACAAGGGAAAGATGGAGACGCGCATCGTCATGCGCTTTCACCCGCGCATCGCGCCCATCAAGGTGGCGGTGTTTCCGTTGCTCAAGAACAAGCCTGACCTCGTCAAGAAGGCGCTGGAAGTAAAGGAACTCCTGCGTCCCTGGATGACCGTTTTCTACGACGACGCCGGCGCGATCGGCCGGCGCTACCGCCGCCAGGACGAAGCCGGCACGCCCTTCGGCATCACCATCGACTTCGACACGCTCGGGGAAATGGGCCCGGAGCTGAAGGACACCGTGACGTTGCGCGACCGCGACACGATGAAGCAGGAACGCGTGAAGATCGGCGATTTATTGGGGATTCTGCTGCCGAAGATCCGGTAATCGTTTTGGTAACAGCCAAGGTAACGAGGAGCTGACTTGCCGAACGCCACGCATCACCTGGCCCTTCGACTTCAAACAACCCCCAGACCCGCATCCGCGAAGCGTCTTGGAGTGCGCCAGTCCGATGGCGCTTTGTTGCGTTCCGCAAATCCCAACACCGTGCCCCTCCAGACGCATCATTCACACCCAACCAATGGTAGTAGCAGCCGCGGTCCGCAAGTTGAAT
>JBFMBT010000362.1:0-6361 GCA_040754875.1 Verrucomicrobiota bacterium | reverse complement strand
ACTTCAAAATCCAAACTCCAAACGCCAGGGAAGTCTCGAACTCCAGTTATCAGACAGCGTCTGGCGCGCCTCATTTTGGGAGTTTGAGCTTTGGAGTTTCCTTGAAGTTTGGATTTTGGAATTTGGAGATTTTTTAATGCTCTCCCGCGTCGCCAACTCCCTCTACTGGATGAGCCGTTACATCGAGCGTGCCGACAACACCGCGCGCATCGTCGATGTGAACCTTCAGTTGCTGCTCGATTTCCGCGACCTCAACGACCAGACGCTCGCCAGGCATTGGGTGCCCATCGTCCAGAGCACGGGCGATGAAAAGGACTTCTTCGCATTGTACAAGAAGGCGACGGGCCAGGCGGTGACGGAGTATCTGGTGTTTCAGGCCGAGAATCCCAATTCCATTGTCAGCTCCATCGCGCAGGCGCGCGAGAACGCCCGCATGGTGCGCGACCAGATCACCTTCGAATTGTGGGAGGAACTCAACCGCCTCTACCTGTTCGTGCGTTCGCCCAAGGCGCGCCAGGTGTGGAAGACCGATCCGCATGAATTCTTCGAGGAGGTCAAGGCCAGTTCGCTGCAATTGCAGGGCCTGATCGACGCCACCAACATGCGCAACGAAGGCTGGCACTTCCTCCAGGCCGGCAAATATCTCGAACGCGCCGACAAAACCACACGCATCCTCGATGTGCGTTACCAGTCCTTGCCGGAGAAAGGCGCGCCCGCAGCCATCAGCCAGACCGAGGCGCTCGAATGGTCCGCCATCATCCGCTCGTGCAGCGCATGGGAGGCCTACCGCCAGATTTATTCGGCTGACGTCAACCCCGTGAAGGTCGCCGAGTTCCTCATCTTCAACGAGGATTTCCCGCGGTCGGTGGAGTTTTGCGTCGCGCAACTGAACACCGCCTTGCGCCGCATCTCCGGCGTGCCTGAAGGCCGCTTCTGCAACGAGGCCGAGAAACTCGCCGGCCGCTTATTGGCCGAACTCCAGTTCAGCACCATCGATGAAGTCTTCGAGCGCGGCCTGCACGATTACCTCGACCTGCTCCAGCAAAAATTCAACGCCATCGGCGAAGCGTTGTTCCGCGCCTACATCTTCCAACCCTTCAACACCCTGGAAGACGAAATCCAGCAGCAGCAGCAACAATAGAAAATCCGAATGCCGAAATCCAAATGCCGAAAGAAATCCGAAATTCCAAACGGTTAACGTGTCGCCGGCCCCGTTGCTCCGCGCTTCGGTTTTCGGATTTCTTTCGGATTTCGGATTTCGGCCTTCGGCATTGACCCCATGTCCATCCACGTCGCCCTCTACCACCAGACGCACTACACCTACGACCGCCCGGTCGGCCATGGGCCGCACGTGGTGCGTCTGCGTCCCGCGCCCCATTGCCGCACGCGCATCCTCAGTTACTCGCAAAAAATTTCCGGCGAACATTTCCTCAACTGGCAGCAGGACCCCTTCTCAAACTGGAACGCGCGCCTCGTTTTCCCGGAAAAAATGGCCGAGCTATGCGTCGAGGTGGAACTGGTCGCCGAGATGGCCGTTTACAATCCTTTCGATTTCTTCCTCGAAGAAGCCGCCAGCCATTTCCCCTTCGCCTACGAAAGCGGGTTGAAGAAGGACCTCGCGCCGTTTCTCGAACCGCTCGCGCTCACGCCCAGGTTCACGTCCTACCTCAAGGACGTCGGCGCCGAAATCCTCGGCCACCCGGAAGCGCTCGCCCACGCGCCCACTTCCGACTCGCTGCACCGCACCGACGTGCACGAACACGGCCATCTTCCCGAAACGGGCCGGGCCCACGGCCATTCTGGTCCGGCCACGAAGCGCGAACCGCTCCGCACCATCGACTTCCTGGTCGCCCTCAACCAACGCGTCCAGCGCGATGTCAAGTATCTCATCCGTCTGGAGCCCGGCGTGCAGTCGCCCGAGGAAACACTCGCCAGCGCCAGCGGCTCCTGCCGCGACTCCGGCTGGTTGCTCGTGCAATTGCTGCGGCACTTCGGCCTGGCCGCGCGTTTCGTCAGCGGTTACCTCATCCAGCTCGCGCCCGATGTGAAATCGCTCGACGGCCCCAGCGGCACCGCCGTTGATTTCACCGACCTCCACGCGTGGTGCGAAGTCTATCTGCCCGGCGCCGGCTGGATTGGTCTTGATCCGACGTCCGGGTTGCTCGCCGGTGAAGGGCACATTCCGCTCAGTTGCACGCCCGAGCCTTCCACCGCCGCGCCCGTCACCGGCGCCATCGATGAATGCGAGTCGAAACTGCATCACGAGATGAAGGTGACGCGCATCTACGAATCGCCGCGCGTCACCAAGCCTTACACTGAGGAACAATGGCAGCGCATCGAAGTGCTCGGCCACGCCATTGATCACGACCTTCAGCAACACGACGTCCGCCTCACCATGGGCGGTGAGCCGACGTTTGTGTCCATTGATGACCCGGACGGCCCGGAATGGAATTTCACCGCCGTATCGCACAAGAAGCGCGTGCTTTCCGGCGAACTCATCAAGCGGTTGCGCGGCAAATTTGCGCCGGGTGCGCTGCTTCATTACGGCCAGGGCAAATGGTATCCCGACGAACCGCTCCCGCGCTGGGCGCTGGCCGCGTACTGGCGCAAGGACGGCGTGCCCATGTGGAAGGACGATTCGCTCATCGCCGATGAATCGCAGGATTACGGTCACGGCCCGCGCGAAGCCAAGGAACTCATGTGGCGCATCGCGGATTTGCTCGGCGTCAATCCGCGCCGCATGTTGCCCGGATACGAAGACGTCTTCTATTACACCTGGAAGGAACGCCGGTTCCCCTCGAATGTCACCCCCGAGAAATCGAACCTGAAGGACAAACAGGAACGCGAACGCATCGCGCGCATTTTCCAGCAGGGACTCGACCGCGTCGTCGGCTATGTGCTGCCCATCAAGCGCGCGGCCGGTGGCTGGCTGTCCGGCCCCTGGTTCCTGCGCGACCACGACACGCTCTGGCTCATCCCCGGCGATTCGCCCATGGGCCTGCGCCTGCCGCTGGATTCCATTCCGTGGGTTTCGGAGCGCGAATTTCCCTGGCTGCATCCGCAGGACCCCACGCAGAAACTGCCGCCGTTGCCCAAGGAATTTCCCTATCGCGCGCGGCCGGAACTGACCGGCCAGCGCTTCCTCGCCGGCGCCGGCGCGCCCACGGCCCCCGGCTTCGGCCCCGGCCAGCGCGCGCAACAGCTCGCCGAGGCCGAGGAGGAATGGCGCAAGCAATTCCCGCCCGAGGAAGACCCCACGCGCCGCCCCGCTCCGCAGCAAAGCGCGCCGTGGATCATTCGCACCGCGTTGTGCGTCGAACCGCGTGACGGCCGCCTGCATGTGTTCCTCCCGCCCGTCGCCACCACCGAGGATTACCTGGACCTCATCGCTGGCATCGAAACCGCCGTCACCGAAATGGGCGTGCCCGTCATTCTCGAAGGTGAAACGCCGCCCAAGGACCCGCGCTTGAACAAGCTCGCCGTCACGCCCGACCCCGGCGTCATCGAGGTGAATTTGCATCCCAGCAAATCATGGGATGAATTGGTCGAGCACACCAATGTGCTCTACGAGGAAGCGCGCCAGACGCGGCTGGGCACCGAGAAATTCATGGTCGATGGCCGCCACACCGGCACCGGCGGCGGCAACCACATCATCATCGGCGGCGACACGCCGGCGGACTCACCCATCCTGCGCCGGCCCGATCTATTGCGCTCGTTGCTGGCCTACTGGCAGAACCATCCCTCGTTGAGCTGGCTTTTCAGCAGCCTCTTCATCGGCCCCACCAGCCAGGCGCCGCGCATTGACGAAGCGCGCAACGATTCGCTTTACGAACTGGAACTCGCGTTCAAGGAATTGGACCGTCAACTCGGCCGCGGCGGATTTGTCCCCCCGTGGCTCGTCGATCGTTTGTTCCGCAACCTGCTCATCGATTCCTCCGGCAACACCCATCGCGCCGAGTTCAGCATCGATAAATTGTTTTCGCCCGACAGCGCGGGCGGCCGGCTCGGCCTCGTGGAAATGCGCGCCTTCGAAATGCCGCCGCACGCGCGCATGAGCCTGGCGCAGCATCTCCTCCTGCGCGGCCTCGTCGCGAAGTTCTGGCGCGCGCCTTACACCAACGATCTCGTGCGCTGGGGCACGGACATCCATGATCGCTGGCTGCTGCCGCACTTCTGCGAATCCGATTTCACCGATGTCATCCGCGATTTGCGCGAGGCCGGTTATCCGTTCGAGTTCGACTGGTTCAAGCCGCACTTCGAATTCCGTTTCCCGCGCCTCGGCGATTTCGCGCAACGCGATGTGCAGGTGGAATTGCGCACCGCCCTCGAACCGTGGCACGTGCTCGGCGAGGAAGCGGGTGGCGGCGGCACCGTGCGTTATGTGGACAGCTCGCTCGAACGCTTGCAGGTGAAGGCGCGCGGGCTCATCGGCGAACGCTTCGTCGTCACGGTCAACGGCCGGCGCGTGCCGCTGCATCCCACCGGCACGAATGGCGAAGCCGTCGCGGGCGTGCGCTATCGCGCGTGGCAGCCGCCGCAATGCTTGCAGCCGACCATCGGCGTCCACACGCCGCTGGTGTTCGATTTGTATGACACGTGGAACGGCCGCTCGCTCGGCGGCTGCACCTATCACGTCGCGCATCCCGGCGGCCGCAACTACGCGACCTTCCCGGTCAACGCCTACGAAGCGGAGTCGCGGCGGCTGGCGCGGTTCTTCACTCAGGGGGCGACGCAAGGGAAGTTCGTGCCGCCAATCGAACCGGTGAATCGCGACTTTCCGTTCACGCTGGATTTGCGGAATGGATGATGTGCCGATATCGGGCGGAAGCGGGCAGAAGCGGGCGGAAAGTTGCAAACGACTGGGATTCAACAGCTTGCAAACGGCTGGGTTTTAACTCTGATTTTTAACTGTAAGTTGTTGAAGGGGAAGGCGTTAAGTTGATAAAACGCGGAGGCTAGCCTTGCGCGCCCAGTTGCGGTAAAAGCGGATGACGACATGAGCGAGACCCAAACCGCCACGCAACGCGAGCGCCCGCCACTGCTCAAACAGTATGCGCCCGCCGCCGGCGTGTTTGACGAGTTCCTGCTGGCGGATGGTTCGGTGCGCCCGCATGGCGGGACGTTTCTCAAGGAGATTGAAGCCCTCGGCGCCGAGGAATTGCGACGCCGCGCCGACACCTGCCGCCGCATGGTCCACGAGCAGGGCATCACCTACAACGTGTATGGCGACCCGAGCGGCGTCGAGCGGCTGTGGCAACTGGATCCAATTCCGTTTTTAATTTCGCCGGAGGAATGGGCGGCGCTGGAAACGGCGCTGGTGCAACGCGCCATGTTGTTGAACCGCATCCTGGCCGATTGCTACGGGCCGCAGGAATTGATCCGCTCCGGCTGGCTGCCGCCGGGGCTGGTATTCGCGCAACCGGATTTTTTGCGCCCGTGTCATGGCATCCGCACGCCGCATGACACGTTTCTGCATTTCTACGCGGCGGACCTGGCGCGTTCGCCGGATGGACGCTGGTGGGTTGTTTCCGACCGCACGCAAATCCCGACCGGCGCGGGCTACGCGCTGGCCAACCGCCTGGTGACGTCGCGCATTCTGCCGGAGCCGTTTCGCGACTGCCACGTGCACCGGCTGGCGGGTTTCTTCCGCGATTTGCAGGAATCGCTCGCGCGCCTGGCCTCGCGTCACGCGGACAATCCGCGCGTGGTGCTGCTGACGCCCGGCCCCTACAACGAAACGTATTTCGAGCACGCCTACCTCGCGCGCTACCTCGGTTACTCGCTCGTGGAAGGACAGGACCTCACGGTGCGCGATGACCGCGTGTTTTTGAAGACACTCAGCGGCCTGGAACCGGTCGATGTGATCTTCCGCCGCGTGGACGACGATTTCTGCGACCCGTTGGAGTTGCGCAACGACTCGATGCTTGGCGTGCCCGGCCTGGTCGAAGCGTTGCGCGCGGGCAACGTCGCCGTGGCCAACGCGCTGGGCAGCGGCCTGCTGCAAAGCCCGGCGTTCCTCGCGTTCCTGCCCGGCCTGGGCAAACACCTGCTCGGCGAGGAACTGAAGATCCCGTCGATTGCCACGTGGTGGTGCGGCCAGAAATCGGCGCGCCAGTACGTGCTCGAACACCTGGACGATCTGTTCGTGAAACCGGCGTTCCGCTCGGCGGCGCGTGGAATGACGCCCGGCGCGGCGTTCACGGAACGCGAGCGCGAAGCGTTGCGGAAACGCATTCAATTCCAGCCGCACCTGTTCATCGGCCAGGAGCGCATCGAACTTTCCACCGCGCCGTCGTGGCACGGCAACGGCCTGGCGCCGCGCCCCGTGGGACTGCGCGTGTACCTGACGGCGACGCCCAAC
>JBFMBT010000361.1:0-6384 GCA_040754875.1 Verrucomicrobiota bacterium | reverse complement strand
TCCCGGCCGGGCGGGGCTGGTTGGTGCGTGAGTTGGAATTTCAACCGGCGCCGCTGGTGTCGTCGCTGCGGGCGCAAGACATCAAGGAATTTTCGCTCACAGTGTGGCTGCCGAAAACAGGATACAGCCACGCCAATGTGGGCGCGTTTCCCGCGAAGGATCAGGGCATCGTATTCCTGTCCGGCCTTGGTGATAACATCTATGAATGGCGCCATACCAACAGCGCTCCCCTGCCCGATCGCGTCACGCTGCAATACGGCTATCGCGTCATGGACCTGGGCGCGCCGGGTGGCATCCTGCTCGGTTACCTTGGCATTCCGCTGTTGCTGACGTTGTGGCTGCGACGTCGAGCGTTGACTGCGAAGACGGCGGACCGCGCGGCCGTCTGGTTCGCGTACAACAAGTGGGTGCAATATGTGCTGATGGTGTTCACTGTGCTCTGGGTGGCGACGTTCTTCCTGCCGCCCGTCAAGGAGCCGTTTCGATTTCTATTCCACCATCCATTGCGGCAGGGGCGCGTGTTTTGGGAGCAAGTGTATTTGTTCGGACCAATGTTCGCGCTGGTCATGGCGTCCGCCGCGATTTCCCACGCGGTGCAGACGGGCCTCCGGGCGGAAACCTGGACGCGGCGCGAATTGATGGCGCAGGCGTTCTGGTCCTCGGCGGCAGTGGGCGTGCCCATTGCCTGCGTGTTCATCGGCATCGCCTCATTTGCCGACAAAATTCCGCGCTACACTTGTCTGTGGGCCATCGCGGCTGTTGCGGGAATGCTGTATGCGCAACGGCAGGTCGCCAGGTCGCAGAAACTCTCCACGCAATCCCTGACGATCGGCGAGTTGCGCGACCGCGCGTTCGAACTGGCGGCCAAGGCGGGGGTGACGCTGAACCAGGTGTTCGTGCTGCGATCCGGGCGGAGCCTTCAGGCCAACGCCTTCGCCATGCGCGGCATCGGCCTGGGAAATAACGTGGTTTTCACCGATTACCTGCTGCAAACAATGACACGGCGCGAGATCGACACAGTGCTGGCGCATGAACTCGGCCACTTGAAACACCGGCATGGGGGCAGTTGGATTGCAACCGTGGTCGTCATTTTCCTGGCCAGCATGGTGCTCACACCGGTGGTCACGCGGACGGGCCTCATGCCGCGCGCTTACGTGCCGCTGGTGGTGATACCGGCGGCGGTGGCGCTGTCGTCGCTCTGGACGAATTACCGTTCGCGCCGGTGGGAACGCGTCGCGGACGCCAAGGCGTTTGAATTGACGGGCGATGCGGAGGCGCAGATCACGAGCCTGGTGAAATTGCACCGGCTCAACTTGATGCCACTGCATTGGAACCGGTTTGACGAACAATGGATGACACATCCCTCGACGCGGCGTCGCATCGAGGCCGCGGCGCAACGGGCCGGAATGACGCGCGAGCAGGTCGGGGAGATTCTGCAACGGGACGACACGGGCGCGGATCGCTATCCCGTGCCGGAGGATGCCGCCAGCCAGGAGAAGGTGTTCACGACGGACTTCAAGCAGTCGAACATTTTCCTCAACTCGTGGGGCTTGCTGCTGATGCTGGCGTTGATTTCAACGTCCGCCTTTCTGATGGCGGAACGGCTGGGCATCAACCGATGGCTGGCGCTGGCGGTGACAATGGGCGCCGGCGCGCTGGCACATCGGTGGGCAAACAATCGCCTGTCGGTCCGCGGCTTTGACGGTTTGCGCGAGCAATTGCGCGCCAAACTCGCGCGGCGAGGCATGGACCCCACCGAGTCTGGCGGACAGTTCGTCATGTTCTCGCCAAACGACGGCCCGCGCATCTATGAGGGTTTCACCAACTGGGACATCGGGTTCCTCCTGTTGTTTCAGGAGCATCTGGTTTACCTGGGCGACCAGGCGCAGTTCGTCCTGTGCCGCGCGGACATCCGGCAGTTGCGCCTAGGACTCGGTGCGATGGACCCGACGTATCCGAAACGCGTGTATATGGATTGGGCGAGCGAGGCGCAGGGATTGTCCGGCACTTTCAACGTGGGACCGGGCGACGGCCGCACGCTGCGGGACAAGTGTCGTGCAGTCGAACCGTTCGCGCGCCAACTGGAGTCATGGCAACAGGGCACAACAGCGGCGACGCCGATGCCCTCACGCTATGCGGAACTGGGGCCGCCGCAGTTCGGCGAAGTGACCAGCCAGCCGGCGGTGGGCGCTCAACGCGAGCCCGTGCTGGCTTCGACGATCATCCTCTCGGTGGTGGCACTGGTCGTGGGTCTGTTGGCGGGTCTGCCGTACAAGCCACTCGGGAGCGCGGGGTGGTGGCAGGTGCTGGGAATGAACGCGGCGTATTGGGCGGTGCGGCTGCCAGTGTGGTGGCGGGGGAAGAAAGCGATTAACTGACATGTCACGCGCGTATCGAACGGAATTTGCCTGCTGGCGAGCAGGCGTTCATGAGCTTATGCGTGCCACGATGAGAATCGTTTTGTGTTGCCTGGCCGTCGCGGTCAACGCCGTCAACGGCATCGCGGAGGAGGCAACGGATTCCGCGGCGACCCAAACGAATAGCTACACGTTTTCCGTTCACACTTCGCTTCCTCCGTACCGGTTTCAATTGGTTCGGGGGACCAATGTCTCGGATGTCGTGGGGATCGAGGTGTTTCGCGGGACCGAAACAAAGCCTCTGCAGGTGTTGACGAATGAGTTCACGCCGATGCCGTGGGAGAAAGAGGTTCTCTTTGTGGTGGATGCGAATTTTGACGGGTATCTTGATCTGGCCACGGTGTATTCAGCCGGGGCGACGGGAAACATGTCATATTACGTCTGGCTGTACGACCCTCGCACGGGAACTTTTTGTTACAACGCGGAACTGGCCGAGTTGTGCCGACCGAAGTTCGAGGCGCGTGACCAGCGGATTTACACTTTCTGCAAAGGTGGCGCCGCGGGCATGATCTATGACAGTGAGGTGTACGCGTGGGAAGGCAGCCGCTTGAAACTTGTCTATAAGGAAACTCAAGATGAATTGCGGCGTCCAGTGCGGGACTTCCTGGAGCGGCGCCTCCACGTCACCGTCCTTAAAAGTGATCCCGCTTTCGTCCGGACAACGCGCGTGCTGACCAACGGCGTATGGAAGGAAACGAAAGAGCGCGTGGAGGAAGAAGAGCCATGATGGGACAAGGAACAACGGAACGCAGGGGATTGGAAAACTCATGGCGGGCCAGCCTGGGCGGGATTGCGCTGGGACTTGGGTGCATCGGGCTGCTGATTTTCATCCTGGCGATGCCCGTCACCCTGTTTGGCGCTCGATTTTGGAGCGGCTTCGGGTTTCGGGAAGGACCACTGCCTACGACGGAACAGATTGAAGCGGCACAAGCCCGCCAGTTTTGGTGGTCGGTCAAACATCGCTTGACGCCGTTGTTTGTCGTATCCATTGCCTTCGTTGGTTACGGTTTGTATGAGGCCCGCAGGGAAATCGTTAACAGAACAACAGCCGGCGTTCACATTCCTCCGTTGCCGGGAAGCCGCCAATCGGGTAAGCAAACCGTGCTGCCATGAAATTGAACCTTCCGCGTATCCAATGCGTCGTTCTTGCTGCGGCGCTCTCCATCACCTTCCTTCGCGCCGCTGAGACTCCGCCCAGGCCGCTCTATCCCGGTGTCGTTCCGGTGCGTTCGGCCGAAAGCTTGACGAATGTTTCGATCCCGAACACCACGATTGAGTCGGTCGTCGTCGAGAAGAGCAACAACCTGTGCCGCGTCACCGCCATCGTGACGCATCCGCCGGCGGCGGGCCGGGTGAAGGTCTGGATCGGGTTGCCACTTACGAACTGGAACGGCCGGTTCCAAGGCAACGGCGGCGGCGGATTTCTCGGCGGCAATCCGAACAGCTTGCGCGGGCCGGTCGCGCGCGGCTTCAGCGCGGGCGCCACGGACACGGGACACGAGGGCGGCAGCGGCAGCTTCGCGCTCGATGCCAACGGCCGGCAGAACTGGCAGGGCATCATCGACAACGCCTATCTCGGCATTCATGAAATGACCGTGGTCGGCAAGGCGCTCACGCAAGCCTATTACGGCAAGGCCCCGCGCCATTCGTATTTTGTGGGCGGCTCGACGGGCGGACGCCAGGGCCTCATGGAGGCGCAACGTTTTCCCGAGGATTACGACGGCATCCTCTCGGCCTGCCCCGCCATCAACTGGCACCGCTTCGTGCCCGCCAGCCTGTGGCCCCAGGTGGTGATGCTTTCGAGGTCGAACCTTGTCTCGAAGGCGAAACTCGACGCCGCCACGGCCGCCGCCGTGAAAGCCTGGGACGCGGTGGACGGCGTGACCGACGGCGTCATTGACGATCCGCTTCGGTGCGACTTCGACCCGAAGGAATTGGTGGGCACGAAAGTGGGCAATGAAATCTTCACCGAGGCCGACGCCGAGGTGATCCGCAAGATCTGGCAGGGCCCGCGACGGCAGGATGGTTCCTTCATGTGGTACGGCCTGGAACGCGGCGCCGACATGTTCCCCTACGCGGGCACGACCGGCTCGCCCTTGAAAGGCCGGCCCTTCGGCATCGGGCTGGAGTATTGGATTTACTATCTGGCGCAGGACGCGAAGTGGGACTGGACGACGCTGACTTATGCGGGCTTCGAACAGTTGTGGACCAAATCCGTGGAGCAATACGGCGCTGTCATCGGCACCGACAATCCCGACCTGACGCGCTTCCGCGACCGCGGCGGCAAGGTCATCATCTACCATGGAATGGCGGACCAGCTCATCCCGGCCGCCGGCAGCATTGAATATTACCAGCGGGTGCAACAGCACATGGGCGGGCCGAAGAAGACCGCGCAGTTCGCGCGCCTGTTCCTGGTGCCCGGTGTCGATCACGGTTTTCGCGGCGCGGGCGCGGCGCCCACCGGGCTTAACGATGCCATCGTCCGCTGGGTCGAGGAAGGCAAGGCCCCGGACAAGCTGCTGGCCGAGAAACGCGATCCCGCGGGCAAGGTCATCCGCACCCGGCCGCTCTTTCCCTTCCCGCAAGTGGCCCGCTACAAGGGAACCGGCAACCCCGACGACGCCGCGAACTTCGTGAGCCGGACGGCGAAAGAATAGCCGTTGCAGGTGAGATGAGGGCGCTTTGTCCGCGTTTGAAGGATGAACCTGTCCCCAAACCGTTACCAATCCGGAGGATTGCGCTAAAAAACCAATGAAAAATGGCGGGAGTGGCGGGGCTCGAACCCGTAACCTCTGCCGTGACAGGGCAGCGCTCTAACCAATTGAGCTACACCCCCGCGCCAACGGGGAGCCAAAACGTAGAAAAACACCCGGGGGAAGTCAATGGAGTAAATTGAAATTCTTGTAACAACGGATGCGTTTGAGTCCGCGCAAAAACGGCTATGCGTTACTCCGGAAAGGTCAGCGCCGACTCACGTCGGGCTGCTACGGGTGGTTCAGGGAAAAAAACGATTCGGGCAGCAGACGCCAAGGAGGTGGGGGTGGGGAACCCCTCTGAAGAAACGTACCGCTACCCGAATCAAAATCGTTTCAACCTTGAACGCAGAATAAAATGTCCGCCCCGCTTGTCAACACCTTTAGTTTTGCATTTTTTGCGCTGCCTTGACGGGTCAACGGTTCATGGGCCCGCGCAATTCGACCGTGCCGCCGGCTGCCTGTCGGCGGCGGAATTTTCCGGAAAAAACTGCGTGACATCGGCGACTCGGGGACTATAGTTGCCGCCCCTTGGACGACCCTATCGTCTAGCGGTTAGGACACCGCCCTTTCACGGCGGCGGCACGGGTTCGAGTCCCGTTAGGGTCGCCAGTTCTTCGATCGTCAAACCCTCCCATACTGCCTTTAAGTCATCTTGATTCCTCCTCAAATCATGGTAACCTGAAGCCAGAGCAGCCAGTTATGAAACTTCACGCGCCGACTGAACTGGTTGGAGGCAGGCCCGGGAGAGTTCTTCTCGTCTTTTCCGCCAGCGCATGGCGCGGTCCGCTGCCCGCTCGCAATCCCAAACCCGCACTGGCTCCGTGAGATTTCCCCGCACAGCTTTCGTGGCACGGTTCACGAAGGCTGTCTTTCGGCATCGCCCGCGGAAGGTGTCGATTCCTTGTCAGGCCGCATCAATGAATACATCCGTTTCAAGGGAACTTGATCCGCGACATGTCACCCTCCGGGGCTTGTGGTTTATCAGGGCGAATCCGGCGATGAATCGGCGGACTATTTTTGAGCGTTGCTGGCTCGACGGGAGCATGAGCCTCCTTACGTCGGCTGCCACCCATATTGACTGGGCAGAAGCACCCAGCGGGAGTCTGGAATTAAATCTGCTGTGGTTACGTCCAATGATTAACGAAAGCGAATGATATGGTTGTGATCAAACCCAACTGCCGCGCGCAATTCACCGCGGAAGACATCGACTT
>JBFMBT010000360.1:0-6421 GCA_040754875.1 Verrucomicrobiota bacterium | reverse complement strand
GATGAAATGAACGTGGCGGAATACCTCGCGGATTGGCGGCGTTTCACAGGGTTGCCTGCGAGGGAGAAAATTCCCGAGTCGGGAATTTCGGTGACAGCGGCGCCATCCAAGATTCCCGATTCGGGAATGACAGCCGGCGCGACGGCCGCAAAATCAGATTCCCGAATCGGGAATTCAGTGACGGAAAGCCCTCCAGCACAGGGCGAAAGTCAAATTCCCGAATCGGGAATTCCCGAATCGGGAAAATCGACTATCGTTAAGCGTTCAGCGTCTAACGCTTTAGAGGAAGTATCTTCCGTTGGGGTACAAACAACCTTTAAAGCGGTACACGCTGAAACGGTAGCGGTCGAGCAAATTCCCGAATCGGGAATCGCCATCGGCGAGGCAGCGGCCTTGATCGAGGACGACGCAGTGCGGGTAAGAGCACAGGAACGGCTGCGGCGGATGTGGAAGCTGTTTGCGCTCCATGGGGAGGACGCGGCCAGGCGTGAGCTGGATCCGGAGGGGATGTGGGGGAAGCTGTGGAGAAAGCGGGCTTACCATGACCCGCGATGTGACCGGATTTTGAACTGCGCGGAGGATGACGTGAAGCGACTGGGGGTCGGGCCCAAAGGAGTGCGGAATGTCGTCAAGCACGTGATGTATTTGTTCAAGACGTTTGCATGAGCGAGCCTGTATTTGTCATGATTGTCCAAGGGGTGCCGCAAATCCTGAAACGGTGCGACTCCGTTGCAGAGGCGAGAGAGTTAATTGAGTTGATGCCGGTAACGGTGCGCGAAAGCAGTGGCATTGTCCCCGTTTCCCAATTGCGCAACAACATCGTTTCCGTGCGCGAACAAAACCATTTGCGCGCCCTGGTCGTAGCGATGCTTTTGGGGAAAGGGAGGATTGCGATCGGGGACGCCGACTGTCCGATTGACGAAATGTGTTTCCTCGATTGCTGGTGCTACGAAACCCTGCAAGATGCGGTCATCGCACTGAATCGATGGGATCTGAGAGGTGAGCCGGCCGGATGGATCCGCCATCCCGCGAGCGGTCGCCGGCGGCCGGATGGAGATCCCGCGAAGGAGTATGTTCGCCCATGAATGCCGTTCAAATTGTGGTCCAACCCACCGACCTGGTCTTCACCGAAAGCCCGGATGCCGGCGATCCGCAGTGCGTTTGTTCACGATGCCAGCGGCGGATCGGCGAGGAGGAGGGCGCAGTCATCCGGGCGTCGGCCAGCGAATCCACGGAGCTTCGTTATTGTAATGATTGTGCCGCGGCGCCGCAGGGATTGTTGATCACGTTTGCGTTTCCGCCCTACGTCAACGGTTTCCCAGGACATTGGCGATCAGAACAGAGCGGGGCGCTCGCCGGCGCGGTGAAATCGTACTTCGACCATGTGATGGGGAAGGGGCCGGCGCCGGGTGATTGGCAACTGCAAATGTTGGTGGCCTTTCTGGCGTGGTGGGTTCAGGCGCCTTGCTGGAATGCTGCCAATGAACACGATTCCGCGCCACGCTTTGCCAGCTTCGCCGCCAGGTTGTGTCATTGAAGACCTTCGAGGAGATCCGCGATTGGACCTGTCTGGCAGTCGAAATCGGAATGGATCCGTTTTGAAGCATGGAGAAAGTCGAATTCCAAATAGGCGACGAGGTCGTGCTGAAGGTCAATCCGGAGCGGCGTGGAATGATCACGGGGATTCTGTTTCGGTTTTCGGGCGTGTGCTATCTGGTCACGTGGGGCGAGAACGCCCAAGAGCAATATCATTATGCAATCGAGCTGAGGGAGGCGACACACACACGAGCGGCGTATTTCCGTGAAGTGTGCAAACCTTGGCGGTTGAATTCCGCGTTTCCGGGTGCGTTATGAAAGCGTGCAATCTGTTGCCAATCCGAACCCGGTTGAAACTCCACCGCTTCAATCCCGCGAAGACGCGCAGGCCGCCATGGCGCATTACGCCGAGGTGGCTGCACAGCGCGATGCGTTGAGCGCCCAGCTCGCGCAGGAAATGGCCCGGGCGCGGGCCCGCTTTGAACCGCGCATCGCGGAATTGACCAAATCCCTCGACGTCCAGGCCGAGCGGATCAAGGGCTGGGCCGTGGCAAACCGGGGTGCGGAATTCGGCGGGCGCAAGAGCATGGAATTCGTGGCCGGCTATGTTGGGTTTCGGAAAGCCACTGCGGCGTTGCAGCTTTTGGAGGGGTGGACGTGGGACATGGTCCTGGCGAAATTGACCGGGCCCTTCAAGCGTTACGTCCGGAACAATCCTGAAGTGAACAAGCTTGCCCTGAAGGCCGACGCTCAGCGGCTGGGGCCGCGGCGTTTCAAATTGATCGGCGTGAGGCTTGTGCAGGACGAGAAGTTCTACATCGAGTTGAAGCCGGCGGTCCCGGAGACGAGGCCGTGACTTACGCCGGCGAGATGATCAGCTCGCCAAAGGTTTTCTCCCCGTGCGTGCGTGTGTTGACGCTGCGGTTTTGTATCGCCGTGGCCTGCAGCTTGCAGTCCTGAAACAAATCGCGGTTGAACGGGCAGTCATCGAGGGTGACGATCCACTTGCCTTTGAGACGTTCCAGCCGCCGGCGAAACTTCCGCAAATCCTCTTCGGTCCAACCTTCATAGGCATCAATCTTGCAGTTGAGATAGGGCGGATCGCAAAAGAACACGGACTCGGGTGAATCGTAATTGTCAAAGCATCGCTCATACGTCGTGTGTTCGATCACCACGTTGTCGAGGCGCTGGTGCGCCGCCATCACCAGGCGCTTGTTGCGTTCGCGGTTGAAGCCGGCGCCGCCGCCTTTTGTCTTGGCCACCGCAAAGCTGTGCATGTTTCCGCCGAAGGAGGTGCGGTTGCGAATGAAGAAGCGGATCGCGCGCTCGATTTCCGTGAGGCCGGGCTGCTTCGCGTAGAGGTGAAACAATTTCCGCGAACTGACCACCAGCTCGATCTGGCGCAATATTTCGGGCAGGTGACGTTGGATATTCAAATACAGCGCCACCAGGTCGCCGTTGATGTCATTAATGACTTCGACCGGGCTGCGTTCCTTGGCCAGCAGGACGGCGAGGCCGCCGGCGAACGGTTCGCAGTAGCAGACGTGGGGCGGGATCATCGGCAGGATCGTTTTCAAGTGCCGCGATTTTCCGCCAGGCCAACGAAGGATGGGTTTGGTGCGTGATGAGAATTCTTCCGGGGAGGACGGAGGCAAAGCGTTATTAATTATCATGAAGAAACGACAGAACGAAACGGGACCGAAATTATTCGGCGGTGCACTCGACTGGAGACGGTGAGGACTGGCGCCCAAGTTGAAGGGGAGGGCGGGCCTGGCGACAGAGGAAGATCGCTTCGCCGGAGGAACGGGCTTTGGTCTTCCGCAGAATCCGCTGCACATGGAACTTGACCGTCCTGACGGAAATGTTCAGGCGTTCACTGACTTCCTTATAGGAAAGGCCGCGTTCTCGATAGGTCAAAACCTCCGATTCCCGTGGACTAAGCGTAAACACGTCTGCGCTCACTGGACACCAGATTAGCGCAGCGCAATGGGGTAATCAACCTGTCCAAAAGGACAGGTAATGCGAGCCAAAACCCCTACGAACATTGGCGGCAAACGGTGTTCAGCACCCTGTCCACAATGAAGACATGCGCGATCGCGCCAGAAGCGCGAAGGTGGAGGCCTGTGAAAGGCAACTTCATGAAACCCTCCAAATGTATGAGATCGTTCCTCCTCGTCGTGTTCACGATCGCAATTCTCGCGCTGGTCTGTCCGGTGCATCCGGTGGCCGACCAACCCGCTTTTGAACTTGGCCAGGCTGGTCCATCGGTGGCCACGGACATCGATGCCGTGAATCCCAACGCCGCCGATGAACGCCAGGTGCTCGATGCGATGGACATTGTCCAGTCGTTGGACAGTTCGCCGCGCGCGCCTGACGATCCAAAGAAAGGAACCATGCACTACAAAAACGGACGAGAAGCAAAGAACGGAGACAAGGTTGTGTTGATTCCAGCGTTCGGGCCACCTGTGGCCGGCATCCTCTACGATGCCACGCCCGGCAGCAATGACTACTGCAACGGCAAGATCGCGATCACGTCACAGAACGACCCGAGTCCGAATCTGAAGGAGTGCCTGCACGCCGACGACGTTGCGGCGGCGACCATTCCCGATTCATCGAAACCGTCTTAATTGGCCGGGATTGGTTCATTCGACGTGCCGCAAGCGCACCCATGGGCGCTCGCATTTTCATCTCGCTGATGTTTCCCGCCAACGGGTTCGAAACCACGCTCGCGCTGGTCCGTCAACTGAGCGAAGGATCATTGCGACGCGATCCATTCTGCCGGCCGGTATTTCCCAAGGGAGTCGAGTTCACCAATCCACCGCAACCGAAGCTGCACCGCCGGAGAGGCGGTCGCGTCACGTCCGGATGGAAGTTTCAGAAATGGCTGGAGGCGCACACGCCGCCAGGCATGACGCCCAGGGAATGGAATCGATTGCGCGTAAAGAATTGGCGCGCTGCGCGCCGTCGCCAGGCCGCCCAGGGTGCCTAATACCATGCGTCCCAGCCCGTGTTACCATGAGCCTGGGTCCTTCCTGGAAGGTCCCCGTTCAGGTGACGCGCGATTGAGCCGGAGCGCTAGCGCCAGAGATTTTTGAAAATGTCCACAAGTGTCCTGGACGACATCCTAGCCGAACTGGGCCCCAAGGCGGGCCTGGAGCGAGCCTTTGGTCCGGACTTCGTGGTCCTCGTTCCGGATGCGCGCCAAAAGCTGAAGGCCTTCGAGGAGATGCAGCTCGACACCCACCGCACCGTTTCCACGTTCGCGCGCCGGCGCGAGTTCAAGAACCTGGTCGGACAGAAGGCGGCGGCGAAAGTCTTCACGCGGCTGCCGTCGGGCGACGAAACGATCCACGCTTTGCTGGGCGGGGACTTCAACGCCTGGGATCTGGTCCCGGTCCTGGTTTCCCTCGCCGGCGCAGTGTGCGACGAATTGATCATTGCGACGCTGGGGTTCAATTCGTCGAACAACGCCGAGCTATGCGAAATGCTCGACGCCGGACGCATACGGTCGGTGTGGTTTCTCGCGTCCGAGTACTGCGCGAAGTCCGACGCCGACCTGTTCGAGAACGCGCAGCGCGAGCTTCGCCGGCGCGGACAGAAGATCGCCGCCGCGCGTAATCACGCGAAGATCCAAGCCTTCCGTTTCGCGTCCACATGCATCGTGGTTGAGGGCAGCGCCAATTTGAGGAGCTGCAACAACATCGAGCAATTGACCATCACCAACAGCCCGGAGCTGTTCGAATTTCATCGGGCCTGGATCACCCAGGTCATCAACCAAAGAAGTGACGTGCCGTGTTGACCGATGAGCAACTCCAGGCCGTGCACGACGCGGACATAGCGAACATCGTCGCCAAGGTGAAGGCCGGCCGGCCGCTCACCAAGGAAGAGAAGCGCCGACTGGAGGCGGCGCGCCGGGCGGACGAAACGCCGGCGACGGAGACAGCAGCGGACGCTCCCGCTCCCCGGGGGACCGGCCTGCGCTGGTCCGTCAACACGGCCGCGACTGAATTTGAAATCGACCGGCGCACCCTCGCCAAACAGATCGCCGGCGCCGGCATCGCGGCGGGGCCCGACGGCAAATTTTCCACGCGCGAGATCTGCCAGGCCATTTACGACGATGAACGGCGCGAGCGCCTGCGCGAGATCAAGGAGCGCGCCGACAAGCTGGAGATGGAGAACGCCGAGCGCCGCGGCGAGCTCATCGATGCGGAGGTCATCTACAAACATTTTGAAGGCATCTACGTGGCGTTCCGGGCCCGTGTTCTGGCCAGCTCCCTGAGCAATGAAGAAAAGGACGAAATCCTCACCGACCTTGCCAAGCTTAAGGCGCGCGATATCCGCGTGCCTGGAGAAGCTGCATGACCGGCTGCATTCGATTCTGAAACCGCCGCCGCGGCTCAACTGCTGCCAGTGGGCCGATCGGTTCCGATATCTTTCGCCGGAGGCGAGCTCGCAGCCCGGCAAATATCGGTCCTCGCACGCGCCTTACCAGCGCGAGCCGATGGAATCGGTGACCGACGAATCAGTCACGGCCACCGTCCTCATGTGGGCGTCCCAGCTCGGCAAAACCGAGCTGGTCAACAACATCATTGGTTTCTTCATCGACGCGGATCCGTCCCCGATTTTGATGGTGGTGCCGACCATCGACCTGGCGGAATCATGGAGCAAGGAACGCCTGGTCCCGATGCTCCGGGATACGCCGGCGCTCGCCAACAAGGTGAAGGAAGCGCGGTCCCGCGACAGCGGCAACACGGTCCTTCACAAATCGTTTCCGGGCGGAAACATCGCCATCGCCGGCGCCAACGCCCCCAGCGGCCTCGCCGGCCGGCCGCGGCGGGTGGTCCTGGAGGATGAAATCGACCGTTACCCCGCCAGCGCCGGCACC
>JBFMBT010000359.1:0-6438 GCA_040754875.1 Verrucomicrobiota bacterium | reverse complement strand
CTCGTGCCGCAATCCAGCGACGGCCCCAAGGGCCGCCTGAATTATCCAGACGGGTTCGTGAGCAAAGACAAACAATGGCTGCACTTCGCCTACGATGACAATCGCCATCGCGCGGTCGTGTATTCGGCGAAACTGCCACCGCTAAATTAAGTGTCCAAAAGCCGGCTTCTTCGCCCTTATATCAATATGACCTCACGAAGAACCTTCATCGGGACGCTCGCCGCGGCCCTGGCCGCACCCACCCTCGGGGCGCAAGCCAAACCCAAGACCATCCTGCTCCAATCCGCCTGGGACACCGTCAACATCGGCGACATCGGCCACACGCCCGGCACCTTGCGCGTTCTCGAACAACACCTGCCGGACGTGCGCGTGATCCTCTGGGCTGCCAAACTCGACGAGCGCGTCACCACCATGCTGCGCACGCGCTTTCCGAAGGTGGAAATCGTGCAAGGCAGTCTCACGGGCAAAGGCGCGCGCGACGAGACGCTCCGCCAGGCCATCGCCGGCGCCGACCTGTTCATCCGCAATTCCGGCATGGGCCAGGACACGAGTTTCATGTCGTATTGCAAGAAGATCGGAAAACCGTACGGCCTCTTCGGCCAGTCCTATTTCCCCAGCATGGTCGAGGGCAAAGGCGCGGAGGAACGCATCGATTTGCTCAACCACGCCGCCTTCATCTATTGCCGCGAAACCAAGACGCTCGACATCTTGAAGCGCGCGGGCGTCAAACCGCCCGTGCTCGAATTCGGCCCCGACGGTTGCTTCGGCATCGATGTGCGCGACGACACGCGCGGCCTCGCCACCATGAAGAAGCTCGGCCTCGAGGACCGCAAGTTCATCACCCTCCAACTCCGCACCAACACCGCCAAACTCCCCGGCGTCGATGACACGCGCACGCCCAAGCTGAACCCGCTGCATCCCACGCCCGAGCAAATCGCCGATGACGAGCGCCGCGCCGCCGTCTATCGCGACCTCGTCACGCGCTGGGTCAAGCGCACCGGCTACAAGGTGCTCATCGCGCCCGAGGTGAAGAAGGAAATGGAGCACAACAAACGCCTCATCCACGACCCGCTCCCGGCGGACATCCGCAAGCACGTCGTGAATCTCGAATACTTCTGGAACGCCGACGAAGCCGCGTCCGTCTTCGCCCGCGCGCACACCGCCGTCTGCCACGAGCCGCACTCGCTCATCATCGCGCTGGCCAACGGCACGCCCGTCATCCATACCTACTCGGAATTCCACAGCCCCAAATGCTGGATGTTCCAGGACATTGGCCTGCCCGAATGGTTGCTTGAATACGATTCCACGCCCGCCGTCAAAATGGCCGACACGCTGTTCGCCATCCACGACGACTACCCGCGTGCGCTGGCCAAGGTGAAGAAAGCAATGGCGTTCGTTCACCAGCGTTTCGCCGGTTCCATGAAGGTCGTGGGCAAACTTTTGGCGTGATTGGTTTATGATGGTTGCGGAGCGCGGCGTTCACGCCGCTTCAGTGCATTATTTGCATGCGACATTGAAGCGGCCTGAAGTCCGCGCTCCTCGAACAACGACAACTGAAATTTCGATTATGCGTCTTTCCCTCCTGCTGTTCTTATTGAGCTTTGATTTGGCTTGGGTTCGCGCCGCCACCACCTCCGTCGATGTCGTCGTCTATGGCTCCACGCCCGCCGGCGTGTGCGCCGCCATCGGCGCGGCGCGGGAAGGCGCGAGCGTGGCGCTGGTCGAACCCACGGCCCACGTCGGCGGCGTGAACACCGGCGGATTGTGCTTCAGCGACTCAAACCAGATGGTGCGCGAGGCGCTGCGCGGCTTGTTCGAGGAGTTTCACCTGCGCATCGAGGCCGATTACGCCAAGCGCGGCATCACACTGCCCTATCGCGTCGCCGAGAAAGACATCAAACATTGGACCTACGAACCACACGTCGCCGCGCGCGTCTTCGATGCCATGATCCAGGAAGCCGGCGTCCGCGTTTTTACCGAACAAACACTCGCAAAAGCGGACCAGTCCGGCGCGCGCCTGACGCGCCTCGTCACCACGAAAGGCGACACGTTCACCGCGAAGACCTTCGTGGATGCCACCTACGAAGGCGACCTCATGGCGGTCGCAAAGGTCAGTTGGGTCATTGGCCGCGAAAGCCGCAAGGAATTCGGCGAATCACTCGCGGGCAGACAATATCCGAAACAGCCGATGAAGTTTTCCGGTTTCGATGCGGATGGAAAGCTTCTCCCGCTCCTCACCACGAAGGATGCGGGCGCGGCCGAGGAAGGCGACCGCAACGTGATGACCTACAGTTTCCGCCTCTGCCTGACCACCAATCCCGCCAATCGCGTCCCCTTTCCCGCGCCGGCCCACTACGACCCCGCGCGCTTCGAAGCCGTGCGCCGCTACTTTGCGCAAGAGAAGAAGCCGATTCTCCTCTGGGACCTCTACCCGCTGCCCGGCGGCAAGGTCGATGCGAACAACGGCATCGGCAAACAGTTCTCCATGGGCCTCATTGGCGGCGGCAATGCCTGGTGCGAATCCAGCCCCGCTGAGCGCCAGCGCATCTGGGAGGCGCACAAACAATACACGCTCGAGCTGTATCGCTTCCTCACCACCGACCCCGCCGTGCCGCAGAATCTCCGCGACACCCTCGCCGCCTACGGCCTCTGCCAGGACGAGTTCGCCGCCTACGGCCATTGGTCGCCCCAACTCTACGTGCGCGAAGGCCGCCGCATGCGCGGCGCTTACGTCATGACGCAGTCCGACATTCTCACCAACGCCGCCAAGGCCGATTCCATTGCCGTCGCCTCCTTCCCGATTGATTCGCATGATTGCCAGCGCGTCGCGCGCGGGAACGGCGAAGTCATCAACGAAGGCACCATCTTTCCCGCGCGCGACAAAACCAATCGCGGCCCGGCCTATCAAGTCCCCTACCGCGCCATCACGCCGAAGGACGGCGAATGTGCGAACCTCCTCGTGCCCGTCGCCCTCTCCGCCACGCACGTGGCCTACAGTTCCATCCGCGTCGAACCCGCCTGGATGACCATCGGCCACAGCGCCGGTATCGCCGCCGCGCTCGCTGCGAAGGATAAAGTGCAAGTTCAACAATTGGACTACGCAAAACTCCGCGCGCGTTTGCAGGCGCAGAAACTGGTGCTCGATTTACCCGGCCAGCATTAGCATCCATCCCGCCATGTGTTACTTCATCACGCTCATCCTGCCAGTTGGCAATGCTCGTGATATCTCGGTGATCGACGAAATTCTGTCCAGAGTCCATCGGACCGCGGAAATCCTGTCGAATCCGCACCTGTCGCAGCACCTGCACTTGAAGGAGCGATATTTATATCCGGGTGGAAAGATGTGTGAGTGTGGAACCGCTCTCGGGACACTTCGGGAGACGCAGCCGCCCAAGCGTATTGAGAAGAAGGAAATCGATGGTTTGCGCAAGAAGGGTTGGAGCGAAACAAAGATCCAACGGTGGATCGAACAGCAAATGTCGGTCAAAGAACGCAAGGCGCAAATCAAAGCGAAGCAGGACCTCGCTGCGCATGGTTCCGACCCTGATGGGTGGACTGCGACTGTTCGCGCGTTGATCAGCGAGGCGCGATTGCCTTACGTCGGTTTGTTGCTCCACTGGTATTCGGGAGATCTCGAAAGTGAGAGAATTCCGATCAAGTCGCGCGTCAAATTGCCAAACGACGATCAACTTTCGAACGCGCTTTATCGAATCGAAGAGGATACGATTTACGAAATCCATCGGTGAGTTAATCGAATGAAGAGCTTTCTCACGGCATTCTTTTTGATGGCTGCGCTGGCTCACGCCGCTTCTCCCGACATCATCGTTTACAGCGGTGTGCCGTGCGGCATTGCCTCAGCCATCACCGCCGCGCGTGAGGGCGCGAAGGTGCTGCTCATCGAACCAACGAAGCACGTCGGCGGACTCAGCACCAGCGGCATCAATACCGCCGAGAGCGAACACATGTTGAAGTGGACGATTGGCGGCTTCGCCGATGAGTTTTATCGGCGCATGGGAAAACATTACGAGGAGACCAAGGCCACGCAAGGGAAGCTCGACCCCAAGGACCGCCTGAATACGATTTATTTCTTCGAATCGAGCGTCGCGGAGAAGGTTTATCTCGATATGTTGCGCGAAGCGGGCGTCGAGGTGCGCTACGGCGCCAGCGTGGACGAAGTGGCGAAAGACGGCGCGCGCATCACCAGCATCACCCTCACCGACGGCACGAAACTCAACGCGAAGGTGTTCATCGATGCCAGCTACGAAGGCGATTTGATGGCGCGCGCCGACGTGAAGTTTGCCGTTGGCCGCGAAGCGCGTGCGGAATTCGGAGAGGACGCCGCGGGCGTTCGCTTCGACAAGACGCCGCGCAAAGCCCGAACCGTGGATGCGCAGGGCCGCCTGTTGCCCGGCATCAGCGCCTGGGCCAGGGACCTCAAGGAAGGCGACGCGCATCCCGCGCCCATGAATTACAACTTTCGTCTCACGGTCGCGAAGGACCCGAAACTTCAAGTGCCCATCCCTGCGCCCAAAAACTACGACGCCAGGCGCTATTCCTTGCTGGCTGCGTGGCTGCGCGATGCGGTCCATCGCAACCAATCCGTGAAGCTCGCCGATGTGATCGACCTCTATCCGCGCCGGAACGGCAAATTCGAGCTGAACAACAAGCAGGCCGCCATCATTTCTCTCGGCCATTTCGGCGGTCAGTTCGATTGGCCTAATGCCGATTACGCGACGCGCGAGCGCATTTACCAGGACCATTTGCATTACACCCTTGGCCTGCTCCATTTCCTGGCCACGGATGATTCCGTTCCTCTGAAAATGCAGGCGGAAATGAAGGCGCTTGGATTGCACAAGGGCGAATTCGCCGATAACGGCCATCTGCCCTATCAACTTTACGTGCGGGAAGCCCGTCGCCTGCGCGGTGAATACGTCGTGACGCAGCGCGACGTCCAGGAAGACCGCCGCAAATCCGACAGCATCGGCATCAGCAGCCACTTCATTGATTGCCACCACGTGCAACGGGTCGCCCTCAACGAAAATGAATTCGTCAACGAAGGCCGCATCTGGCGCATGGGTTACGCGTATCAGATCCCCTACCGCGCGCTGACACCGAAAGCCGCCGAATGTTCGAACCTGCTCGTCCCGGGCGCCGCCAGCTTCACGCACGTCGCCTTCTGCACCTTGCGCCTGGAAAGCGTCTGGATGATCACCGGCCACGCCGCCGGTGTCGCCGCCGCCATGGCCGCGAAGAACAATTCGCCTGTTGCGAAAATCCCCATCTCCGCGCTCCAGGAAAAGTTGCGGACGCAAGGACAGGTCATCGATTTCATTCCCGGCCAGCCGGAAAAGTGCGAGCATCTCAACGGCCCGCCGGAATTTTGAACCGCCCGCGTATTCACTCGCAAATACGGTCGCCGGGATGTGTTCCGCTGCTGGTCAGTTCATTTGACCAGCAAACCCGGCTTGTCCGCATCGTTGGATTCCCCGACACTGTCCCATCAATTACTGCCGTTGCCCTGTATGAAAGTATTCTGCCTTTTGCTCAATTTATCATTTGCCACCGCGGCATTCGCCGGTCCCTTCTGCGAAAAATCCGATGTCTTTCCCGCCGGGACGAGCGGGGTCACACTGCATCGCATCCCCGGCATTGTAATCACCACCAAGGGCGCCGTGCTGGCTTATTGCGAGGCGCGGAAAAACAGCCGCGCCGATTGGGGCGAAATCGAAGTGCACCTGCGCCGTTCGCTTGATGGCGGAAAAACCTGGGAACCGGCGCGCCACATCGCCCACGCCGGCGATCGCATCGAAGGCAATCCCCGCAAGAAGACCGGCGGCGAACACGAGCAGACCGTGAACAATCCCGTCGCCATCGTGGACCGCCAAACCGGCGCCATTGAATTTCTCTATTGCGTCAATTACGCCCGTTGCTTCTCGATGCGCAGCACTGACGACGGATTGACCTGGAGCAAACCGGCGGAGATCACCGCCGCGTTCGAACCCTTTCGCGCAAAGTACGACTGGAAGGTGATTGCCACCGGCCCGGGACACGGAATCCAGCTCAAGAGCGGCCGGCTCGTCGTGCCCGTCTGGCTCGCTTACGGAAACATCGGCGACCACAAACCCTCCGCCAGCGCCACGATCTGCAGCGATGACCACGGCCGGACCTGGCAAGCGGGCGACCTTGCCGTGCCGAATGAATTCGGAAATTCCAGCGAAACGGTGGTCGCCGAGTTGTCCGATGGCCGCGTGATGCTCGTCTCGCGCAACATCTCCAAGCCCAGCCGCAAACTCATCACCATCAGCCCCGATGGCGCGCGTGATTGGACCCGCCCCGTCTTCCATCCCGAGCTTTGGGAACCCATTTGCATGGCCGGCCTCGTGTCGCATCCCACGAAGCCCGGCACGCTGCTCTTTTCCAATCCCCACAGCCTCGCCC
>JBFMBT010000358.1:0-6451 GCA_040754875.1 Verrucomicrobiota bacterium | reverse complement strand
GCGCACTTTTTTCTCATCGTAAAAATGGCCGAACTGGCGTCACACGGTTTTCGGGGTTTCGCCCGTGCTCCCATCGTGTTTTGTGGCCGAATAATCACACTCTGGTCGTAGCGTTGTGACCGCGTGGATCGTTTTGAGCTTTTCATTCCTGTCCAGGCCTCTTTGGCCGCACTCGGATCGTAAGGTGCCGTTTGGGGGACGGCTGCCCACACTGGCGTCGTAAGACGCGTGCCGCGTTCCGGCAGCTCGCACTGCCATCGTAAGGCCCGGATATTCTCCGGGCGTCGGTTTTCCACCACACTGGCGTCGTAAGGTGATCCCGCCACCGCGGGACCAGCGAGCGGCGCCGGTTCAACTATTGGCCGGTGATCTGGCGCATGGCGTCGTGGAAGGAGAGGCCGAGCACGCACATGCAGAAGTCAATGGCGTTGCCGGCCAGATCGCGCTCCGGCCAGCGCCAGTAGCTGTCTTTGACGATCAGCCCGGGATAGGCGGGCAAAATAAAATTGCCTGCCTCGCGTTCGATGAGTTGGAGACCGCGTTGTTGGAGCAGCGGCACCAGCGGCGCCAACCGGGCGGCGCGGATTTGTTCACGCGACCATCTGGGTTGCGGGGAGCGGGCTGTCATAGTCTTTTCGCCAGTGGGGTTGGAGGAGGACGCGGTTGACTTGTTTGAGGTCCACGCTGCGGGTCTGGTCGCGCACGGCTTCAATGAGCGTGCTGAGACACAGATTGCGGGTGCGGCGCAACAACCCTTCGCCGGAGCGGACGATGAGGGCGAGGGCTTCGGCGGTGAAGGTGTTGTGGCCGAGTCCGGCGCGGTCGAGTTGGTCGAGGATGAACTGTTCCACCGCCTCGGGGCCGAGGCGCGGGAGGATGGCTGAGTAAGTAACGCGGGAACGGATTTCCTCGTTGATGGACAGGGCGAGGGATTGCATGAGCGGGGGCTGGCCGATGAGCACCAGGTTGTGCGAACGGGGAAAGTCCTCGCAGAGCAGGCGCAGTTTGCGCAGGCAGTCGGCGGGCATGAGGTGGGCGTCGTCAATGATGGGGACGAGCATCTTGCCGGCGCGGTGGACGCTGAAGGCCTGTTGCACCAGCAGCCGTTCACAGTGATGGTCGCGACCCGTGAACTCGATCTGGAAGGCTTCGCACAGGATGCGCAGGGTGTTGTGATAGGTGTGGAGGGTGCGGTTGACGACGGGCGTGATCAGGCGTTTGGGATCATGGGTGAGCAGGGCTTGCTTGAGCACGCTCTTGCCGGTGCCGGGTTCGCCGAGCACCAGACACAAGCCGCCTTGCTGGGCGTGGACGCGGAGGATGTCGAAGACTTCCTGCTGATGGGCCAGCAGGGTGAGTGACTCGGTGTCGAAGGGATGGCGCTGGAGGCCGAAGTGCGAGCGGATCATAAGCAGTTAATGAGTGGCGGAGTCCGTGAGTGGTGAGTTGGGTTTTCGATCATTGGCCACCGGATTGAGCAACCGGGCTTCGCCCATGCGTTGGCCTTTGTAGTAAACGACGACGCGCTGCGCGGGGCGCTTGCGTTCGAAGCGGACCTGGATGGTGCGGTCGGGCAGGTGGCGCGGGGCTTCAAAGCGAAGGGACTGGAAGGCGAAGGTGTTGTCCGCGCGGACGTGGCGTTCTTCCTCCACGAAGAAGAGTTCGTCGTTGGCCTCATTGGGCGGCAGGAACCGGACGCGGCTGCGATCCAGCGCGTAGCGGTCCAGCGGGCTCATGCCCAGGACGGAATGAGTTTGGGCGTTGTAATGTTCCTCGACCCAGACGGTGAACTGGCGGTTGAGTGCCTCCAGCGAACTCAAGTCCAGTTGGCGCGCGAGGAACTGGTCGCGGACCGTGCGGAAGAAGCGTTCGATTTTTCCCTTGGCCGCACCGTCGCGCACGGGCGTGTGATGGAGCAGGCAGCCGACGCGGGCGCAGATCTGGATGATTTCCTTGGAGCTGTAGATGGAGCCGTTGTCCACATAGAGGGCGTGCGGCACGCCGCGTTTGTAAAAGGCGGCGCGCAACGACTCGATGAGCGTGTCCACATTCTCGGCCGGGAAAAACTGGCCGTGGCAACAGACGCGGCTGGCATCGTCAAGGAAGGCGATGAGCCGCGTCTGCACCGGCGTGCCGTTGAGCGGGACGAACGGACCATAGAGCGTGTCGGCCTGCCACATTTCGTTGGCGTGGGCCTTGGCGAAGGCCAGCCGGATTTTGTTCACGCACGCTTCATCGGGCTTGAGCAGTTCGTATTGTTTGACCACGCGGCGGAAGGTGTTGGGCGCGATCTGTGAGCGGGTGAGGAGCCCTTCCTCGATGCAGAGGCGGTAGAGCAAGGCGCGGCTGGGCGTTTGACCGTGAACCTTGGGCAGCACCTTGCGGACGGCCTCGGCCACGTCTTCGAGCGGCACCTTGCGCACCTTGCCCTTGTCGGCGCGGGGCCGGTTTTCCATGACGGTGACGCCATGCTTCTGGTAACGGGAATACCAGGTCTGGATGGTGCGCCAGGTGAACTGGCGCCGGTGGCCGTCCTCGTCGGTGAAGGTCATCTGGCTGACGGATTTGATGCGGGCGGCGATGGAGTTGCCCGCGGCCATGTCAATGGCGCCGAGCACCCGCATTTTCAGATAAGCAGTGGGATTGCGCATGAGTGATTCGTTTGGGCGGCGGGATTCGCCGGCGGGATTGCCGACGGTATCACTCCAGCCTTGGCGGTGACGCTACGGGAACGCGGGCGCAACGTGGGAGGGGATTGTCGTGTTGTCGCGGAGGCGAACCCATGCCCCCGGAAACACCGGCGGTGTTAATTTGGCCGGAGCCCGGCCCCGCATGGCCTGTCAGCCCACGAACGACTGTTGAAAACAAAGCTGAAAAGCGGCGGGTGGACAGACCTCGCGCGCAAACACGCTTTGGAAGTGCTCGACCGTTTGCAGCAAGGGATCCGTCCGGGCGCTGGCCGGCGGAGGCTGCTCGCGGCAAAGCTGCGCGCGCCAGTGGGCGAGTTGCTGGCGCAATTTGCGCCCGAGGCGATAGACCGACTCCAGCGCGAAGGGCAGCCGGAGTTTTTCTGCCGCCGCTTTGACCGAAAGCCCGGCCAGCAGTTCCACCAGCCAAAGCCACACGCGCGAGGCGGTGAACGTATGCCGTGGCAACACCTCCGCCAGCAGCAGCGAGAAGGTGCGTCCGCAACCCCCGCGCCGGCCGCGATTAGAACAAAACACCCGCTGGCCCCGGAGGCACCGACCGCCGGGTTGGTCCGGATCGTTGCCGCGAAGAAAACTGTGCCGGTTCAGAGTTTCGATCCGAGCGCAGCGGGGACAGCGCTGCTGCTTGAGGGAAAAAGCGTAGCTTTCAGCGCGGGTTCATCGCGCACAAAATGGAAAGGCCGGTGAAACATCCGCTCTTGCTGCCCGAGGAACTGCATCGCCGTCGAGCTTTTCTTGGACGGCACTCCCGACGGCGGGACTCAGGTAAAGAGGATTGAGAAAAGGGGAGGACGGCGCTGACGGCACTTCGCCCACACTGCGATCCTAAACGTAGCCGGATTTCGGATGACAATTCGGCCAGAAAACGGCACTTCTTACGACGGCACTGCGGCCCTTAACACCTTGTGGGTTGCCGTGAGGGATTTTGAAATTCTGACACTCGAATTCATTGCCTTTGTGCAAGACTGGCAGAAGGAAGCGCATGATCGTTGGCGCGTCATCATTCCTACCTATATGACAGATAACGAAATGATCGTGATTTATCCGAACGATACCAAGATCAATGAAATCGCGGAGAAGGACTTGAATTTGTTCTTGGCGGAATTGAGAACGAAACTCCCGAACGCCTACGCCTCAGCAAGGCGTGAGCTTGGTATGGTCTGAACTCGACACGCCAACCAATGCAGTGAACGTGCCATGAGATTTAACGCTGGTGCAGCTTCTCGATTACGAACCCTTCACCAGCGAAGGGAAGCTCATCTACATCGCACTGAACATCCCAATGCCTTGCCCGCCTCGTGGCACTGTCCCGGTCACCAGGGAAAGATTTTGGGAACGTGTTTCAGTTCTACTCCTTCCATATCGTCTTCGGTAATAAACAATCAGCGCCGATTAGCGTGGATCAGCGGTTTACGAGTTCCTTCTGCGACCTCTGCGCTCTTTCGCGGCCAAGTCACGGTTGAGGGTTGGGTGAGTTGAGCGCTGATCGTCCTCATCGTCCTTCCTCTTCGAGGTCCTTGATTCACCCGACACCGTTCGCTTGAATATTCAACGCTGTTTACCGAATACCGAATACCGAATACCGAATACCGAATACCGAATGCTTAAAAGCTTAAAAGCTCAACCGTCCAGTGGTTTGAGACGGTGGTCTGGTCGCGGACAGCTTCGATGAGCGAACGCAAGAAAACGTTGCGGGTGCCTACGTTCTCAAATGGGGCATCCCGTGGCGCCTGTCCTGCTGATCATGGATAGCGCCAAGCCCCAAGCCCAGCGCGACCGCATCAAATATCGCCATTCGGTAGTCTTCACTCATCCATGGCCGCCTCTTTGGCGGCAGTCGGTTCTCGATCTCTTCCGGGAACCGTTTGGCAAGGATACCGGCAAGAGCGTCTTTCGTGCCCTTGTAGTCTCCAAAGAAAACTCTCCGCACATGTTCGCGCGATAGCAAACTTACGCCCACCTTCCGAAGCGAAGCCGCAGCCACAATCTCCGCACAAAGTATCCGTATCCGCGTGGATCGTCGGGAGCCTTTGGCCGATGCGTCTTCGAGAACTACGAGCCCCGGGGCGTAGTCGTTGAGCATGTCTTCTATCTTCTCAACGCACTGGGCGTTCTTATCCCCTCGCACCGTTTTGACACCCCAATCGACGAGGGTCTCTGGCGGTTCCATAACGGCAAAGCCGAATCCGCGATTTGTAAGGCTGATGGCAAGTATTCGCGAGTTTTTCTGGTGATTACGGCTCACGACAAATTGTTAAGCTCACCGTCTCCCGCAGCGGCAAGATCGATAATCGCCTTGCGCTTTTGGATCGCTATTCGGTTTGGCTCTCCCTCATCCACCGTTTCCAACAGCTTCTGTGCACGCGCCAGAACCCGGCACTCCACCTTTTCATACTGCCCGGCGAAAAGTTCCCGCACCGGCTTGCGAAAGATCACCTCAAACGCGAGGGCCGTCTCCAGACTCGGCACCCGTACAAACCGCTCATACCGGCACACCTTCGCGCCGCTGCCCGCGCCCAAGAGAAAGGCAACGTCTTCCTGGGAAAACGCCAGGCGTTTTCGGTGTGACCGCAAATAGTTGGGGAGGCGGGTGGTGACCATGGTTGGTGAAAGAACTTACGTGAAGTTCGTGCTCCCAAGGATATCGGTTGGAGCATTTTCCCAAAGACGGGAACTTTTGCCGAAAGCGGCAAACTTCACAAAAAAGCCGAGCTTCGCGGGCTCGGTGGTAATGGAAAAACTGTACCACGGAATTCGACGTGCGTGGAGTGGATGCACGGTGGCCATAATCAATTTACCGCATCGGCAACCTCCACCGTCTTCAGATGTCGGTCCTGCGGGGATACGCTTCGCCCATGAAAGGAAATCCAGCCCCTACAATCCACGACCTGTATCCCAATCTGACCAAGGAGGAACTCGCCGAAGCCGAGGATAATTTAGAGCGATACCTCATGCTTGTGTTGCGCATTTTTGAACGCACCGAGTCGGAAAAGAATCCACAGGCCGACCAATTGACGTACCCCGACGGTACGTTAGCCTGTTGTACCCCACCAAGGTCGGATACTTCGCCAAATCCACACCAGCAGTGAAAAAATACATCGGCTACATTCGGGTTTCCACCGTCAAACAGGGCACGCAAGGCGTGTCGCTTCATGAACAGCGCGACGCCATTTTGCGTTATGCGGAACGCAATCAGTTCACGGTCGCCATCTGGCTTGAAGAGATGGAGACGGCCGCCAAACAAGGCCGACCGGTATTCAATCAAGCCCTGAAACTGCTGCGTAGCGGGCAGGCCCAAGGTATCATCCTTCACAAATTGGATCGCGGCGCCCGTAACTTGAAGGACTGGGCGGCCATTGGCGAGCTCTCCGACCAAGGTATCGAAGTGCATTTCGTCACTGAGTCTCTTGACCTCCACTCCCGAGGCGGACGACTGTCGGCGGACATCCAGGCCGTCGTAGCCGCCGACTACATCAGGAATCTCAAGGAAGAAACCCGTAAAGGCTTTTACGGTCGCCTCAAGCAGGGATTATTTCCCTTGGGCGCGCCTTTGGGGTATTTGGATCAAGGCAAAGGGAAAGCCAAAATCATCGACCCGGTCAAGGGACCGATGGTGAGAAGGGCCTTTGAACTCTATGCCACGGCGCAATACAGCCTTGAGACGCTCGGGGCGGAACTGCACCGGTTTGGCCTGCGCAACCGAAACGGTGCCGAATTGTCGCGGTCCGGGTTGGCCGCGCTAC
>JBFMBT010000357.1:0-6520 GCA_040754875.1 Verrucomicrobiota bacterium | reverse complement strand
AAGCAGAGGCCCGCAAGGCGGCTGCCGCCAAACCCGCGGAAAAGCCGAAGGCCGAAACCAAGAATATCGCCGTTGCCAAGCCCGCTCCCAAGCCGGAGGCGCCCAAACCGGCCCCCGCGCCCAAGCCTGAAACCAAATCAACGAAATCGAAATCCGTCGCCACCGCCAAGCCCTCTCCCAAAGGCGAGGCGCCCAAGGCGTCCGGTCCAAAGACCAAGGAACAGCGATTGAAAGAATTGCTGGACCTCTACAAGGCGGACAAGATCACGCCGCGCGAATACCACGAGCAGCGCTCCAAGATCCTGGCGGAACCCTAGCCAATTTCGCTTTTCACAACCCGCCAGACCGCAGGGTTTGGCGGGTTTCTTTTTGCACGCTTTTCCGTGACAACCTTTTCGCCTTTGGCATAACTAACCGCCCATGCATGACTTTCATTACGTCGACAGCAAGCTTTACTGCGAGCGCATCCCCCTGGATTCGCTCGTAAAGAAATTCGGCACACCGCTGTATGTGTATTCCCGCAACACGCTGGAGGAACACTTTGGAAAGCTCGACCAGGCCCTTGCCCCGCTGAACCATTTGATTTGCTTCGCGGTCAAATCGAACTCGAACGTCGCCGTCATTCGCACTCTGGCCCGACAGGGCAGCGGATTTGATATCGTGAGTGAAGGCGAATTGCGGCGCGTCATGGATGCGGGCGGCGACCCGCGCCGCTGTGTGTTTGCCGGCGTCGGCAAGACCGAGCGTGAAATCGAGTTCGCGCTGCGCCAGGGAATCTACTCCTTCAACGTCGAAAGCGAGCCGGAACTGGCCCGCATCAATCGCGTGGCGGCGCGCCTGAAGAAAATCGCGCCGGTCGCCGTGCGCGTGAATCCAAATATCGACGCCGGCACCCACGCCAAGATCACAACCGGCACTTACGAGAACAAGTTCGGCATCGCCTTCGAAGAAGTCGAGGCTGTCTATGCCCGTGCGAGCAAGTTGAAGAATCTCCGCCTGCGCGGCCTGCAAATGCATATCGGCTCGCAGTTGACCGAGGTGAAACCGTTTGACCTGGCCGTGCGCAAGGTCGTGCCGCTTGTACGGAAGTTGCACGCGAAGCACAATTTCGAATTCTTCAGCGTGGGCGGCGGCCTGGGCATTGTTTACAGCCCCGCGCTGGAAAGCGGTTTGCCCAAATGGTGGCAGCAACCGCAGGCGAAAAACATACTCACGCCCGCGAAGTATGCCGACACGCTGGTTCCCCTGCTTCAGCCGCTGGGTCTGCGCATTCTGCTCGAGCCGGGCCGCTTCATCGTGGGCAATGCCGGCATCCTGGTGGCGCGCGTCGAATATGTGAAGCGCACCGGCCGCAAGAATTTCGTCATCGTGGACGCCGCGATGAACGATCTCATCCGCCCCGCGTTTTACGACTCCTACCACGAAATCGTCCCGCTGCACAAAAAGGGCGGAACTCCGGTTTCTTCGGACGTCGTCGGCCCGATCTGCGAATCCGGTGACTTCTTCTGCAAAGACCGGCCGTTGCCGAAAGTTGCCGAAGGCGATCACCTCGCGCTCTTGAGCGCGGGCGCATACGGGTTCGTGATGGCTTCCAATTACAACACGCGCGCCATGGCCGCGGAAGTCCTTGTCAGCGGCAACAAGGCTGCGCTTGTCCGTCCGCGCCAAAAGCTGGCGGATATCTGGTCGAGTGAAGCCGTCCCGGCGTGGCTCCGGTAAATCCCGCCCCATGAAGAATGTCACGATCTACGTGGATGTTGACCTGACGCTCGTGGATCCGCAGGGACGATTGTTGGATGGGGCCCCGGAAGGATTGCGCATGTTGAAAGCGAGGAATTGCCGCCTGTATCTTTGGTCCACCGCAGGAGCCGAGTATGCCCGCGCCGTAGCGATGCGATACCAACTCGCGGATATGTTCGAAGGATTTGCTTCCAAGCCGGACATTATCATTGACGACATGCCCTCAACGGCATTGGAGCCCTTTGTATTCAACCCGAACGATTACGCAACGTGGCCTGAACTGGCGGAAAAGCTGCTTCGCAAGCACGTTGATTGATCTTTAATCCGGACTTCTCCAGCATCATCACTTCTTTGCGAAGATTCGATTCGCCTCCTCCAAAGTTTCCTTGGACCCGATGTCGTACCACAAACCGGGCACGGTCCACGTGTACACCGGCGTGCGCGGGTACAGCCACTGGATGAGCCGGCCGGGTTGGTCAGGATTGTTGCCGTCGGCAATATATTGGTGAATCTGCGACAGGATGTGCCGGGGGTAATAGTAGAGCGCGATTCCGATAAGGCTTGAGGCGGGCTGCGCCGGTTTCTCCACAAACTCCGCAATCTTTCCCTCGCCATCAAGACGCACCACGCCGTATTTCTTCGCCTCGTCGCGGCTGCGCACGTCATAGACGCCAAGCACGGGGGCGTTCTTTTCGCGACAGAAACGGCCGTAGGCTTCAAGGCTCTGATTGAAGAGATTGTCTCCAGCAACCACGAGAACATCGTCGTCCACCTTCTCGCGTTTCAGCACGAGATGCAGATCACCGATGGCGCCAAGCTTGTTGCTGTCATCGGTCGAGGCATCGTTGACGACCGTGAAGTTCAAGGCGCTGTTTCCCGCGCGCGAACGGAATTCCGTCGCCCAGTTTTCGAAATGGCCGGCGAACTTCGCGTTGGTGACGATGTAGAAGCGGTCGATGCCGCCGATGGGCGCGAGATTGTCGAGTACATACTCGATCATGGGTTTGCCCGCGACCGGCAGCAGCGGCTTGGGCTGGGTGAGGGTCAGTGGATAAAGCCGCGTGGCATAACCGGCGGCGAGAATGACAACTTTCATCCGGAGCTAGGAAGTTTGACTTTCAAACAGACTGGGCGCCACGCTTCGGGCCAGCGCCTCGGAACGCGACAGAATTTCCGCTGGCGATTCGCAATTCAAGGCAAATTCCGCCAGGGCCTGCGCTTCCGCCATTTTCAACCGCCGGATGAGAAACTTGATCTGCGGTACCGCGGCTGAAGTCACGCTCAACTCATTCACACCCAGTCCGAGCAATAGCGGGACGGCCGCGGGGTCACCCGCCATCTCGCCGCACACGCCCACCCAGATGCCCTGTTTTTTCGCGGCATCGACCGTCATTTTGATGAGCGACAGGATCGCCGGGTGCGTCGGCTCGTACAGGTGCGCGATGCGTTCGTTCATGCGGTCCACGGCGAGCGAATACTGCACCAGGTCGTTGGTGCCAATGCTGAAAAACTTCACCCGCCTGGCGAGCGCGGTGGCCGCCAGCGCCGCCGACGGAATCTCAATCATCGCGCCGATTTCCATGTTCGCGTCGAACGGCACGTTTTGCGCGCGCAACTCGTTGCGGCATTCCTCGACCAATTGGTTCGCCTGGTCGAGTTCATCCACCCCCGAAATCATCGGATACATCATCTTGACGTTTCCTTCCGCGCTGGCGCGGAGGATGGCCCGCAGTTGCGCGCGAAAGATTTCCTTTTCCTGCAAACAGAATCGGATGGCGCGCCAGCCGAGGAACGGATTCATCTCCTCGGGCACCTGCAAATGGCTCAAGAATTTGTCCCCTCCCAGATCCAGCGTGCGGATGACGACCGGATGCGGCTTCAGCGCGGCGGCCACACCCCGGTAGGCCTGGTACTGTTCCTCCTCGCCCGGCAAGGTATCGCGATTAATGAACAAATATTCCGTGCGAAATAACCCCACGCCTTCCGCGCCACTAAGCTGGACGTTCTCGGCGTCCTGCGGTTGTTCCAGATTGGCCGACAAGATGACGTGCACGCCATCCAGCGTGGTGGCCGGCTGGTCCGTGAGCTGGCGCAGATTCTCCTGCAACGTGCGCTGCTTCTTGACGATCTGGCCGTATTCGAAAAGCGTCTGGTCGGTCGGATCGATGTAAATCAGGCCGTTGTAGCCATCGAGCAAGGCGTATTCGCCCGCCATCAGGATCTCGCTGGCATTGTGCAAACCCACCACGGCGGGAATCTGCAACGAGCGCGCCATGATGGCCGTGTGCGACGTGCGGCTGCCAATGTCGGTCCCAAAACCGCGGACCATCTTCTTGTCCAATTGGGCGGTGATGGACGGGGCGAGATCGTGGCTGATGATGATGCTCGGCTCCTTGAGTTTGGGCAGGTCGTTGTGCTCGGCGCGGCCCATCAAGTGGTTCATCACGCGCGCGGTGACATCCCGCATGTCGGCAGCGCGTTCGCGGAGATACTCATCGTCAATGGCCCCCAGGGTGGCGGCGTATTTTTCAGCCACCTGGCTGTAGGCGTATTCGACATTGACCTTCTGCTCGTTGATCATGCGGGTGACTTCATCGAGCAAGGTCGGGTCCTCGAGCACGAGCAGGTGTGCATCAAAAATGAGCGCATCATGCGCACCCATGCTGTCGCTGATTTTCTTCTGAACTTCGAGGATATCGTGGCGGGTCTGGATAAGGGCCTGTTCCAGCCGTTGCACTTCGTGGGCCAGTTCGTAGTCAGCCAGGGAGCGTTGGGTGATTTCGTTCCGGTTTCGGCCGAGCACGACGAGCTTGCCCTGGCAAACGCCCGGCGATACCGGGATACCCCGATATACTCGCTCTCCTTTGTGCGCTGACTCAGGCATGTATCGTCATTAGCGAAAATTCAACTGTTTGGAAACGAAATTCTATCCGCTGATGCGAACTCTTCGCACCGTGACGTCCGCAGGAAAGACAAAAGAATGGCGCGATTGTTCAAAATGGTTCGTGTCAATGCGGCAAAAAACAGTTATGCTACACTTGATGAGCGCCACGCGGCACCTCCACAATCTCGCCTTGATCGGGTTCATGGGCACGGGGAAATCCTCCGTGGGCCATTTGCTGGCGGCGCAGTTGCACTACACATTTGTCGATACCGACGAGTTGATTGCCCAGCGCGCGGGCAAATCCATCAACGATATCTTCGCGCAGAACGGTGAGACCACCTTCCGCGATTACGAAAGCGCCGTGGTAGCCGACTTGGCGCACTTGTCCAAGACGGTCATTTCCACCGGCGGCGGCCTCGGAGCCAACGACGCGAATCTTGAAAGCCTGAAGCAGCATGCGCTGGTGGTCTGCCTCTGGGCGCGGCCCGAAACCATCTGGCAGCGTGTCGGCCATCAAACCCACCGTCCCCTGCTCCACGGCGAGGATCCACTCGCCAAAATCCGCTCCCTCCTGGAACAGCGCGAGCCCTACTATCGCAAGGCCGATGTGCTCATCAGCACCGAGATGCGTTCCATCCGCGAGGTTTCCCTGCAAATCCTCCACCAGTACCAATCCGCCCAAGGACGCCCCGTTCATGGATGAAAGACGTTATCCGCCAGCGCGCCCGCGAACTGGGTTTTGACGCCTGCCGTTTTACCACGGCGGACTCGCCCGACCACGCGTCCGAGTTCGTCCATTGGCTGGAACAACAGCGCCACGGCGAGATGGCCTACCTTCAACGCAACGCGCAGAAGCGTGTCGAACCACAACGTGTCCTGCCTGGCGCGCGCAGTGTCATCGTTCTGGCCGCCAGCTACGGTGAAGTGTCGGCAGAAGCATCGCCCGCCCGGACCGGCGTTGTGGCGCGTTACGCGCGCTACGCCGATTACCATGATGTGCTGGGTGAGAAACTGAAATTGCTCGCGCAATTCATCGATGAGCAGGCCGGGACGCCGACGCGCTCGCTCTGGTACGTGGACACCGGCCCGTTTCTCGAACGCGACCTCGCCCAGCGCGCCGGTCTGGGCTTCGTCGGCAAACACACCAACCTCATCAGCCGCGAATTGGGCAACTGGATTTTTCTCGCGGAAATCATCACCACGCTCGAACTGAAGCCGGATGCGCCCGAGAAGAACCGTTGCGGCAATTGCACGCGCTGCCTCACCGCCTGCCCCACTGGAGCCATCACCGCGCCGTTCCAACTGGACGCGCGATTGTGCATTTCGTATCTGACCATCGAACTCAAGGGGCCGATACCCGTGGAATTGCGCCCGGCGATTGGCAACCGCATCTACGGGTGCGATGACTGCCTGGCGGCATGTCCGTGGAACCGGTTCGCGCGCGAAGGGCGGCTGATGAAAGCTCATGCGCGAAAGGATCTGGCCGCGCCGGATTTGACTGAGTTGCTTGCGCTGGACCCGGAGGGATTCAAACAGCGCTTCCGCGGCACACCGATGTTGCGCACCAAGCGCCGGGGAGTTTTGCGCAATGCGTGCGTGGCGCTGGGCAACATCGGCGATGCCGCCGCGTTACCCGCGCTGCACAAGGCAACAAGCGATTCGGAACCGCTGGTGACCGAGCATGCGCGCTGGGCGATCGACCAAATCGAGTCGCGCCAGGGACACGCGCCATCCCCAGCACCCGCATAAACGCGAAGGTGCCGGCAGGCCGCCGGCCCGCCAGCACGTTGGTTCCCCATGCGCTTCCCTGGCGTCTATCGGGTAATCAGTTCAAAGTGTCCCTGCTCCGGACGGGACGGCAGCGCCGGCTGCCAGTCGCGCGCGGCATCGACCACC
>JBFMBT010000356.1:0-6526 GCA_040754875.1 Verrucomicrobiota bacterium | reverse complement strand
GGCGGCGGCGTCAAGCTGGAGAGCGTCAAGATGGACGAACTGCCCGAGGAACTGCGCAAACTGAGCGCCGATGAACTCAAGGCGCACGTCGAGAAACAACAGAAGCAACGCGCGGCCCTGCAAGCGGAAGTGATGGCGTTGAGCAAGCAACGCGAGGCATTTCTGGCCGCCGAAAGGAAGCGCCTGGCCGCATCCAGCAAGGGCGATTCATTCGACGAAAAAGTGGCCGAAACCGTCCGCGCCCAGGCCGCACGCAAGGGCATTCGCTACGAGAAATAGGGGGAGCGTTTAAGTGTGATGCGTTGAAGCGTTGAAGCGTGCCGCCGGGCGCATCGACGTGTCTTAGACAAACATGCGCGCCGGGTGGGTGGCGATGCGACAGGTTTCGAGTCCCGCCATCAGCCGTAACGAAGAGCCTCACGCGAAGATCGCCAAGGCCGCAAAGGATCAGGAGAAAAACAGAGGACAGACGTTTCTCCTGTAGCGTAGCCGTCCCGGCTGCGGGTGCGAGCACCGTCCCGGTGCCAGTCCGCGTAAAACATTTTCTCTACTGACACGCCGGGCGGGACGCCCGGCTCACCCGCAGGCGGGTCGCTTGCGCTACGGGGGCTCCCAGGTGGCAAAATCACGGACCTTGCAATACGCCAGGAGCACGCCATTACTTACGCCATGAAAACGACCGTTCGGCTCGACGCGTCCAACCGGATTGTGCTTTCGCGCGAACTGCGGCGAGCGGCGGGGATTCCTCGTCGGCAGAAACTCGTCGTTTCCGCCACCCCCGGACGAATCGTTCTGGAAATGGAGGCGAATGCTTCCGGCCGCATTGTTAAACGTGGCAAACTCAAGGTCTGGACGGGGGCCGTTCCGGCCACGCCGATTGAGGAGGCAGTTGAGCAATCACGACACTACACCCGATGAGTTTTCAGGACGAACGTTCCGCTCCAGTTGCACGACAGGCGTTGTTTGCTTTTTGATCGGCGCTCTGTTGATCGAGGGGCAGAGGATGGTCTTTGGGAGAGAGCCAACCCGCTCTGACTGGTTTCTCATCGTCTCTTTGTCGCTCATGTTCGCTGTCAGGCAGTGGTTGGGGCAAAGACGAAAGCAGTGACACAGCGTTGAACTGGAAGCCAAAAACACTTCGGCCAACCTCATTTGGCTGATAGAAAGGAGAGAGCTGAAATCAATCGAATGGGGTCAACCGAATGGGGAGTGCCTCACGCGAAGGACGCCAAGGACGCAAGGTTTTGATGGCTGATGGGTGCGGATGGGAAAGGGAGCTGACAGAAAGATGCCGGGGCAGAAAAATGGCCATGGAAATGTGGTCAGACGAATCGTTGTCAGCCGAATGATTTTGCCCGAAATGATTTTGCATCGAGGGCGGAGGAAACGCACGTCACGCCAGGGGCGATGAGCTTGGATTAGCGGTTTGCCCAACGCGCCGGACGCGGTTATTCTTCCGGCCATGAGCAAAGTGAACAAACTCCTCCACACGCGGTATCGCGTGAATGACATCGAAAAGACGGTCAAGTTCTACCAGGACGTGCTGGGGCTCCAGGAAGTGCGCCGGCACAAATCGCCGCGCGGCTCGGAACTGGTTTTCCTCAAGGCGCCGCAGAGCGAGGAACTCATCGAGATTTGTTACTATCCTTCCAGCGGCCCGGTGCAGGTGCAGGCGGACCTCACGCATCTGGCGTTCGAAGTGGACAGCCTCGCCGAGTTCGGCCAGCACCTGGCCAGGTGCGGCCTCCAATATTCCGACGGCCCGCATTTGAAAGAAAACGGCAGCGGCTTCGCGTTCATCGACGCCCCCGAAGGCTACGAAATCGAACTGATGCAGCCCGGCAAGGAAGCGGGCAAGACGGTGAGTTATTGAAGCGACTGGGATTTGCGATTTTTGATTTGCGATTTGCGATTGGGCAAGCGAAGGCGCTGTTTCCGCGCCGGGAAGAAATAATGCACAAGGCTCGCAATGAACCCACCCCTTACCCCTCCCAGGAGGGAACGACGATGGGTGATGGCGATACGCACGGGAATTCTCCACCTTGCTTGAATCGCCAAGTGCGCAAGGTTTTTGAAACCAATGCACAGGGACACAACTGGCACCGAAGGCGATGCGATGGAAATCGTTGACTTATTTTCTCTCCGTCCTTTGCGGACTTGGCGTTCTTCGCGTGAGGCTCTTCTGCAACGGCTGGCTGAAGCCGGGACTCCGAACCAACCGCCTGTGGTTGCGTCGTTGGGCTTGGTGCTTCCCTGAAGTTTGGAGTTTCGGCGCTTGAAGTTTCGTTTACGGCTCCGGCTCGTCCATCTTCTTTCCTTCGGCGAGGTCTTCGTATTCCGCGAAGTGACCCGGCCGCAACGGCTCGGAGATGCGGTTTTCTTCGCCCAGCCATTTGCCGAGGTCGATGAGCTTGCAGCGGTGCGAGCAAAACGGGCCGTACTGGCCGGCCAACCAGTCGCCTTCCTTGCGGCAGGTCGGGCATTTGACGAGGCGTTTCTGGCTCATGCGGGTAATTTACGGTGAGCCTTCAAAATTGGAAAGAGCATGAACTCGATTTTAGAATCGCGGGCGACACGACGCTCCCTTCCCCCTCACCCCGTCCCTCTCCCTTGGGGAGAGGGAGTTATTGTTGCCACGCTCGACGAGAATGAGGCGCAAGGCTCGCGGCGAACCCACCCCCGGCCCCTCCCAGGAGGGGAACGGCGTCGGGTGTTTGCGATGCGCAGGAATCATTCTTGCGACGCGCAGGAAATCATTCCTTCAATAAAGTCCATTGACACTCGCGCGCAACTGCCGGATGTTTTCGGGGAAAGGAAAACCGCGCAATGAAAATGACCGCCCTGATTGCCGGACTGCTGGTTTTTTCCTCGGCGTTGGTCGCCCAGGAAACGACGCTCACCACCAAGCCCAAGGACCTCATCGTCGAGCCCGCCAAGCCCGCCCCCAACGAGGTCATCACCGAGAAGGCGCGTTACAGCGGCGTCCTGGTCCAGTGCGCGAAAGGCAACGCCGTCCAGCTCGTGAACCCGGTCGCCCCCGCCGAATACGGCCAGGGCGAGCAAAGCGTCACCCGCGATGTCACGACCGGCAAGATCGATGGCATCAAACTGTTCTCTTTTTCCCTCAAGCCACGCGAGAAGCGCGCCCCCAAAGTGACGGTGAAAACCGCCCCAGCCCCGGAGAAGCCCGCGCCCAAGCCGGCGCCCGCCGCCAAGTGACTTGACCGCGCCGCCGCCCGGCCAACCTGCGCCGCCTCCCGGCCGCCACCCGGCAACGGTGAGCATTTTTTGCCTCAGCCATTTCTGCTCCCCCGTCTTTGACCGGCCTTGTCCTGGGTCTTGCCCCATCCGGACGTGTTCTTCCCTCCCGCCGAATCGCGCATCATAGATTTGACAACCCATGCTGAAAATGGCATCAAACCATCAGTTGCCAATGGCTGACCCACTGTCAAAGGACAGTCCACTCGCTAACTGCATGACGCGGGCGGGTTTGGATCGCGCAGCGGTGTGCCACTCATTGGTTTGTTGCGCAACGTATTGGTTGCCGGTCAAAGCACAGACCAGCCATGTCGTCCAATCCAGAGCATCAGCCGCAAGACGCTGAGTACAAATACTGGGCATTCATCAGCTACAGCCATGCCGACCAGAGCTGGGCGGACTGGCTGCACAAGGCTCTGGAAACCTATGGCGTCCCCAAGGTCCTCGTCGGCAAGCAATCAAAAATTGGCGTCGTCCCCAAGCGCGCCTATCCCATTTTCCGCGACCGCGACGAACTGCCCAGCTCCGCCGACCTCGGCGACCGGTTGACCGAGGCGCTTCGCCTGTCGCGCTTTCTCATTGTCATTTGTTCGCCGCGCGCCGTGGCCTCGCGCTGGGTGAACGAGGAAATCAAGACCTTCAAATCGATGGGGCGCGAGCATCGCGTGCTCTGTTTGATCGTCGATGGCGAGCCTTACGCTTCGGACCACCCGGAACTGGGGTTGGAGGAATGCTTCCCCGAGCCGGTGCGTTACCGGGTCGATTCCAACAAGAAGATTACGGGCGAACGCACCGAGCCGATTGCGGCCGATGCGCGCCGGGGCAAGGACGGCAAACCGAACGCCCGCCTGAAGCTGCTGGCCGGCATGTTCGGCGTCAATTTCAGCGATCTCAAGCAACGCGACCATGAGCGCGCGCAGCGGCGCATGCAACTGGTCGCCACCGGCGCGGGCGTGCTGCTGATGGTGTTCATGGGTCTGGCTGGTCAGGCCATCCTGGAACGCAAGCGCGCCGAGGGCGCGTTGCAGGAAGCGACCATTCAACGGGGCATTGCGGAGAAACAAAAGCAACGAGCGGAAGTTGCGCGTGACGATGCGAAACGGGCGGAAGCCATCGCCATCGAGGAAAAGAAAAAAGCGGAAGAAGCGCAGAAGGCCGCGGAAAAGGCGGCCGAAGAGGAAAAGGCCGCCAAGGTGGCGACTGAGGAAGCGCTGAAGCTGGCGAAGAAGCGCCAGGAAGAGGCGGAACTTGCGCGCCAGGAAGCCGTGGAAGCTTCCAAGAAGGAAGCCAAGGCCAAGGAAGAAGCGGTGGCTTCAGAAAAAGCCGCCCGTTCGGCCGAAGCCGTCGCCCAGGCTGCCCGCAAAGACGCGGAAGAAAAGAAGAAACAGGTCGCCGAGGCACTTTCCGTTTCCTATTTCAACGAAGCCGCGCGGTTGCTGGAAGACGGCAAGGAAGAACGCGCGCTGGCCTATCTGGCCAAATCGCTCCGGTACGATCCTGAGAACACATCGGTTCAAGCGCGGGTCATCTCGTTGTTGTCCGAAAGGAACTGGCTCCTGTCACAATTCGAGCCGCTGAAGCACAACGAAGCGGTCAAAACCGTCGCGCTCAGCCCGAACGGCAAATTGCTCGCCACGGTGTCCGGGAATTCCGCCGTGATTTGGGACGCCGCCAGCGGCGAACGCATGGGCACGATGCAGCACGCCCGCGCCATTCGCTCCGCCAGGTTCAACGCCGACGGCACCCGCCTGGTCACCGCGTCGGACGATGCCACCGCGCGCATCTGGGACACTTCGAATTGCCGCGCCGTGGGCAAGCCTCTCGCCCCGGAAAATGCCAGGGAAATTGTTTACATGGCGCAGTTCAGTCCGGACGGCAAACAAGTCATCACGGCGTCGCACGACAAATCGGCGCGCGTGTGGACCGTTGCCGGCGACTTGGTTTCGGAAATCAAGGCCAACAACCGCATCGTGTGGGCCACGTTCAGCCCCGATTCCAAATACGTTGTCATCACTTCCGAAACCGCGGCGCGCGTGCATGAAGCGGCCAATGGGAATCCCGTGGGCCAGCCGCTGGTTCACGAGGGCGGTGTGGAATACGCCGTGTTCAGTCCGGATGGCAAGTACGTGGCGACGGCGTCGGGCGACAAAACCGCCCGCGTCTGGGAGACCGCCAGCGGCAAGCAGATGGGCGAGCCGATGAAGCATGAGGACTGGGTGAACACGGTGCATTTCAGCCCGGATGGCACGTCGGTGATCACGGCATCGAGCGACCGCACGTTGCGCGTCTGGGAAGCGATGACCGGCAAACCGATCACCGAGCCGATGCGCCATGCCGGCCCGGTTTTGTTTGCCGAGCCCAGCCCGAACGGGCGCTGGATTCTGAGCGGTTCGCAAGACCGCACGGCCAGTTTGTGGAGTATGTTCAACGGCAAACCGGTGGCGGAACACCAGGAATTTGACGGCACGGTCAACGCCGCGAGCTTCAGCCCGGACGGCACGCGCGTGGCCGTTGCTTCGCAGGACCAGACCGCCCGGCTGTTCACCACGGCCAATGGACGCCCGTTGAACGAACCGTTTCGTCACGACGCTTACGTAAACACCGCCGACTTCACAGCGGATGGTCTGTATCTGGTGACTGGTTCCGACGACCGCACGGCCCAAGTGTGGGACGTTGCCACGGGCCAGCCATTGAATGATCCGCTCAAGGCGGATGGCCGCGTGTCCATTGTGTTGTTCAGCCCCAACGGTGAACTGGTGCTGACGGTGGCGGACCGCACGGTGCGTCTGTGGGAACGTTCCACCGGCAAACCCGTGGGCCAGCCCATCCTGCATGACCGCACCGTCAATGCCGCCAGCTTCAGCCCGAAGGGCGAGTGGATTGTGACGGCGTGCGAGGATTTTTCGGCGCGCGTCTGGGATGTTGCCACGACCAAGCAGGTCGGCGAACCGATGAAGCATACGCGCCCCGTGCGCACGGCGGTGTTCAGCCCGGATGGCCGGTATGTGTTGTCCGCTTCGATGGACAAGACGGCGCGCATTTGGGACGCCAGGACCGGCAAGCCCGTGGGCAGCCCGATGGCGCAGGACGGCGACCTCCGGTTCGCGGCGTTCAGCCGCGACGGCAAGAAGGTCATTACCGGCGGCGATGATCGCACGGCGCGCGTGTGGTCGGCGGAAACCGGCAAACCCATCACCGAACCGTTGCGCCACGATGCCGCCGTGCACGCGGCCCCGGTCAACGACGACCGCACGGTGGTGGTGGCGGG
>JBFMBT010000355.1:0-6534 GCA_040754875.1 Verrucomicrobiota bacterium | reverse complement strand
CCGGTTGCCCGGATTGCATGAATTGCCGCGGGTCCTTGCCGGGACCGCCGGGTTGCTGCCCGAAGCTGACGGGCGGCGTCGGCGGAGGCACCCGATACGGAGTGGCCGGCGCCGTCGGGCGGACGAGGGTGCGCGCGGCGCTGGCAGTCTGGTCGCCGGGGGCGAAGATGCGCAGTTGATTGCCGTTGGTCGTGCGGACCATCGCGTAATTCAAATCGCCGAACAGCTTGCCCATGGCTTCATTGACCGGCACGTTCTTGAACTTCGCGGAAACCGTTTTGGTCACGCTGTCGGGGCATTGGACCTGCCAGCCGGTGGTGGAGGCGATCTGCTCCAGCACGCGTTGCAGCGGCCAGTTGTCAAAATCCACTCCGACGCGTTGCGTTTCCGCGTTCCAGACGAAGGCGGGGTCGGCGGCGCGCGCGAGCGGAGGACAAAGCATTCCCATCAAAAGGGCAAGCCACAGCGCCCGGTGAGGAAGGGAACGCATCATATTGCTTGAACACCGCATGGCGGTGATGGTTTCCGAGCCGATACGGGCAATCTCAGCCCTTCAGGCCAGTTTTGTCAACCGCCGTTTCGCCAGCCAGTTGTTAAACTGGTCGAGCAACACGGCGATGATGACCGCCGCGCCGATGATGATGCGGCTGTAATTCTGGTCGATGCCCAGGATGACGATGCCGTTATCGATCATTTTGATGATGAGCGCGCCCAGCATCGCGCCCAGGGCGGTGCCGCGGCCGCCGGATAGACTGGCGCCCCCAACCACCGCCGCGGCAATGACATCCAGTTCGTAACCCTGTCCGTCGCCCGAGGAAGCGCTGCCGTAATAACCAATCGCCAGCAACGCCGCGATGCCCGCCATCAGCCCGGAGTAGATGAACACGCTGAGCTTCACCCATTCCACGCGGATGCCGCTGTAGCGGCTGGCCAGTTCGTTGCCGCCGATGGCATAGACGCGCCGGCCAGCGGCCATGCGGCTCAGGTAAATGGTGCCCGCGATGGTCACCAGCAACATCACACCCAGCGGCACCAGGCTCAGGCCGCCCGCCGTTTCCCAGCGGATGAGGTTGCGGAATTGTTCGGGAAAACTCCCGATGGATTGCCCCTTGGTGATGACAAAGGCAATGCCGCGAAAAATGGCCATCGTGCCCAGCGTGATGATGAACGGATGCACCTTGAGCGACACAATCATGCCGCCGTTGAGCAGGCCGCACAGTGTCGCCGTGCCCACGCACGCCGCCATGCCGAGGAACACACCGGTCCACACGGAGCCTTGCGCGTGCGGTCCCTCGGGGCCGTAAAGGCGGAACACCAGCGCGCCGAGCACGGACGCCAGCGCGTAAATGGCGCCCACCGAAAGATCGATGCCGCCCGCGATGATGACAAACGTGGCGCCGACGGCCATGATCGCAATGAAGCTGGTATCCTTGGCGAGCTGCGTCAGATTTTGCGCGTTGAGGAATTTATTCTTTTCCTCGAACACGGGCACACGCTCGCCCTCGGCGTTGGTGGTGAAGACGCGCTCGCGCTCGCCCTGGGCGTTGACCTGAAACTTCGGCATCTTGACGGTCCCGCCGAAGAAGGTAAGGAGCAGGCCGAGGACAAAAATGACCACGAGCAGCCCCGCCTCCTGCAAGCGGAATGTGGCCAGTGAAAAACCTTTGCCCGGTTGACTCATGAGTGCGCGGCGACGCTAACAAATGCGCGCGGCCAATCGCAATGAGGAAGAGAGGAATGACGAAGACCGCGCGTCTTTGGCGGACCGCAGCTGCCCTCAGCCGCAGCAGCCCAAAATGCAACCAACGCAGTCGCCACCTGCGAAGTTATCGGCGTGTGACGTCATTCTGAAATCTAGGATATGAATCGACACGAACCTCCTAACCTTCAGTTGACAGCCCACACGCTGCGGCTGGGGACAGCCGCGGTCCGGTCGTGGATATGACATGCACTTCGGGAATTCGGGTTTTCTTTCGTCATTTGGCCTTCGCCATTCGTCATTAATAAACTTGGTTCTTGAGGCTTTGGAGGCGCTCTCCTAAGTTCGCGGGCAACATTTCACCTATGAATATTCAAGTCCGGCTGTTGCTCTCGGTCATGATGTTCCTCCAGTTCTTCATTTGGGGCGCGTGGTATGTCACAGGGCCCAATTATTTGAGCACGATCGGGTTCAAAGCGGGTGATTTCGGCTGGATGTATTCAGTGGGGCCGATCGCCGGCATGATTTCGCCTTTCTTTGTCGGCATGATTGCCGACCGCTTTTTCGCCGCGCAAAAGGTCCTTGCCGCGATGCATGTCCTCGGCGGACTGATTATGTTCGGCGCAGCCACGATGATGAAAGGCGGGCAATCACCGGACCTTATCAACGGGGCGTTCTTTGCTTACATGCTCACGTATTTTCCCACGCTCGCGCTGACCAATACGCTCGCGATGAAAAACATGACCAACCCGGAGAAGGAATTCCCGGGCATCCGCGTGTTGGGAACCATCGGGTGGATTGCCGCCAATTTGACGCTGACGTGGCTTGCATGGGACAACAAAATCGAGATGTTTTACCTGACCGCAGGCGCGGCGATTGCGTTGGGCTTGTTCAGTCTGATGCTGCCGCACACGCCACCGGTTGGCTCCGGCCCGGTGTCGGCGCGGCAGATCCTTGGCCTGGACGCGCTCGTGCTGCTGAAGGATCGCTCCTACCTGACCTTCATGGTGTCGTCGATGCTCATCTGTATTCCGCTGGCGTTCTATTACCAGATTGCCAGTCGCGTGGTGGAAATGACGGGCCTGCCGATCGGCCAGACGATGTCTTACGGGCAGATGTCCGAGATTTTCTTCATGCTCGTGATGCCGTTCTTCTTCGCGCGCCTGGGCGTGAAATGGATGCTCGCGGTGGGCATGCTGGCCTGGGTGTTGCGTTACACCTTGTTCTCGCTCGGCGCGCCGGACGAAGTGCGCTGGATGATCCTTGTCGGCGTGTTGTTGCACGGCATTTGTTACGACTTCTTCTTCGTCACCGGCCAGATTTACACGGACCAGGTTGCGCCCAAGCACATCCGTGGGCAGGCGCAAGGCATGTTGGTGCTGTTCACGCTGGGGTTGGGCATGATGATCGGCGCGCAGGTGGCGGGACGCATAGAGACGCAACACACGCCGCAGGCCTCGCGCACCATCGCGGAGCAGGTCGCGGCCAAGGGCAAGGAAGTCGAGGAGGCGCGCACTAAAGCTCCGGACTCGGTGGCCATGCTGGAGGCGGACAAAGCAGCGTTGCGCAAATCCGAATTGAAAGCGGTCGAATGGAAGCCGTTGTGGGGCTGGCCGGCGGCGTTTGCGGGCGTGATTCTGGTGTTGTTTGTGATGTTGTTCCGCAACCCGGGGCCGTCCAACAGCGGAAATGCGCCAAAAAGCTGACGCGCACAAAATAAATCCGAAAAGAACTTGCACGCGGGCAGGAGTCTTTCTATGGTTTCCGTCCCTTGATCGCGGGGTGGAGCAGCCCGGTAGCTCGTCAGGCTCATAACCTGAAGGTCCCAGGTTCAAATCCTGGCCCCGCAACCAATTTGAAAGGGCTTAACTGTCAGGTGGTTCGGCAGTTAAGCCCTTTTGCTTTGCGCGTTTCGTCGCCCGGCCAAATGGTCCATAGTTGACAATAATTGACCATGCGGACACCTTTACACGGCAACACTTGGCAACACGCGAAGCATGAAAATCAAACGCGTCAAGGTGCGGCGCAAAGGCGGCAGCGGGAAGTTTTGCACCAAGTGGTATTGGCGGCTTGATCTCGGTTGGGATTATGACGACACGACCGGCAAGCGCCGGCGCATCCGGCGGTTCTTCGCGACGGAAACCGCGGCGCGCGAGGAGCTGGCCGCCAAGCGCGCGGAGCGCATCGAGCATGGGGCCTATCTCCGTTCCCTGACGACGTTCGAACGGTCGCAGGTCTCGCTGGCGCTGGCGCGCTTGAAGGATGAAGGGGCCACGCTCCAAGAGGCGGTGGAATTTTTCCTCAAGCATCGGGACAAGCGCAAATCGCCGCCGGTCGCCGACGTCGTCGCCGAACTGCTCAACAGCCTGACGCAAGCCAATCGCAGTCCGGCTTATCTGCGGTCCATCCGCTGTTCGCTCAAACAGTTTGCCCGGCCGCCGCGGGAAACCATGGAGATCAATGACGTTCGCGCCGGTGAGATCGAAGCCTGGCTGAACAACGCGGAATGGTCGCCCATCACGCGGCAAGGCTACCTGACCGACGTGCGCACGCTCTTTTCGTTTGCCCTCACGCGCGGCTACGTCGTGGCCGTGCCCGTCGCCCGTCCGAAACGGCGCAAACATTTCGGCACCCAGGCGGATTTGGTGACAGACCCGATTGTGGACGAGAAAGCGCCGGGCATTCTGACCGTGCGCCAGTGCGAGGCGTTGTTGCGGACCGTGCAACACGATTGCCCGGAGATGCTGGCGTTTTACGCTATCGGCTTGTTTGGCGGGCTGCGGAGCGATTCCGAAGTGCGCCGGCTGAAATGGGGCAACCTCAAACCGGATTACATCGAAGTGTTTTCCAGCAAATCGCGGGGCAAGCGCCGGCTGGTGACACTGGCGCCGAACCTGCGCGCCTGGCTGGAAGTGGCGCGGGCGGCGCGCGGGGAAGGGCGGGAATCCATCATCCCGGCGAACTTCGACCGGCTGTTTGACCACACGCGCATTTTATGCGGGCTGTTTTGGTCCTGGCCAAACCGGGCGTTGCGCCACAGCTACGCGAGTTACTACCTGGCGCATCATCGCGACGCGGCCCAGGCGGCGCATGAGATGGGGCACGGCGGGCGCACGGACACCTTGGAGCGGCACTACAAGGAAATTGTGATGCCGGAAGAGGCGGCGAAGTTTTGGGCGTTGATGCCTTAGAGATTCACCCAGGCTGCGAAGATACGCCAAGCCCTGCGCTTCATTATCTTCATGTTCCTACTATCTCGCGGGGATGGGGGAAAAGTCAACGCGGAGAAAAAGAAGGCGGCGGCACTACAAGGAAATTGTGACGCCGGAAGAGGCGGCGAAGTTTTGGGCGTTATGGCCCTAACTCAATCAACCGGGCGCGATAGAAACGGCGGGAGAAAACGGTGGCATCCGAGAACACCTCAGCAACGCTGTTTGTTTTGAGCGGCGTCCACGTCTGCAAGTCCTGGCTGGCCTCGATCACTACGGTTTGACCTGGGTAACCTTGAACCTGCAACTGCTTTTGCGCAGTCAGCTGTAACGACGGCGCCAGCAATGCTGGCTTCACTTCCAAAACGCCCGGCGCATAGAGGAATCGTGATTGCGAGTCGTTGATGACGTGGGCGAATATCTGGTAACTGCCGGGGGGGATGTTCGTGGGGATGAAGAATGCCGTCGAATTTGTGCCGATGTAACCGATTATCCCATTTGCAGGGTTGCCGTCGTTGTCGATCCCAAGAAAGAAATCCCCACCCCCATCACTGTATGCTTGCACTCCCCCAGCAACCGCCGGCCGGGCGACTGAATTTGTCAGCCATAAATCAACAACATTGGGCCATTCGTGCGTGTTGGACGGCAGGCCCGTGCGGTTCAGATACCCATCAAAAGGCCGGTAATCGCTCCCGCCAGCAACCCGCGAAAAAAAATGGCCGGTGAAGTATCCCCCGATTTCAGGGCTGGCATACCAGTAAAACCGTTCACTGGCAGTGATGGATAAGCCGTCGTCGTATGGAAGGGGTGTCACATGTGGGGCAACCGTCCCGTAATACCAGAGATGCGTGTCGCTATGCGGAAGAGTGTACGAGGTGGCACCGTCCAAATACCCCAATTGGCGGTTGTAAGCGCCGGCCACGACCAGCCCTTCGGGTGGAAAAATGGCCTGAAAGTAGTTGTCAAAAAAACGGATGTTTTCCCATGCAGTTGCCGGGGCATCGCCACCGAGGGGATACGGGTCAAGTGTTGTTACATGGTCCACCACGACGCCACGCTTCCCCAACTCTAAGGCCACCCCACACACCAAACTTCCGCCTCTGCTGTGGCCAATCAAATGCAAAGGATACTCGGCGGCGGAGCGGAAAGCGTATGGCAGTGCTACCGGGTCCAACAATTTCGACGCCACGAGTGAAGCTACATCGGCGGTTGTTGCTGATGAGCTAAAGTTGGCGTGGGCAGACCAATCCACCAAAATGACTATCTCTCCCGATTGCGACAAAAACGGCATCGCGCTATTGCCGACCGGGACTGAGACGGTGATGGACAAATCCTCGTTCACTGCCATCAGGTAAATCGTGTAGTCTCCGGCTCGGCCTGCAATGCCCCCTCCCATGACAGCAACCCATGAAACAGCGCTTGACCCATGCCCGTGTGTGATGACTGTGACCCCGGCCCCGTGCGCCTGAATCGAAAAGAAAAGCACAGCCAGTAAGTTATTCACAAGGACAGCCATTGTCCCACCCTTCCGGCGAGGCTGGCGGCGGATAACGGCGAAAACCTTGAGCGCAGAGCGAAGCCGCTGGAATCCTTGGAGTGTGAAGTATGAAAGGGGATCGTAAAAAG
>JBFMBT010000354.1:0-6549 GCA_040754875.1 Verrucomicrobiota bacterium | reverse complement strand
CGGCCGGTGGGGAGCACGTGGAACTTTTGTCCATACACTTCCACCCAATGCCTGGCTTTGACCAGCGGCGAAACCAGCACCCAGTGCACTTCAAATCCGGGAATCCGGGAAAAGCCTTGAGCTACCTGCGGCAACCACGTAGCGTAGTGGCGTTGTGGCTGCGAAGTTTCCCCCACGCCGGGCAGGCAATGAACGGGAAAATCCGCCAACATCGCAACTTTCATCGGTCAATGGTCAAAGCGTGACACCCCCTTGTCAAGGTATTGAAAACACATGAGTTTGGCGCAGACCATGGGCAACCTCCTGGCCATCGCGCGCGATGCCTGCTCCCCGCTTTGGAAAATCGAATGCCGCCTCAAGGGCATCGCCTGCCAGCCCGGCGTCACTTTCGTCGGACGCCCCATCGTCAGTTGCCATCCCGAGTCCATCTTGATCCTGGAATCCGGCGTCCGCATCGTCAGCGCCCAACGCGGCAATCCGCTCGCCTGCTTTCAACCCTGCGTCCTGCGCACGCTCGCCGCCGGCGCGGTCTTGCGTCTCGGCAAGGATGTGGGCATCAGCGGCACGGTCATTTGCGCCGGCAACCGCATTGAAATTGGCGAAGGCGCCATCATCGGCTCCGGCGCCGTGCTGCTCGACAATGATTTTCACCAGCCTGAAGGCGACTCCGGCTGGCGAACCGACCACACCACCAACGCCGCGCCCATCCGCATCGGCAAAGGCGTGTTCATCGGCGCGCGCGCCATCATCCTCAAAGGCGTGACCATCGGCGATCGCGCGGTCATCGGCGCGGGCGCGGTCGTCACGCACGATGTGCCCGCCGGCGCGCTGGCCGCGGGAAATCCGGCGCGCATCACCGCCCGTTGAGTGCGTATGGCATCGCGTCCGCTGATTGCTTTCTGTCAGGAATATCCGTTGCACTGGCGCGGCGGTGTCAGCGTGCTGGTCGAAACTCTCATTCATGGCCTCGCGGAGCGCTACGACCTGCTCCTCGTCTCACGCGATGAAACGAAGGACCTGCCCCCGCAAGTTGGCTCGCGCATCAAAGAACACCTTTCCATTCCTCGTGAACAATCGCCGCGCCAGACCGCGGCGTGGCTGGCGCAAGCGCTCGCCGAACGTCGCGCCGCCCTGGCGCATCTGCATTTCGGCGGCAATTACGGCTGGGGCAACCGCCTGCCGGGGCAATGCCCCACCTCCCATCTCGCCGCGCGCGGCGTTCCGGTGGTGACCACCGTCCACTCCGTCGTTGGCCTGTTGCACGGTTACTGCGGCCCGCAAAAACCGCTCTGGTTCAAGCTGGCCCTGCTCCCGCTCGCCTGGTGCGGCAAGATGAAGGCGCTCGCCGGTGTGCGCCGTGAAATCGCCGTCTCCCGCCACGACTACGAAAAACTGTGCGCCTGGTATCGGCCCTTTCAGCGCAAGTTCGTCCAGATCTATCACTCGCGGCTTGCGCCACAGGACGCGCCGCCGCTGGAGCGCCAGCCCGTCATCCTCAACGTCGGCCACGTCGCGCAACGCAAAGGCCAGGCCGTGCTGGCCGAGGCATTCGCCCGGATTGCGCCCAAACATCCCGGGTGGAAATTGCTCTTCGTCGGCGACCTCATCCAGCCGGAGGAAGCAGACGCCGTGCGGAAGACCGCTGCCGCCCACGCCCTGGGTGATCGCGTTCAACTGCCGGGCCGGCGCGATGACGTGCTCGAATTGATGCGCCAGTGCGGCATCTACGCCCAACCCTCGCGCGAAGAAGCGCTGGGCCTCGCTTTGCAGGAAGCCATGTCCGCCGGCTGCCCCTGTGTGGGCACCACCGTGGGCGGCATCCCGGAACTCATCACCGACAATCAATCCGGCCTGCTCGTGCCACCCGGCGACCCGGCCGCGCTGGCCACCGCGCTGGAACGATTGCTCCACGACACCCCCCTGCGCCAGCGCCTCGGTGAACAGGCGCGCCACGCCATCATTCAAAAAGGCATGACCGCCGATGCCATGCTCGCGCGCCACGTCGATCTGTATGAATCCCTCCGCGCCCAACGATAAACGCCGTTTTGTCGTCGCGACGCCCGCGCGCACCGTCTGCGACGACAACGCGCGCGTGCTGGAGAAACACGGCGCTTTGCGGTTCCTCGCCTTGGGCACGCGGCACGGTTCGGCGGGCATTCCCGCGGAGCGCACCCGCCTCAATCCCGCCATCGGCCTGGCCGCTTATCTTGCCGCGCGTGTGTTTTCCACCTATCACGCCGAATCCTTTCGCTTCCGGCTCCATCCCTGGTTCGATCGTTGGGTGTCGCGGCAATTGCGGCCGGGCGACCACGTCCTCTCCACGTACGGCTGCGCGAACGATTGCTTCACCTGGGCGCGCGCCCACGGCGGAAGGACCTTCCTCGATGGCGGCAATTCGCACCCCGACCACTTCTGGCGTTTGCTCAAGGAAGAACACGAGCGCTGGAAATGCCCGTTGCCGCCGGTCGCGCCGCATCATTACGAACGCTCCCGCGCCATGATGGAACACGTGGACTTCGTGCTGTCGCCCAGCGCGTTCGTCACGCAATCGTTCCTCGCGGCGGGTTTCAAACCAGAGCAGATCCTGAAAAACGTCTATCCCGTGGACCTTTCCTGCTTTCAACCCGCGCCGCAGCCACGCCCGAAAGACCGGCCCCTCAGCATCATTTCCACCGGCATGTTGTCCCTGCGCAAAGGCACGCCCTACCTGCTCGAAGCGTTCCGGCTGATTCACGCGCGCCATCCCTCCGCGCGCTTTCTCCTCACGCGTTCCATGCAGACCAACGTGCTTCCCGTCCTGGCCCAATACGCCGACCTCCCCATCGACTGGTCGCCGCCTTTGCCGCATCCCGAACTCGCGCAGCGCCTGCAAAGCGCCGACCTCTTTCTCCTGCCTTCGCTCGAAGAAGGACTGGCGCGTACCGCCCTCGAAGCCATGGCCTGCGGCCTGCCCGTCATTGTCACGCCCCACACCGGCGCGAATGATTTCGTGCAGCCCGGCGTCAACGGCGAAATCGTCCCCATCCGCGATCCCCGGGCCATCGCCGACGCCATCCTCAAATGGGCCGACCGCCTCCTGTCGCGCGCCGCCCCGCCCACCCGCATGATCGACGCCGATGCGCTCTCCTTCGCCGACTTCGAACACGAATTCCTCCGCCAGTTGCAGTCGGCTCAGCTGCTTTGATTGAACCCTGGCTTTGGTTTGGGGTTGCCTATCAAAAAATGTCTCATATGGGACATTTTTTGATAGCGCGGTTCAGGCGGGCTGCCCTGGTGTGAAGACTATGGCGATTGAACCTCGCCGCCGGAGTTTTCGTCGCTTGCGTCCGCGCACCGTGTCACTTGCACTTCCACGGCCATGGTTTTGTCGCGCGTGCCTTTGTAAGTTCCCTTGAGCGGGACGATGTCCGCGTAATCGCGTCCATGCGCCACCTTCACATAATGATCGTCCACCTGCCGGTCGTTGGTCGGGTCCAGGCCGCGCCAGCCGATGCCCGGCAGGTACACCTCGCACCACGCGTGCGACGCCTGCGCGCCAATGAGATGTTCGGCGGGGCCGTTGTACAGGTAGCCGCTCACATAGCGCGCCGGGATTCTCAGCGCCCGGCACATCCCCAGCATCACGTGCGCGAAATCCTGGCAGACGCCCCGCCGCTCCTGCAACACCTCCGCCATGTGCGTGTGCACGTGCGTCGAATTCGGCGCATACGCAAAGTTCCCCCGCACAAAGTGCATCAACGCCAGCGTCGTCTGCCACGCATCGGTCCAGCCTTCGCTCGCATCCAGCGCCAGCCGCCAGACCTCCGGCGAATCGTCCACGTACGTGCTCGCCTGCAAAAAATCGTAGCATCGCTCCATCCGCAGGCACTCCGGCAGCCGCGCCATCGGCGCGGGCGTGGCATCATGCGGCAGGCAGTTCGCCGCTGTCGTCGTCACCATGGACACCGCTTCAACGTCGAGGAACTCGTGCGGCTCGATCAGCTCGAAGAAGTGGACGTAGTTCAGGTAGAAATCGTGGTAATGGGCGACGCGCGTCGCGGGCGCGACCTTCAATTCAAACGCCTGACATTCCTGGCCGTCCGCGCTGGTGGGCTGCAACCGCGCCTCGTTGAAGCTTTCCTTCACGGGCGCGGCATATTCATAGCGCGTGCGATGCAGTACCTTCAGTTTCATCCCGGCGGGCGCGAAGTTTGCCCATGGATTCACCGCGGGCAAGCGCCGATTCCGGGTTTCTTGATGACTGCGACCGACTCGACCGACTGCGGCTGCGGCAACGCCCAGCCGCAGCGTGTGTCTCGGTCGGGTCGTGGAATGATTCCGTGCGTCCGGCCTCGCCACACACTGCGCCTGGTCTCCGACGCAGGCGCGGTCCACACGGAATCCTTCGCGTCAGTATCCTTCGTCGTTCACCGCGTACGTCCCACAATCCCTGAACCCGCCAAGTGAGCCGGCAAGCCCACCGTTCCGCATGCCCTTGCGCTATATCCTCACCCAATGCGTCAACATCACCATCCCTTCTTTTGCAATTATTGCCATCGGCGGGTTTTCAAAATGTTTAGCGCAACGCGTCATCGCGCTGGCTATTTTTTGTCACCTGAATTGCAAGCATTTACCGTACGTAAAAATGCGTACGGGCTACTTGCTTGCTGTTTGTTTGAACCAATGGTTAGTTCCGCCGTCTTAATTCAAATGAAGCACATGTCGTTTAACAAAACTAAACTTGTGGTGGCCGCCTCGTTGAGCGTGGCTGCTTTCATCGTGGGCTGCGGCCCGCAGGAAAACTCCGCCCCCGCCCCGCAGGGCGGCTCCGCGCCCTCCGCGCCCGCGGTTGCTCCAGCGGCTGCTGATGCCCCGCCCCCACCGCCCGCCGCGCCCGAGCCACCTGCTCCGACGCCCGGAGCGCCCGCTCAAGCGGCTCCCACGGTGGACGCGCCCACAGCCTCGCCGGGCACCGACCCCCTGTTCTACTTCCGCCGCAGCGAAGATGGCACGCGGCAGTTGAACGATCTGGAGGCGTTGCAGCAAGCGGTGGACGCTTACAGCAAGCGCGCCGGTATCAGCCCGGATGCCGACACTCCGGCATTGCCCAACCTGAAAGACCTCTCGGACCTGGTCAAAGCGGGGTTGCTCAAATCGCTGCCCGCTCCGCCCGCGGGGAAGAAGTATGTCGTCGATGCCAAGGGCATCAAAGTGTCTTTGGTGAATCAATAAGTCGTATCGTCCTCGCCCCCCAACCCTCAACACAAAGCATCTGTATGCATCAAAAGTCGTTACCCGGTTCGCCCAAATCATTGGGGCGTTCGGCCTTCACCCTGATTGAACTGCTGGTCGTCATCGCCATCATCGCGATTCTGGCGGCCATGCTGCTGCCCGCGCTATCTCGCGCCAAAGGCAAAGCCTTGGCGGCCAGTTGCATGAGCAACTACAAGCAATTGGGAACCGCCACCCACATGTACCTTGGCGACAACAAGGACAAAATCCCATACTGCTCGCTGCGCATGAACAGCGGCGAAAACCTGTCTTGGGACGAATTGATCATGACCTACATGGGCGGTCCCGGCATCTTCGACGGCCAGGCCAACGCCCGTTGGGATCGCGGTTGGGACGCGTGGGCCAACGCCACACCGAAGAACGCTGAGAAGGCTTACGTCTGCCCCGCGGACAAAAACACTCCCGAGTGGATGCAAAACAATTCGCGCTGGGCCGCGCCCAAGCGCAGCGTCTCCATGCCCCAGCACAACGGCGGCGGCGCAGCCACGTTCACCTTCAACGCGGGCGCCAATAATTGGCCGCCCAGTTCCCTCAATCGCACCGCCCTTGGTTTGAATCTCCATCAAAACGCAGCCGGCGGCCCCACGACTGCCCCGAATGGTGGCACGCCTTACTATCGGTGGAAGAGCGATCCAGGCGACAACGCGCAAACGAACCCACAGTTCGTGCGTTATCAGTACGCCTTCTCGGCCGGGACCATTCTTGAACAGGATGGGACAATCCTGCTGACCGAACGCATCAGCCGCTCCAATCGCATCGGCAACCCCGGCTGGGCCGAGGTTCCGCACTCCAATGCGCAGAATTACAATAACACTGGTGGCAACGTTTCCAACAAGAGCGTCCACGGCGGTGAAGCGTACAACTACCTGCTGATGGACGGCCATGTCGAGTTCCTCGAACGCCGCGCCACTTTGGGCAAGACCAACACGACCGTCAGCATGCAGTCCGGCATGTGGACGATCCTCGTGGGTGACTAACCGGCCAGGAATACATCACCTCGGTTTCATGAAGCGGTTCTTCGGAACCGCTTCTTTTTTTACCGTCGGCCGCTGGATTAAAGCGCTGTCGCCGCACCGCTCTGCCAGCGCAGTCCCCAATAGCCGTCAACCGCGGTGCGAAGCGTCCCCCAATCGCAAATCAAAAATCCAAAATATTTTTGATTTGCAATTGGGGAAACGGGGGGCGCGGTCGTGGAGTCTTCCACACGCAGCAAAGCGCCGCGGAACCGGCGCACTCCAGGACGCTTCGCGTTCGCCATACGCAGGGCATTCGCGGAGC
>JBFMBT010000353.1:0-6574 GCA_040754875.1 Verrucomicrobiota bacterium | reverse complement strand
GTGGAACTTCAGGGCCGCGAGTACACGCCTTGTTTGGAGTTCACGCTTCAGCGTGTGGGCGAGGCGTCCTTCCGCAAGCTGAAGCTTGAACTCCAAACCAGAGTAGAACCCGCCCAACCATCGTGCCATCCCGCCCGGTGTGCGCCCGTCCCCGGGCGCAGCAACGTCGCCAACGCAAGGCGTGTGGAACTTCAGGGCCGCGAGTGCACGCCTTGTTTGGAGTTCACGCTTCAGCGTGTGGGCGAGGCGTCCTTCCGCAAGCTGAAGCTTGAACTCCAAACCAGAGCAAAACCCGCCCAACCATCGCGCCATCCCACCCGGAGTGCGCCCGTCCCCGGGCGCAGCAATGTTGCCAACGCAAGACGGGTGGAACTTCAGGGCCGCGAGTGCACGCCTTGTTTGGAGTTCACGCTTCAGCGTGTGGGCGAGGCGTCCTTCCGCAAGCTGAAGCTTGAACTCCAAACCAGAGCAAAACCCGCCCAACCATCGTCCCATCCCGCCCGGAGTGCGCCCGTCCCCGGGCGCAGCAACGCCGCCAACCAAGGGCGCGTGGCATTCCCACGCCGCGTGTTTCCCCCTGTTTGGAGTTCAAGCTTTAGCTTGCAGAGATACTTTCCCCCACCTCACCCCTTCGCGCCCTTCATGTCCGCCAGTATCTCCGCCAACGCCGCGAGAAACGTCTGCACATTTTCGCGCGTCGAGGTTTCACCCATCAAGCCCACGCGCCAGATTTTCCCCTTCATCGGTCCCAGTCCCGCGCCGACTTCCAGATTGTAATCGTTGAGCAACCGCTTGCGCACCGCCGCTTCGTCGATGCCCTCCGGCACCGTCACCGCGTTCAACTGCCACAATTGATGTCCCTCCTGCGACGCCAATCCCAGCCCCATCGCTGCGAGCCCCGCCTTCAGCGCGCGGTAATTCTCCTCATGCCGCCGCCAGCGATTCTCCAATCCTTCCTCCAGCACCAGCCGCAGCGCCTCGTGCAAGGCGTAGTTCATCGAAATCGGCGCGGTGTGATGATAGACGCGCTCCTGTCCCCAATACGACGCCAGCAGATTCACATCCAGGTACCAGCTTTGTACCTTGCTCGTGCGTTTGGTCGCCAGGTCCAGTGCGCGCGGGCTCAACGACACCGGCGCCAGTCCCGGCGGGCAGCTCAGGCATTTTTGCGTGCCACTATAGACAGCATCGACCTGCCATTCGTCGATGCGCACGGGGCAGCCGGCCAGCGAGGTCACGGTGTCCAATATCAACATCGCTCCCGCCGCGTGCGTGAGCCTGGAAATTTCCTCCACCGGCGTGAGCGCGCCGGTCGAAGTCTCGGCATGCACGATCGCCACCACCTTTGCCCGCGAGCCTTTGAGCGCGTCGGCAATCTGTTGTGGTTCGATGATGCGGCCCCACGGCGCCTCCACCTTGATGACCTTCGCGCCGCACCGCGCCGCCACATCCGCCATGCGCAGGCCAAACACGCCGTTGATGCCCACGATCACTTCGTCGCCGGGTTCCACCAGGTTGGCGAAACAAAATTCCATGCCCGCGCTGCCGGTGCCGCTGACCGGAAAGGTCATCGCATTCTTCGTCTGGAACACCGCGCGCAGCATCACCTTGATCTCTTCCATCATCTGCACGAACACCGGGTCCAGATGCCCCAGCAGCGGCTTGGCCATCGCCTGCAACACCGTGGGCGCGACATTGCTCGGCCCGGGCCCCATGAGCAGGCGGTTCGGTGGCAGAAAAGCGGCTGGTATTTGCATGGGCGCAGCATAAAGAGCGTCCTCGACACGGGCAACGAATTTAGATATAAGAAGCCCCGGATGTCAGGGGTGTGCCGATGATTGCTTCTCCGCAATTAGTGGCCGCTTTGCAGGCCATTGTTGGAGCCGACGGGGTGGTCGCGGACCGCGACGAATTGCTCGTGTACGAATGCGACGCCTACACGTTGGAGAAGAATCTGCCTGCCCTCGTCGTTCTTCCGCGCACCACCGAACAGGTGGCGGCGGTCGTCAAACTTTGCGCGCAACAGCAGATTCCCATCATCCCGCGCGGCGCGGGCACCAGCCTCAGCGGCGCGGTGCTCGCGGTCAACGGCGGTGTGATGATTGCGCTCACGCGCATGAACCGCGTCCTCGACGTCGATTATCGCAACCGCCGCGCCCTGGTGGAAGCCGGTTGCGTCAACGCCTGGATCACCAACGCCGTCAAATCCCGCGGCCTCTTCTACGCGCCGGATCCCTCGAGCCAGCCCGCCTGCACCATCGGCGGCAACGTGGCCACCAATTCCGGCGGCCCGCACACGCTCAAATACGGCGTCACCACCAATCACGTCCTCGGGTTTGAAATCGTCCTGCCCGGCGGCGACATCACGTGGCTGGGCACAACACCCCATGGCGGGGAGGATCTCGAGGCCTACGATTTGCGTGGTTCTGCCATCGGTTGCGAAGGGATGTTTGGCGTCGTCACCCGTGTGCTCGTGCGGCTCGTGCGCGCCCCGCAGGCGTTCAAGACGATGCTGGGGATTTTTGAAAGCGTCGATGATGCCAGCCAGACCGTCAGCGACATCATTGCGGCAGGCATGGTGCCGGGCGCGCTCGAAATGATGGACCAGATGATTACCCAAGCCGTAGAAGCCGCCTACCATTTTGGATTTCCCCTGGATGCCGGCGCCGTGTTGATCGTTGAACTGGACGGCCTCTCCGCCGGTCTGGATGCCCAGGCCGCGCGCGTGCTGGAAATCTGCCGTCGTAACCGCGCCCGCGAAGTGCGCGTCGCCAAAAGCGAACAGGAACGCGCCGATTTGTGGAAGTGCCGCAAGCGCGCCTTCGGCGCCATCGGCCGGCTCAGCCCGAATTTCCTCACGCAGGATGGCGTGGTGCCGCGCTCGAAACTGCCGGACATCATGCGCTTCATCCGCGCGTGTTCGGACAAACACGGCCTGCGCATCCCGAACGTCTTTCACGCGGGCGATGGCAACATCCATCCGCTGGTCCTTTACGACGAGCGCGAACCGGACCAGGTCCGCCGCGCCGTGCAGGCGGGCAACGAGATTCTCGAGAAATGCCTGGAGTTCGGCGGCAGCGTCACCGGCGAACACGGCATCGGTGTCGAGAAAATTGATTTCATGGCCAAACAATTCAACGCGGACGACCTGGATGCCATGCGCGCGTTGCGGCGTGTGTTCGATCCCGAGGGCCGCTGCAATCCGCACAAGATGTTCCCCGGCTCCAAACGTTGCGCCGACTTCGCCCCGCGCAAACAGGCCGCTGCATGAGCAAACCGCTGCGAGTCCTCCTCATTGAAGATTCGGCGGCCGACGCTGAGATGCTCCTGGAGGAACTTCGCCGCTCCGGCTACGAACCGGACCACGTGCAGGTCGCCAGCGCCGACAAATTGCACGCCGCCCTGCAGGAGGGGCCGTGGGACGTCGTCGTGTCGGATTATTCCATGCCCGGTTTCGACGGCCTGGCCGCGTTGCGCATCATTCGTGAAAGCGGGCTGGAGATTCCGTTCATCATGATTTCCGGCACCATCGGCGAAGACATGGCCGTCTCCGCCATGCGCGCCGGCGCGCATGATTATTTGTTGAAGGGAAATCTCACGCGCCTGGCTCCCGCGCTGGAACGTGAACTGCGCGAATCCGCTTTCCGCCGCCGCCGCCGCCAGACCGAGGAACAATTGCGCGAACAGGCTCAACTCCTTGACCTCGCCAGCGACGCCATCATCGTCCTCGACAAAGATGATTGCGTGGCTTTCTGGAACCGCCAGGCCGCGCGCCTGTACGGCTGGTCGGCCGATGAAGCGGCGCGGCGCACCGCGACGGAACTCATTTACGCCGATGCGGCGGCCTACGAGACGGCCAAAGCCACGCTTCTTTCGACCGGCGAATGGCACGGCGAAGTGCGCCAGACCACGCGCGCCAAAACCGAGGTCACGGTTTACAGCCGCTGGACGCTGGTGCGCGACGCCGAGGGCCAGCCCAAGTCCGTGCTTCAGATCAACACCGACATCACCGAGCGCAAGCAACTCGAAGCCCAGTTCCTGCGCACGCAGCGCATGGAAAGCGTGGGCATCCTTGCGGGCGGCATCGCGCACGACCTGAACAACATCCTGTCGCCCATCATCATGGCGTCGCAGATGCTCAAGTATCTGCCACTGTCCGAGGAGGGCCGTTCGCTGGCCGGCACCATCGAAACCAGCGCCCAGCGCGGCGCGGACGTCGTCAAGCAGGTGCTCACCTTTGCGCGTGGCATCGAGGGCGACCGTATCCTGCTTCAGCCGGTCCATCTGCTGAAAGAGATGGCGCAGATCGCCGGCGAAACTTTTCCGCGCAGCATCAACATCCAGTTGCACACGCCCGCCGGCCTCTGGCCGGTCATCGGCGACCCCACGCAATTGCATCAGGTCGTGCTCAACCTTTGCGTCAACGCCCGCGACGCCATGCCCGATGGCGGCGTCCTCACGCTTGGCGCCGCCAATGTGTCCATCGATGAACAATACGCCAGCATGTCGCCCGAGGCCTCGCCCGGGAACTTCTCGGTCATTGAAGTGCGCGACACGGGCACCGGCATTCCCCGCCACGTGCTCGACAAAATCTTTGACCCTTTCTTCACCACCAAGGAGCAGGGGAAGGGGACCGGCCTCGGCTTGTCCACCACGCTGGGCATTGTCAAAAGCCACGGCGGCTTCATCCAGGTTCACAGCGAGATGGACCGCGGCAGCACTTTCAAAGTTTACCTTCCCGCCAAGCCCGGCGAACAAGCTCCCGCCCGCCTGCCCGAACCGGAGTCCCTCCTCAAAGGCGCGGGCGAACTCATCCTCGTGGTGGACGACGAACCGAGCATTCGCGATGTCACCCGCCGCATCCTCGCGCGCCACGGCTACGAGGTCATCCTCGCCGCCGATGGCACGGAAGCCACCGCTGTTTTCGCGCAACACGCCGACCGCATCCAGCTCGTGCTCACCGATGTCATGATGCCGCACATGGACGGCGTGGCGCTCTTGCGTGTCCTCAAGAAAATCAAACCCTCCGTCAAGGTCATTGCCTCCAGTGGCATGGGCAGCGGCGAAGGTTTGGGCCTGAAGATCACCGAGCTGCAAAACCTCGGCGCGCACAAATTCCTTCCCAAACCCTACCGCACCGAGGAATTGCTCAAAACCCTCCGCGAAGCTCTCCGCTCACGCGAGTGAACGCTTTTCCGCCCGGTTCCGCCCGGTTCCGCCCGATATCGGCATTATCGCTTTCGGGCGGGGCTGCTTGCGGGTGCGTCAAAGGCCCCGACTGACGCCAAGGTGATTCTGCACATTCAGCAGCTTGCCCAGGCACGCGAGCACCTTCGGGTCGAACTTGCCTTGGTGCGTCTGGCGCTCCAGTTCGGCGAAGGCCGCGCGATGTTCCCACGGGTCGCGATAAGGCCGCCATGACGTCAGGTCAGCGTAGGCGTCCGCGACCGCCACGATGCGCGCGCCCAGCGGGATCTGGTCGCCCGCCAGTTGCGCCGGGTAGCCGGTGCCGTTGAAGTTCTCGTGGTGCGACGCCACGATGTCGAAAATCGGTTCGGAATCGTAGCCCAGTTGCTTGAGCTTGCGCACCCCTTCGCGGCAGTGCTTGGAGAATTCTTCCAGCTCAACCTCATTCATGCGTTCGGCGTGATTGAGAATATGGTGCGGCACGATCGTCTTGCCGATGTCCGCCAGATAGGCCGCCTCGAGAATCTGTTTCTTCTCCAGGTCCGGCAGGTCCAGCGCATCGGCGATCGCGTACGAGAGGAAACCCACCACTCGTGAGTGACCCACGGACGCATCGATGCACTCGACCGGCAGGACGAGATCCTCGGGATATTCCACCAGCTTTTCCAACTCTTCGTGGTACCGGTCGTAAATGCTTTGCGGCAGCCGGTCGCGGTCGAGCAACGGATTGCGGACGCCGTCGATCTCGTAAAGGTGAATGCGCTTGCGTTTGCCGCGGATGGCGATGTTGCCGCCCGCCTCCAGTTGGAAAGAAACGTCCGCGTAGGCCAGTTTGACCTGCGTGTCGTTGGGATCCAGCTCGATGACGCGGCCCAGATAAACCTGCGCCTCGACCAGGTCGTTCGCCTCCAGAAACAGGAACGCCAGTTTCTTCAAGACATCCTTCTGGCGCGGGTCCTCGGCCAGCCGGCGTTTCAAGTCATCGATGTTGACCAGCAAATCCGTGTTGCCGATTTCGCTTTCCGCCGCGGCCTTGCGGCGGCCCACGCAGAACATCTTGATTTCCTCGTAGGTCGTTTCGTCGATGGTGATTTTGCCCGGTGGACAAAGCTTTTCCACGCGCGAGGCCAGGTTCACCACGTCGCCCAGCGCCGTGTAAGACTGGCGTTTGTGGCCGATGAGGCCGACGATGGTTTCACCGGTGGTGATGGCCACGCGCATGTTCCAAGGGTAGTTGCCGCGCCGCAGCGTCTCCTGCATTTTCAAGCCGGCCACCACCGCCAGCAACGCGTGGCGCTCGTAATCCACCGGCGCGCCAAACTCGGCGAGGATCGCGTCGCCCATGTATTTGTCGATGTGCGCGTGGTAATGCAGCAGCACGTCCTCC
>JBFMBT010000352.1:0-6654 GCA_040754875.1 Verrucomicrobiota bacterium | reverse complement strand
GGCGGTTAAGGTATGCGGGACCGGTAGTTGCGCCACAGACTCCTGGCCGTTCGGGTCGTGTTCCGGCTCCGGAAGCGATGGTCAACCGTTGTTCTTTTGTTATGAATCTGGATCGTATCAAAACCCAAGTGGACGCCGTCGAAGGATGGCTCAATGACGCCGAAGGACGCCTGCTCTACCGCCTGGCTCGCAACGCATCCAACGCCGGCGTCATCGTCGAAATCGGTTCCTGGAAGGGCAAATCCACCATCTGGCTCGGCCATGGTTCGCACGATGGGCCGAATGTCAACGTCCACGCCATCGATCCCCACACTGGCTCCCCCGAGCATCACCAGAACTCCCGTCTCGTCTGGACCTTCGACCAGTTCCAGCAAAACATCAAAACCGCCGGCGTCGATGATGTCATCGTGCCCCACGTGGACTTTTCCACCAAAGTCGCGCAATCCTTCACGAAACCCGTCAGCCTGGTGTTCATCGATGGGCAGCACGACTACGAATCCGCGAAACAGGATTACGAATCGTGGTATCCCAAAGTCGTTGAAGGTGGCGTAATGGCCTTCCACGACACGACGGGCTGGGACGGGCCGCGCAAGGTGGTGGTGGACCACCTGTTCAAGTCGCATCACTTCAAGAATGTCCGTTTTGTCCGGTCAATCACCTATGGCGAAAAGACCGCGCAAAACACGGCAATCGACCGGATGGAAAACCGGATCAACCTGGCGATATTCCTAACCTACGCTTTGATTTACCGCGTCCTATGGAGATTGAAGCGCGATTTGCGAAAGAAAATTCCCTCCTTGCTCCGCCTTAAACCCGCCTGACGTGCAGACAATCAACTGGCCGTTTATCGCATCAATCTGGATATGGTCGCCACCGACTCCCAACCCATCACTTCGTCACCACTGACATCCTACACGACCGTTGCACCGCACATCTCCATCGGCATTCTCGCCTGGAACGAGGAAAAAGCCATCGAGGCAACGCTTCAATCGCTGTTCCAACAATCGATCTTTGCGGAACTGGCGCGCCTGAACGCGCAATGCGAAATCATTTGCGTCACCAACGGCTGCACCGACCGCACGCCGCAGATTGCGGCCCGTTTGTTCAATGACCTGGCCGCAAACCACCCGTTCCGGCACACGTTCTCCTGCCGCGTGGCGGATCTTCCCGAGCGTGGCAAGGCAAATGCCTGGGACCAGTTCGTGCACGTCCTGTCCGCCAAAACCGCGCGTTTCCTGTTTCTCATGGACGGCGACATCCTGCTCTACACGTCGAACGCGCTCTGGAACATGTACCAGGCATTGCAGGAACATCCCGAGGCGTACATCGCCGTGGACCGACCGCTGAAGGACATTTCGTTCAAGGCGCGCAAATCACTGTTCGAGCGGCTCTCGCTGGCCACCACGCGGATGACGCAAAAGGATTCCGCGCAGTTGACCGGCCAGCTCTACTGCATTCGCGCCAGAATCGCCCGCAACATATATCTGCCCAGGGACCTGCCCAGCGTGGAGGACGGCTTTCTGAAATCAGTCGTGTGCACGGATTTTTTGACGCGCCCGAGCCTGCCCGAGCGCATTGTGCAGGCGGATGACGCGGCGCACGTCTTCGAGGCTTACGTGACCGTCCCCGCCATCTTCCGCAACCAAAAGCGCCAGATGATCGGGCAGACCGTCAACCACCTGCTCGTGGACGATGCCTTGAAAAAGCTGCCCCTGCTGGAGCGCAAAAACCTCGCGGAGACGCTGAAGCAGAAGGATTCCGCCGACCCGCTCTGGTTGAAAAATCTGATCGGAGAACACGTCCGCCGCGCAAAATATTTCTGGCGCCTGTTCCCCGGTGTCGTGGGATTCCGGTTCAAGCGCTGGGCGAAACTAGCGTGGCCCGAGCGCCTGACGCACTTTCCCGCGGCCACAGTCGGCCTGTGCATGACGCTCGCCGCCTGTTGGGCGGCGCATCGCTCGTTGAAGCAAGGTTACGCCAATTACTGGCCGGAAAAGACCGGGGCAAACATGGCGGCGGCCAAGACCGACGCCGAAACTGTGGATCGTGTTTCCTCCCACACCCAGGAGGCCCGCACGCATTAGGCCGCGCCATGGAAACCAAGGACCTCATCGGATTGACTTTGATGATTACGGTTGTCCCGGCGGCCGTGCTGGTGTGCTGTCTGTCCCGGCGCGCGCAGGAGGCGGCCTTCTTTCTTCTGACGGCGGGAACCGTCATCACGGAAAAGGCAGACATCAATTTCTTCACGCATTACTGGTATCGCGGCACGACGCGGGGTGTGGAATTCAGTTTCGTGGACGTGCTGGCCATCGCGGTGCTGGTCAGTTCGCTGCTCGTGCCGCGCCCGGGGCAGAAACGCTGGTACTGGCCCGCCAGCCTGGGGTTCCTGCTGTTCTATTTTGCCTATGCCTGCTTTTCCGTGGTCATTTCCGATCCAAAGGTGTTCGGCCTCTTCGAACTGTCCAAAATGTTCCGCGGCATTCTCGTGTTCCTGGCTGCGGCGTGGTTTGTGCGCGGTGAACGGGAACTGGCTATTTTCGTTTTCGCACTGGCGTGCGCGGTTTGCTTTGAAGGCGCCCTGGCCCTCAAGCAACGCGCCTTTGACGGCGTGTATCGTGTGACCGGCAGCCTGGATCATCCCAACAGCCTGTCCATTTACCTTTGCATGGCCGGCCCCATCCTGGTCGCCGCCTCGGCATCCAACCTGTCGCCGTATCTGCGCTGGTGCTGCACGGCCGCGATCGCAGTTGCCGCGGTGGCCATCATGTTGACGATTTCCCGCGCCGGCATTCCGGCCTTTGCCCTGGTCACGCTGGGGGCGACAGCCTTTTGTGTTTCCTGGCGCATCACGCTCAAGAAGGTCGCCGTCGCCGCGTTTGTTTTCCTGGCCGCGTGCGGACTGGTCGCCAAAACGTGGGACACGATCAAGGGACGCTTTGCGCAAGGCAATTTCGAGCAGGAATTCCTCGAAGACCACGCCGAAGGCCGCGGGATGTATGTGCGGCAGGCGCACGCAATCGTCGAGGAGCGCTTTCTGGGCGTGGGCCTCAACAACTGGTCCTACTGGGTCAGCAAGACGTACGGCGCGAAGCTAGGGCTGTTGTATGAAGACTACGACGATCTCGACTACGTGCCCAGCAAGGAGATACTGGCCAGCTTCCATTACGCGGCGCCCGCGCACAACCTTGGCGCGTTGACCGTCGGCGAACTGGGCGTTCCGGGTCTGCTCATTTTTGCGCTGCTCTGGATGCGCTGGTTTCAGATGGGTTTTGTTTTCCTTTGGAAGCGCTCCACCGAGGCCGTCCATCAACTGGGCATCGGATTCTACTTCGCCACCTGTGGAGTCTTTCTGCAGAGCCTGACGGAATGGGTCTATCGCCAGACGCAGATCATGTTCGCGTTTCACCTCGTGCTGGGAGCGATGGCCAGCCTGTATTACCTGCGCCGCCGCGCACGCCGCGAACGGCCGCTCAGCACGGAGTCCATCCAGGAGGAATATATGAGCCGCGAGCCAGTCCTCGCGGGAGGGTCATAGCCATGCGAGTCGCCCATCTGCTTCGCAAATGCAACGCCGCCGAATGGGGCGGCACGGAAACCGCCGTGCAACGGCTGCTGGAAGGCCTGCGCGCGCACCGCGTCAACGCCGTGGTCTATTGCCCGCACATCCGCAACAACGGCCATCACCCGGACCCGCTCGCCGAGGCCGGCTGGACCGTCAAGCGTTTCAATGCCTGCCTCCCGATCCTCGGTGTGCCCGAACAACGCAAACGCCAGCTCATCGCCGTGGGCGGCAATCTGATGTCGTTCGATTTGCTCCCCGCACTCTGGCGCGAGCCCGACCTGGACGTGATTCACACCCACACCCTGGGCCGGCTGGGCGCCATCGCGTTGAACGTCGCGCGGCGGCGCGGCCTGCCGTTTGTCGTGACCATTCACGGCGGCTTGCTTGACCTGCCCACGCAATTGAAATCCGACCTGGACCAGCTCGGCAACGGCGGGTGGGAATGGGGCAAGATGTTCAGCCTGCTGCTCCAGACGCGGCGCTTCTTCGCCAACGCCGACGTCGTCATTACTTGCAACGAAAAGGAAGCGAATCTTTTTTCGCGCCAGTATCCGGACAAACGGGTCATGGTCCAGGCGCACGGCGTCCCCCTCGCCCGCTACCAGCAGGACCAGCGCGAAACGGCGCGGCAAGCGTTTCCGCAATTGCACAACCGGGATGTCCTGCTTGCCGTGGGGCGACTGGACCCCGTCAAAAACCAGAGCTGGCTGATTGAACATGCTCCCCCCCTCTTCAAGCGCTTTCCCGATGCGGCCCTGGTGCTGGCGGGCCCATGCACCGATGAAACTTACGGCCAGCTCATCCAACAGAAGATCGACCACCTCGGCCTGGCGGACCGCGTGCTTCTCACCGGAGGAATGCCGCCCGACGACCCGCGCCTCATTGGGCTGATGCAGGAAGCCAAGGCGCTGCTCCTGCCGTCCATTTCGGAAACGTTCGGGCTGGTGATTCTTGAGGCCTGGGCGGCGGGCATTCCGGTCATCGCCAGCCGCACCACCGGCTCGTGCGCGTTGATTCAACATGGTCGCAACGGCTGGCTTTTCAGCTTGGTGCATCCCGGCGAGTTTCACGACGCCGTGTCATCGGTTTTGCAGTGCCCGGAGCTGTCGCGCGAACTGGCCGCGGCAGGACACGAGTTGGTTCGCAACCACCACGACAGTGTCGCTTTGGCCGGACGGATGAAACGGCTCTACGAGCAACTGATGGAGGAAAAGCATGCGGTACGTGATTCTGCGTGACGATGATACGAATGCCTTCACGCCGGCAAACTATCTCGAGTACCTGTATCGTCCCTTCCTCGATTACGGACTGCCCGTCAATCTGTCCGTCATTCCGTCCGTTCGCAGCGACCTGATCCTGCCGGACGGCCGGCCCGAGGGCTTTCTCACCGCCAAGGAAGGCGACGCCCCGCCGCTCGTCCCAATCGAATACAATCCCGAGCTTGTTTCTTATCTGAAAATCAACGCCGGCTACCACATCGTGCAACACGGCTGCCACCATGACCCGTGCGAATTTGATCGCGAAAACCGCGATGACGTCATTCACCGCCTCGACCAGGGCACCACGGATTTGAAGAACGCCGGCTTTGCCACGCCCCGCACCTTTGTGGCGCCGCACGACCGTTTTTCGCGCATCAGCTTCGATGAATCCGCCAAGCGCTTCGCCGTGCTATCCACCGGCTGGTTTGAGTTGCGCCGCCTGCCGGTCGCGTGGTGGCCGCGGTTTGTGTGGAAGAAACTCACCGGCGAGCCGCACTGGCGCGTGGGCAACACGATTCTGCTTTCGCACCCGGGCTGCCTGCTTTCCTACCGCCGGCCCTACGACACGATGCTGGACAACATCAAGGCATCCATCCACAGCCAGAAACTGACCGTGCTGGTGACACACTGGTGGGAATACTTCCGGAACAACGAACCGGACGACAATTTCATCGAGGTGTTGCACAAGACCGCCGCCTATCTGGTCGGCAATTCCGGCATCCGCGTCATCACCTTCGACGATCTCTGGAAGACCGACTTCCCGCTCAGTTGACGAGCGGGCAGGCCGCCGGCAGGGGCGCGCGCCGGCCCGGACGCATTTTCGCCCGAAGCCGCTCGATCATGCGCTCGTCCATGAACTTGCTGGTCGTGGTCAAATCGATCCGCTCGACCTGGTCCTTGATTCGTTCGAACAGCTCCGCGACCTCGCCCGGCAGCTTCGTGGAGAGGAGGCAATTCAAAAACACCAGCCGCCCGCGAATGAACGGTACCAGCGCGGTCGTTTCCATCAATCCGCAATCGGTGATGTGGTAGAACCGATAACCCAGTTTCTTCAAAAATATCGCGATGTCCTCGCCGTTTTGAAAAATGGCCTCGGTCACAATGTCGGGCCGGTGGCCGGCAATCAATCTCCGCGCGCCCGCCAGAATCGGCGGCTCATGGCCCTCCACATCCAGCTTGATCAGCATCCGCCCGTGGATTTTGCGGCCGGTAAAATACTGGTCCAGCGTGGTCGTCGGCACCTCCAGTGAGCCGACCGGGTTGGCTTCGAATTCGCTGCTCAAGGACGCGCTCATGTCGGACGCGCTCAAGTAGAGCACGGCGGTTCCCTTTGACTCCGACAACGCGACGGGCTCGCACGTGATGTTGCCAATTCCGTTGGCCGCGATGTTCGCCGCCAGCAGCTCATAATTCTTCGGGTTCGGTTCAAACGCGAAGACATGCAGGGAGGGACATCCCACGGTGAGCAACAGCGAGTAAAAGCCCACATTCGCCCCGGCGTCGATGAAGGTGTCGCCCGGGCGCAACAACTGTTGCATCACCAACGAGGTAATTGGCTCGTAATACGTCGTGCCGCGCCAGAACAACTCGAAGCTCAGATAATTGCGCGCCAGACTGGCAAGCTTGAAGCTCCTTCCATCGGGAAGCTGAATCCTGACCACGCGGTCGCCAAACCACTCCATGGACGTGCGCAATCCCAGTTTCCGGAAAAGCGGCTTCATGCCGGGATGGCGGTCGCACAAACCCAGCACGCATTTTCCGGTCAGTCGCTTCAACAGGTCGGACATAAGAATCGCGTTCGAACGCGCGCGGAGTATCAGGCCGGGACCG
>JBFMBT010000351.1:0-6691 GCA_040754875.1 Verrucomicrobiota bacterium | reverse complement strand
CAACGCGTCAAACGGTTTCGCCGGATTGGCACCCGTTATGAAAAGCTCGACCTGCATTTCTTGGGCTTCGCTCAACTGGCCGCCATCCTCGATTGGCTCACTTTTTGATTTTGAAGACACGCCCTAACACTGTACGGACGCGCGGCGCTGGCCTTGGGATTTCCGCAGCACAATCCAGAGTGCGATGGAACATATGACGTGGATGCAATACTTCCACTTCATCAACTTGAAATTCTTCGCGACGATGAAAGCTTTTGGAATGCTCGTGACGCTGCCAATACCGAGTTGAAGCCGAAGGGACTGTATCTTACGCATTTGTTTACCGAAGAGGACGTTTTCCTAAGACCGAATTGGTTCGAGTTTCGTGTGAAAGTGCCAGTCGTGTTGAAGCATTTGAGCCTCTTTCGCCCCGGGACTTTGGACCTGATACTGACGAAGATGATGCGCGATGATTCGATTGATTTGGGGGACATCCAATTTCTGCTATCTCAGGAGCCTATTACCGAGCAGGAACTTCGCCAGGCGTTTGCCCAAGCACGAATCCCGGATGTTCAGGAATTTCGTGACATCTTTCGCGCTGTACAACCCAAGGTGCTGGCATTGGCCGCTAAACATTCGTAATCCGCGAAAGACTGGATTTGCACTCGCTCGTCAGGTATCAACGCGGTGTGACCACACTCACGAACAAATCCCTTGTCATCATCGGCGGCACGAGCGGGATCGGGTTGTCGGCGGCGAAGGCATTTATCTCGGCGGGGGCGAAGGTCGTGGTGGTTGGAAAGGACAAGGCGAAGGTCGCCGCGGCGCAGAAGGAATTGGGCAGCGCGGCCATCTGTCAGGCAGGCGACGCCGCCGAATCCACCACGGCCGCCAAGGCCATTCAAACCGCGGTAAAGCATTTCGGTGGCTTTCACGGGCTTTACCACGTCGCCGGCGGCAGCGGGCGCAAGATGGGGGATGGGTCCTTGCACGAGATCAGCGATGCGGGCTGGGAATTCACGCTCAACCTGAACCTGACCTCGCTGTTCTATTCCAATCGCGCGGCAGTGCAACAGTTCCTGAAACAAAAATCCGGCGGCAGCGTGTTGAACATGGGATCGGTGCTCGGGTTCTCGCCGTCGCCGAAGCACTTTTCCACGCATGCCTATGCGACCGCGAAGTCGGCGATCGTGGGCTTGACCAAGGCGGCGGCGGCGCATTACGCGGGTGCCAACATTCGCTTTAACGTCCTGGCCCCGGCGCTGGTGGAAACACCGATGTCGCAGCGTGCGCAGGAAAACGAAGCCATCATGCAGTTTATCAAAACCAAACAGCCGCTCGATGGCGGGCGCATCGGCGTGCCGGAAGATCTGGATGCGGCGGCGGTCTTCTTCATGAGCGATGAATCGCGCTTCATCACCGGGCAGGTGCTGGCGGTGGATGGCGGGTGGTGCGTGAGCGAAGGAGCGGCGGAATGAACAGCAAACTTCAAGCTCCCAAATCCAAACTTCAGAGAAACTTCAAGCCGCAAGCATCAAATGAGAAGCGCGCGGCCAGGCACAATTTGGAGTTTGCTACTTGGAGTTTCGTTGGAGTTTGAAACATTGGAATGTGAAGTTTTTTTCATGAGTTATTCCCTCGGCATTGATCTCGGCGGTTCCAGCGTGAAAGCGGTGGCCGTCACTCCAGAAGGCGAAACGCTGCATCGCTCCAACACGGATTTTGACGCGCAGGGGCGCATGGATTGGGCCGACAAGATTCACGCGCTGGTGGTGAACATCTCGAAGGAACGCAACGGCCCGCCGGATTCGATCGGCTTGTCGGCGCCGGGATTGGCCGCGCTGGATGGCCGATCCATCGCCAACATGCCCGGGCGGTTGGAAGGATTGGTGGGCCTGAACTGGACGGATTACCTCAAATCGCGCACGCCTGTGCCGGTGTTGAACGATGGCCATGCCGCGTTGCTGGGTGAAGTGTGGCTGGGCGCGGGACGCGGTTGCAAAAACGTCATCATGTTCACGCTGGGCACCGGTGTGGGCGGCGCGGCGATGGTCGATGGCCGGTTGCTCAAAGGCCGCGCGGGCAGGGCGGGGCACCTGGGTCATCTTTCGCTGGACCCGGATGGCGTGGCCGACATCTGCGGCACGCCGGGCAGCCTCGAGGTCGCCATTGGCAATTACAACATTCGCGAGCGCACGAACGGCCGTTTCAAGACGACGCACGACCTCATCTCCGCGCACGTGAAAGGCGACGCCGAAGCCACGCGCATCTGGTTCAAATCCGTGAAGGCGCTGGCGGCGGGTGTTTGTTCATGCATCAACATTCTCGATCCGGAGGTCGTCATCATCGGCGGCGGCGTGGCGCGTGCGGGCGAGGTGTTGTTTGAGCCGTTGGACAGGTTCCTTGAGCCGATGGAATGGAAGCCGTTGGGCGAGCGGGCGCGCATTGTGCCAGCCGAACTGGGAGAGTTCGCGGGTGCGCTGGGCGCTGCGTGGAATGGGATGAAGGCGGCGGGTGTGCAGTGATGGATTTGCGATTACGTGTTTTCATTCGTGGCGGAGTTGGTTTGCGGTGCGGCGGTCCCCCTCACCCCGGCCCTCTCCCCAAGGAGAGGGGGATGTCGGTTGCCGCGTTTTGAAGATTGACGCTGCTTGTTCGCTCCCAAGTCAAATTGGCGGAAGTCAAAGTTTGCCGTTTGAAGTTTGGCCCGCCTTCCCTATCCTCCCGCCGATGACTCCGAGCGCTGATTATCTCGGCAAATGCCGCGAGTTGATGGACGCGGTTGAAAAACAGCAGGCCGCCATTCAACAGGCAGCGAGCTGGTTCGCGGACACGATTCTGGCCGGACGCATGGTGCATCTCTTCGGCTCCGGGCACAGCCGCATCCTTGTCGAAGAAATGTGGCCGCGCTACGGTTCGTTTCCCGGGTTCAATCCCATCGTCGAACTGTCGTTGAGCTTTCATAATCTCGTCGTCGGCCCCAACGGCCAGCGGCAGGCGATGTTCTTGGAAAACGTCAGCGGGCTGGCCGAACGCATTCTGCGCAACTTTGATTTGTCGGAGAAGGACTCGGCGCTGGTCGTGTCGTCCAGCGGCTGCAACATTGTACCCATCGAAATGGCCGAGGGTTTTCACCAGCGCGGCATCAAGGTGGTGGCTATCATCAGCCGCCAGCATTCCGATGCGAGCGTCAGCCAGCACCCGAGCGGCAGGAAGTTGCAAGACTTTGCGGATCTGGTCCTCGACACTGGCGCGCCGGTGGGCGATGCGATGGTGAAGGTCGATGGCTTGGATACGCCGGTTTCGCCGGGCTCGACGGTGGGCGGGTGTCTGCTGGTGAATTCCATCAAGGCTGAAGTGGCCGCGCGTCTGACGAAAGCCGGCAATCCACCGCGGGTGTTGACGGCGGGGGCGGTGGTGGGGAAGGCGCGCGCGACGGAGCTGTTTGAGGCGGCGTATGATGAGCATGCGCGGCGGCTGGCGAAGTTGTATCAGAATTTGGGAGGAGCGAATGAGTAGAGGCGCGTTGGGTTGGTTTTGCGGGGCTGGGTATGGCCGAGTCGAACAAAGCGGCACAGGACTGCCGCACTCCAAGACGCTTGCGCGCACGCGATGTGGCGGGAAGATTTACGCGCGCTGTTGAACACGTGTTTTCTTTAAAAGCGAATGAAAGAGCAACCTTTGCGGACGACGGTGATTGGGAGCTATCCGTTTCCGGGATGGCTGGAGCTGGCCACGTGGCATCTGGACAAGTTCGGCGAAGCGGATCGTGACGAACTGGTCGATGACGCGGTGGTGGTGGCGTTGCACGATCAATTGACGGCTGGTCTGGACGTCGTCACCGATGGCGAGCAGACGCGGCTGGATTTCAACCTGTCGTTCTACGGATTCATCCAGGGCATCGAACTGGAATCCGCGCCGCCGCGTCGCTTTGGTCCGCCGGCGCATGATCAGCGCGGCAAACACAAGGTGACCGGGCCGCTGGCAGCGCCGCGCGGGTTGGGCACCGTCGAGGATTTCAACCGGCTCAAGCGCCTCGCGCCGGCTGGCCCGACGCTCAAGGCGAGCGTGCCGGGGCCTTACACGCTCAGCGGCCGGCTGCTGCCCAACGCGCAATATCCCGATCGTTACGCGCTGACCGAGGGTTTGCTGCCGTTGGTGCGGGCGGAACTTGAAGCGCTGGTCAAGGCGGGTTGCCAGGAGATCACCGTCGATGAACCGTCGATGAGTTGCTACGCGCATCGCGAGGACCCGAAGCGGTTCGTGGAAATCTTTAATCGCACCGTGGAGCCCATCGTCGGCAAATGCCATCTGTCCACGCACCTGTGCTTCGGCAATTACAAGGGGCGCGCGGTGGGCCTGCGCCGTTACGCGCCGATGTTCCCGGCGTTTCTCGATATGAAGGTCGATGAAGTTCACGTCGAGATGGCCAGCCGCGAATTCAGCGAACTGGACGTCATCGCGTTGATTGCGAAGAAAAAGGACGCCGCCGTGGGCATCATTGATGTGAAAAGCTATTACATTGAAACGGCGCAGGACGTGGCCGAGCGCGTGCGCGCGTGCTTGAAGCATGCGCCGGCGGACCGGCTGTCATTTGCGCCGGACTGTGGCCTGAGTCAGACCGCGCGCTGGGCGGCGAAACAAAAGCTCAAGAACATGGTCGCCGGCGTGAAACTGGTGCGCAAGGAACTCGGCCTGCCCAACGCCTGAAGTCGTATGTCCAAACTGGAAATCCCTCCCGCGCCGAATCCGCTGATCAAACCGGTTTTGCAGGATGACGCGTTTCTTGCCGACGTCGATTCCGTGCGCGCGCAAAAGAAGCAGTTCCATCTTTGGTGGCTGGGGCAGAGCGGATTTCTGCTGCAGTTTCAGGAACGCTTCGCGCTGATTGATCCCTACTTGTCCGATTCGTTGACGGCGAAATACGCGGAGACCGAGACGCCGCACATCCGCATGACCGAGCGGGTGATTGCGCCGGAGCGGTTGGGCTTCGCGGAAGTCATATCATCCAGCCACAATCACACGGATCATTTTGACCCGGACACCATCAAGGCGGTGTGGGCGGCGAATCCGAAGTTGCAGGTGTTGCTGCCCGAAGCGAACCGCGGCGTGGGCGCGTTCCGCATTCAAAAAAGCCCCAAGGAACTCATCGGCGCCGAGGCGGGTTTGACGAAATCGATCGCGAATTTCCGGTTCCACGGAATTCCCGCGGCGCACAATGAATTGGAGAAGGACCAGTGGGATCGCCACAAATTTCTGGGCTACGTCATCGAGTTCGGGCCGTACCGGATTTATCACTCGGGCGATACGTTGGTGTATGATGGAATTGCCGACTGGGTGCGCCCCTTCAAGGTGGATGTGGCGATTCTGCCCATCAACGGCAACAAGCCCGAGCGCAAGGTGGCGGGGAATCTCGATGGCCTCGAAGCCGCTCGACTGGCGAAGGCCATCAACGCGAGGATTGTGATTCCGTGTCACTACGAGATGTTCACGTTCAACACGGCCAGCCCGGATGAGTTTGTGGCGGAGTGCGGCAAGATCGGGCAGGAATGCAAGGTGATGAAGGCCGGGGAGCGGTGGACGAGTCCGTGGTAGCAAGCGGCTGATGGCAAGCGGGGTGGGGGTAGCCCTGGGAGGTTATAATTAGCGGGATTCTTTGTAGCCCTGCGTTGCTTGACTTTCCGGGGCGTGTCCAGCAGGTTGCCGCCTTGTTCCCGTTGCGCTGATTTTAATATGGACAGCACCACCACACCGCCGGCGTTGCCACCCGAGCCCATGTCGTTGGTGGGAAGGTTGTTCAATGTCTTTGCCACGCCGGGCGATGTCTTCGATTCGCTCCGCGCGGGCGGATGGTCGGCCGGCAACTGGGTGGTGCCGATGATCCTGGCGATGGTGGTCGCGATGGGGTCGGTGCTAGTGATGTTTTCCCAGCCGGCCTTGATGCAGCAGATACAGCAACAGCAGGACAAGGCGTTTGATGACCAGGTCGCCAAGGGGAAGATGAGCGAGAAGCAGGCGGACGAAATAAAGGGAAAGATGGCGAGTGTGACCAAAATTGTCACTCCGATCTTCGCAGCCGTGGGCGGCTGTGTGGGTGTGTTTGGAACAGCCCTGGTCGCGTGGCTCGTGGGGCGATTTGTTTTGCGTGGTGAAATTGAATTCACGCAGGCGCTGGAAGTGACCGGTCTGGCGACGATGATCAGCGTGTTGGGGGGCATTGTGAAGACGCTGCTCATTGTCGTCAAAGGCACCACGTTTGTGTCCGCGGGGCCGATTCTGTTGCTCAGCGCGCCGGACATGCAGAACCTGACGCATCAGATGATCGCCGCGCTGGACGTCGTCACGTTCTGGCATTTTGTGGTGTTGGGCATCGGTTTGGCGAAACTAACCGGCGGCTCCACTGTCAAAGCCACGGCTGTCCTGTATGCCGTATGGCTGGCGTTCTGCGGAGCGGGCATACTTTTCGGACGGTTGATGGCGGGCGGATTTTAATGCAACAATTTGACCCTCAGGCGGGTTGACTAGGAAGCGCGCATGGCAAAAGGAAAAAAGAAAACGGGGCGGAAGATCGTGGTCTTCACGCTGATTCTCGCCGTCATTGGCGGGTTGGCGTGGTATGGCTTCTATTTTCGCAAACGCGAGGTCATCATCACAGTGCAGGCCGAGAAGGTGGCGCGCCGCGACATCACGGAGGTTGTGCAGGCGACGGGCC
>JBFMBT010000350.1:0-6692 GCA_040754875.1 Verrucomicrobiota bacterium | reverse complement strand
GCCGGCGCAAGCAAGTGAGCTGTTCAGACACGCACGATCAGCGTTCAAGCCATGAAAAAATTCCCGTCCACCTGGCCGGTTCCATCCCGCCGAACTCACGAAGGCCGTTTTGTCTCGTTAACCCCTGTTCGCGCCGATGAAGATGCCGCGGAATTGTATCACGCGAGTCATGAAACGCCGGAGGCGCGGGAAATCTGGCGCTACCTTTGGCACGGTCCGTTTGCGAGTGAAAACGAATGGCGCCAGTGGCTTCGCAGCGTGGAGGATGGCGCCGATCCGATTTTCTTCACGGTCAAAGATCGGCGGAATGGCAAGCGCATCGGGATGATCTCCATCATGCGGATTACGCCGCAGCATGGCGTCGCCGAATTGGGGCACATTTGGTACAGTCTCGCGGTCCAACGCTCACCGGTGAACACCGAAACCGTCTTTCTCCTGTTGCGCCATCTCTTCGACGACCTCGGCTACCGGCGCGTGGAGTGGAAGTGCAACGCGCAAAACGCCCGTAGCCGCGCCGCCGCGCTGCGCCTGGGATTTCAGTTCGAAGGCCTCTTTCGACAGCACATGGTCGTCAAAGGCGGGAATCGCGATACCGCGTGGTTCGCGATGCTCGACGGTGACTGGCCCGCGCGTAAGAAGAATTTTGAACGCTGGTTCGCCAGCGATGGCCGGGAATCTCTGTCGGCATTAAACAATGTGCGATGATTGCCTGTTTCCCGTTCGCGATGGGCGCGGCCTTGATACATCCCGCCTCTCCACTTCCTTCTTGAGATTCCCCACCCGCCTGCAATTCTCCCGCCTCATGAACGCTCGCTATATCTTTATGCGCACTTTTTCAAAACTTTCGCTGCTCGCCTTCATCTGTGCGTTTGCCGCCACCATACAGGCCGCCAATCACCCCGACACCACAGGTTGGAAGGATCTCTTTGCGAAGGATTTCTCCAACGCCGACGGCGCGTCCGATTGGAAATGGGAGGACGGTGTGCTCGTCGCCACGGAACACGGCACCCTGTGGACGAAGGAATCCTACGGCAATTTCATCCTCGACCTCGAATTCAAGGTCGCCAAGGAAGCCAACAGCGGCGTCTTCCTCCGTTCGGGCAATACGAAGAACGTCCTTGCCGCCCTGGAAATCCAGGTGCACGAGTCCACCGATGGCGGCAAATACGGCATGGTCGGCGCCCTCTACGACGCCATGCCTCCCTCGAAAAGCATGGCCAAACCGGTCGGCGAATGGAACCGCTACACCATCACCTGCAAGGACAGCCTCCTGACGGTCGTTTTCAACGGCGAAGAAATCATCAAGGCCGACCTCAACAATTGGCCGGAGCCGAAGAAGAATCCGGACGGCACCGCGAACAAGTTTCCCGTGGCCTTGAAAGACTACGCCCGCAAAGGCCCCATCGGCCTTCAAGGTTTGCACGGCAAGGCGCAGGCCCCCGTCTGGTATCGCAACCTCAAGATCAAACCGCTCGAATAACGTCATCCACCATTTCCCGTTTCAACCCTCGACCATGCACCCAATGAAATTCATCACAACCATCGCTTTCGCGGTCGCATTCGCCGCTTCCGCCGCCGACTATAACCGCACGATTTTCACCGACGATTTTTCCGGTGACAAATTCGGTCCGCGCTGGGGCCATTACAAGAGCGGCAGCATCGTCAAAGACGGCGTCCTCATCGGCATCACTCCAGAGAACTCCGATCACTCGGCGGTGGAAAACATCAAGTTCCCGCCGGAGAAGGACCTTGAAGTCTCCGTGAAATTTCGCTTCGTCAGCGCCAAGGCGAAGAGCTTCAACGTCTGGTTTGACGACAAGGATTACAAGGGCTCGCACGCGGGCCACATTTGCAGTGTGACGGTCAGTCCCACGGGCGTGACCATGGCCGATGCCAAGACCGGCAATTTCCGCAAGGATATCTACGAGAAACGCAAGGCCGCTCCTACGAGCCTGACGGCGGAGGAGAAGGCGTTTCTACAAACGAAGACCACCCGCGTCTCCGCCAAGCTCTCATTGCAGGAGTGGCACACGCTCGTCGCGCGCACCAAAGGCGACACCGTCACCGTCATCATCGATGGGAAGGTCATCGGCTCCTTCAAATCCGAAGGCATCGCCCACGATCACAAGACGCTCGTCAGCCTCACCACCAATCCCGTGGACGTGCAGTACGACGATTTCAGCCTCAAGGCCGCCGACCCAGTCACCGCAAAACGTTGACTTGTGAAATCAACCCCTGCACCACACAAATCCGGTGCGGCGAGAAATGCTCGTGCCGCTGCGCGCATTCGCACAAAAGCCGCCCTGCGCCTATCCCGGCGAGATTCCCGCCGCTTTGCCCGCGCGTTGCTCAATCCTCCCGCCCCGCCGCCCCGCCTCAGCACTGCCGCCCGCCGCTATCTACAGCACACCAGCAAACAAAATCCGGCACCTGCGCGTTAATCACGTCCCGACTCCAATCAAAAATCTAAAATCGCAAATCCCCACCAGCCTGCTATACTTCCCTTATGCACATGCCGCACTGGGCCTTCCGACGCGCCACCGCTTTGCTCGCGCTGGCCGCGCTGGTTCCCCTCGCCCAGGCCGCGCCCACCCGCGCCATCGACGGCTTCGTCCAGAATCATTGCGTCGAGTGCCATGATTCCGAAGTCAAGAAAGCCGACCTCGACCTCACAGCGCTCAAGTTTGACCTGAAGGACGACGCCGCTTTCAACACGTGGGTCAAGGTCCACGATCGCGTGCGCGACGGCGAAATGCCGCCCAAAAAGAAGGCGCAGCCTAAGCGCACCGAACGCGATAAATTCACTCAATCCCTTTTCGATTCCCTCGTCGCCGCAGATCAGGCTAAAGCCAGGGCCACTGGCCGCGCCGTTTGGCGCCGGCTCAATCGCTACGAATACGAGAACACCCTGCGCGACCTCCTCCACGCTCCTTGGTTGCAGATCAAGGAAATGCTCCCGGAAGACGGCGAGGCGCATCGCTTCAACAAAGTCGGCGAAGCGCTTGACGTTTCGCATGTGCAGATGGCGCGCTATCTCAGCGCCGCCGACTACGCCTTGCGCCAGGTGCTCGCCACCCAGGCAGCCAAACCCGAAACGCCAGTCGTCCGCTACTACGTGCGCGAGCAGCCCGCCTTCGCCCGCCGCATCCAGTTCAACGTCTTCAATCGCAGTCCCGAGCGCGCCACCTTTCCCCTGCTCGACCATGAGGCACAGGTGGACGTCCTCGAAGGCAAGGCACCCGTCACCGTTGGCACGGCGGATCCCGCGACGCGCGAACGCGAAGCCTTCGGCGTCGTCGCCAGCACTTACGAACCGCTCGAAATCAAGTTCGACCAGTTCAAAGCGCCCGCCGCCGGCCGTTACAAACTGCGCTTCAGCGCCTACACGTTTTGGGCCGCGCCCGGTGAGGGCGAACGCTGGTGGCGGCCGGACCGCACCAAAGCCTCCATCGGCCGCCGCCCCGAGCCGGTGACCATTTACTCCGAAACCCCGCCGCGCCTGTTGCGTCGCCTCGGCGCGTTCGATGTAAATCCCGAGCCGTCCGTGCAGGAACTCGATGTCTGGCTCCTTGAAGGCGAAACCATCCGCCCCGACCCCGCCCGCCTCTTCCGTTCGCGCCCGCCGAACTGGCACAATCCGCTCGCGGAAAAAGACGGCCAGCCCGGCGTTGCGTTCCGTTGGATGGAAGTCGAGGGACCCATTCACGGCGATTGGCCGCCCGCCGGTCATCAACTCCTGTTCGGCGATCTGCCCATCAAGGATTCCGCCGATAAATCCAGTTGCGTCGAAGCCGCCAATCCTCGCGCCGATGCCGAGCGCCTCTTGCGCTCATTCATGCAACGCGCCTACCGCCGCCCCGTCGCTGACGCCGATGTCAAACGCTTCCTCGCCGTCATCGAGCACGCGCTCGATTCCGGCAGCGGCTTCACCGATGCCATGATCGCCGGTTATTCCGCCGTGCTTTGCTCGCCCGCTTTCGTTTGTCTCGAAGAAAAACCCGGCCCGCTGGACGACCACGCGCTCGCCTCGCGCCTTTCCTACTTCCTTTGGAACACCGAACCGGATGCCGAATTGCGCGCTCTCGCGGCGCGCGGTCAGTTGCGCAGAACCGACACGCTCCGCCAGCAGACCCTGCGTTTGCTCGATGATCCCAAGTCTCGCCGCTTCGTGGACGCCTTCCTCGCCTATTGGCTCGACCTCCGCAAATCCGAAGCTACCTCGCCGGACGCCGCCCTCTATCCCGACTATTATCTCGACGACCTGCTCGTCGAATCCTCCGTCGCGGAAACGGAACTCTTCTTCGCCGAACTGGTGCGCCAAGACCTCCCCGCGCGCAATCTGGTCGCTTCCGATTTCGCCATGCTCAACGAACGCCTTGCCGCCCACTACGGCCTGCCGGCGGTGCAAGGCGTCCGCTTGCGCCGCGTCCCATTGCCGCATGACAGTGTGCGCGGCGGCCTGCTCACCCAGGCCAGCGTGCTCAAGGTCACCGCCAACGGCACCACCACGTCGCCCGTGTTGCGCGGCGCGTGGGTCATGGAACGCATCCTCGGCAAACCGCCGCCGCCTCCGCCCGCCAGCGTCCCCGCCGTTGAACCCGACACGCGCGGCGCCACCACCATCCGCGAGCAACTCGACAAGCATCGCACGCAGGAAACCTGCAACGCCTGCCACGCCAAAATCGATCCCGCCGGCTTCGCGCTCGAAAACTTCGACGTCCTCGGCGGCTGGCGCGACCACTACCGCGCCCTTGGCGACGGCGAGAAAGTCCCCGGCTTCGGCAAGAACGGCCAGCCCTTCGATTTCCACCAGGCTCAAGCCGTGGACGCCAGCGGCGAACTGCCCGATGGCCGTAAGTTTCAAAACATCCGCGACCTCAAGCGCCTCCTGCTTGAGGACGAACGCCAGCTCGCCCGCAACCTCGCCCAACAATTCACCGTCTATGCCACCGGCTCCGCCATCCGCTTCGGCGACCGCCCCGAAATCGAGCACCTCCTCGACCAGGCCCAAGCCAGACAATACGGCGTCCGCTCCCTCATCCTGGCGCTCACCGAAAGCCCGCTGTTCACCCGGAAATAGATTCCCCGCCGTTATCGGGCAGAACCGGGCAGAACCGGGCAGGTACGACTGCTGATCTGCCAGCAACGCAGCCACTGCAAACTATAGTTTGCGCAGTTTGCAGAATTTGCTTCTGCCACCACGAAATCCAGTTGCCAAAAGCGCCATCTTAAATGAGAATGAGTCTCAGTCGTAATTGCCAATGCCCGTGTCTTCACCAGCTGCAGTTCCCGCCAGGCCCGCGCCTTTCTTCGAGGCCGCGGCGTGGCGGCACGTCGGCCCCGGCTGGCAGCGGGTGTTTGGCAGTTTCAAGGGTGTCGGGTACAGCGTCGAATGGCATGATTTCGCCGCCCCGCGCGAGATCGACTGGGGCGCGAGTTTCCATCCGCGTTGCGTCGAACTGTGCCTGAACCTTCGCGGTCGCGGCCACGTGATCGCCAGCGATACGCGCGCGGAGTTCGCCGATGGCAACGCGGGCTTCTACTGCCGCCATGATTCGCCCGTGGAAGCAAAACGCGCCGCGGGCGACCGCCACCAGTTTCTCACCATCGAATACTCGCACGAATTCCTCGCCCGCCACCTCGCGGGCACGGAATCAAAATTGCACGCCATCGTTCGCACCGCCATTGAAGGGAACACCTCGGCCCCCGCGGTGTCGCGCGTGGACAAGCTCGCCGTCGAGCAGGAACAAATCATGGCGAGCCTGCGCCAACCGCCCGTGTATGCCGCCGCGCATGCGCTGTGGTATCAATGCAAGGCGCTGGAACTCGCCGTGGCGTTCTTCTATCAGCCGGCGCCGGAGGAGGAATTTTTTTGCACGCGCCAGCAACGCCTCGCCCACGAACGCGCCGAGCAGGTGGTGTTTCTCCTCAAACAGAATCTCGCCAGCCCGCCAGGCTTGGAGGACATGGCGCGCAGCATCGGTTGCAGTCCGTTTCACTTGAGTCGCGTCTTTTCCACGCACACGGGCCAGACCATTCCCCAATGCCTGCGCCGCCTGCGCATGGAGAAGGCCGCCGAGATGCTCCGCTCGAAGGAATACAACGTCACCGAGGTCGCGCTGGAAGTCGGCTATAACAGCCTGAGCCATTTCAGCCAGGCCTTCTACGAAACCTACGGCTGCTGTCCGGGCCTGTATCCGCTGGCCACGCCCGCGCAACGCGCGTTGCCGGCCCACGGCAAGGCGCGCAAGTAGCCGACACATTTTCACAACGCGGGGAGCGCGAACCACGGGCCGCTTGTGCCACCGTGTTCGCATGAACGAAAGCTTCGACCTCCTGATCGCCGAAACGCTCAGCCCATCTCTGGCGCTCTCCTTTTGTGGTTTGCCCAAACGCATCCTCTTCCACAACGCTCACGTCCAACTGCTCCTCGTCGGCCTGGAACAGAATCGCGAAATCACCACCCTAGAACCCGACGCCCCGCTGCTCGCCATGGTCGTCTTCGGCCGCGTGACGGTAACCGAGCTTCTTTCCAGCAGCAGCTTATTGCCCGAGCCGTCCCCGCGTATTGAACCCATAAACCAAATCCTGCCACCAACGCGGGATAAGATTCTCCCTCTCCCCAAGGGAGAGGGCCGGGGTGAGGGGAAAGGAAACGTCATATTACCCACGACTCCAAAACCTGGTTCATG
>JBFMBT010000349.1:0-6729 GCA_040754875.1 Verrucomicrobiota bacterium | reverse complement strand
GCTGGTTTGCACGGTTGGTCTTACTTTGCTGTTGGGGGTGTTGTTGCTGGCAGCGTTTTCCCTGATTCCAGCATTATGGCTCCGGATTGTTTCGCTTGGAGTGATGGTGTGGCTGGCAGCGACTCTCCACATGTGGATTGCGGAGTGCAAGAAGTGAAGGGCTGTAATTACCGTGTACGTTGGACGAGAAACGAGAAGGCGCGGCCGAGGTGTTCGGGGTTGATGAGCGTTTGGAACTGGCGGAGGCGCTCGGAGGTCCAAGGTGGGAATTGTTCCGGCTGACGCATCGTGGCTTCGAAAATGGTGGTGAGGAATTTCGCCTGGCTCTGGAGGGGGTCGTCACTGGTCAGCCCGACGGCTTCGCCGGCTTGTTGCAGGGCGGTGAAGTTGACGTGGGCAGTCAGATCTTGTTCGCCGGGGCGCGCGAGCAGGTCGTCGGCGTGGTGATGGCGGTAATAGCCACGCAAGGTGCCGTGGGCGCGCCCGGGCGTGAAGAATTGCTCCGCAGTCAGACCATAATCGACGGCGAGCAGGCAGCCGTTGCGCAAGGCGCGGGCAGCGGATTGCCACCAGGCGACGGCGGCGGGAGAAATTTCGGTGGTGAAATCGTCAGGGAGGAGGGAGAGGAGTTTTTGAATTTCGATTTGCGATGTCGTCGGGGTTGCATTCTGAGCGCATGGGTTTGCGGCATCGCGGTCCCCCTCACCCCGGCCCTCTCCCCAAGGAGAGGGTGACGCTGTTCCCGCGCTTGGTGATGTTGGCGCGTTTGGGTTTGACCACCCCTCACCCTTGGTCCCTCTCCCCGTTGAGGGGAGAGGGAATGCCGACGGCGGCGGTACCTGTTCCGGTGGATTCGCATGAGTGTGGGGTGGCAACGGTGAGGCGGACTGAAGTCCGCGCTCCATAGCATAGAGACACGCCGTAGGATCAAGATTGGAAGCAAGCGCGGTGCGGGTCCATTGAAAGTGCTTGGGGTCGCAGGTGACGCACCACTCGAACCATTGTTTTTGCGCGGCGTTCCAGCCGAGGCGATGGACGGGGAAGGCGTCGAGCAGTTCGTTGGAGAAGATGATGCCGGTGACAGGGTGGGGGAGTTGCGTCCAGTCGGCGAACCAGCGGAGGTGTTCCGCGAACGCGTGAAGCGTGGCGCGTTGGGTGTCGGTGCGGCGTGGGGAAGGCTCCAGGATCCAGTATTGCAGACGCGGGAGCAATTCCGGTCGGTGCTGCTGGAGATGGCTCAGAATGTCCAGAGCCAAACGGCCATCGTGCGCGCCGGCTTCGGCGAGTTGCAACGTCGGATGGGGCAGGGCGGCGAGAATCTCAGCGAAATGGAAGGCCAGGAGTTCACCGAAAACAGGTCCTACACTGACGCTGGTGTAGAAGTCGCCGCGGCGTCCGATGGGGCGCGGGGTTTCGTAATATCCGTGCTCCGGGTGGTAGAGCGCCAGCTCCATGAAGCGCGCGAACGGGATGGGGCCGGAGCGCTGGATTTCGGCGCGGATGATGTCGGTGAGCGCATTCAATTGCTTGCACTTTTGACGCAAATTGGCTTACACTGACCGCGCAATTTAGCTGAGGAACACATATGGCCAAAATCGACGCTTTCTTCAATTTGATGTTTGAGCAAAAGGCCTCAGACCTCCACATGTCGTCGGGCAACCCGCCGATTCTGCGCATCAACGGCGAACTCCAACGGGTGGATTACCCGCCTCTGGAGAGCGATTCGCTGAAGGCGATGCTCTACGAGATTTCGCCGGAATTCAAGGTGAAGCAGTTTGAAGAAACCGGCGACGTGGACTTCGGCTATGAGATTCCCGGGGTCTCGCGCTTCCGGTGCAATTTCTTCAACCAGAAGTACGGCGTGGCGGCGGTGTTCCGGCAGATTCCCTCGAAGGTGCTTTCGTTTGAAGATTTCGAGAAATTCGACGCGCCCTTGCCGCCCGTGCTGAAGAAGTTCGCAATGTTGCACAAGGGCATGGTGCTGGTCACCGGGCCGACCGGTTCCGGCAAGTCCACCACGCTGGCGGCGATCATCGATTACGCGAACAAGAACCGGAAGGACCATATTCTGACGGTGGAGGACCCGATTGAATTTGTGCATGAGAGCAAGAGCTGCCTGATCAACCACCGCGAGGTGGGCATGCACACGAAGTCGTTTGCCTCGGCGCTCAAAGGCGCCCTGCGCGAAGACCCGGACATCATTCTGGTGGGCGAAATGCGCGACCTGGAAACGATCGAACTGGCGTTGACGGCGGCCAGCACGGGCCACCTGGTGTTCGGCACGCTGCACACGCAAAGCGCGGCCAAGACGATTGACCGTATCATCGACGTCTTTCCGGCGGACCAGCAAAACAAGACGCGCGCGACGTTGTCAGAAGCGATCAAGGGCGTGGTGGCACAGAACTTGTTCAAACGCATTGATAAGAAAGGCCGCGTGGCGGCGCTGGAGATTCTGGTCTGCACCACGGCCATCGCGAACATGATCCGCGAGGCCAAGACGCACCAGATTCCCGGCATGATCCAGGTGGGCAAGAAACTGGGCAACACGCCGCTGGACGACTCGATCATGGATCATTTGAAGATGAAGCGCATCTCGCCGCAGGACGCGTTCGACAAATGCCTGGACAAAAAGAAATTTTTCCCGTTCCTGACAAAGGAAGAGCAGGAAGAAGCGAAGGCGAACGGGGATGTGGATTAAACGCCGCGCAGCAACCGCACATTGACCTATGCGCATCAACGAACTTGATTACATTCTGGCGACGATGCTGGACATGGGCAAGGACGTGTCCGACCTGAACATCACGGTGGACAAGCCGTTGCAGGTGGAACTGGCCGGCCAGTTGACGCCGGTGAAGATCGAGCCCAACGTCGAGAAACTGACGCCGTTCCAGTCGGAGACCATCGCGTTGAATTTGATCGCCGGCTCTCGGCGTCTGACGGAGGACCTGCTCAAGACCGGTTCGTGCGACTCGTCGTATTACCTGACGGGCCGGGCGCGTTTCCGCGTGAACATTTTCTCGCAGCGCGGCAATTACTCGTGCGTGTTGCGGCGGTTGAACACGAAGATTCCGACGCTGGAAGACCTGAAGCTGCCGGATATTTTCCATCAGGTGGCGAAGGAGAAGACGGGCCTGGTGCTGGTGACCGGGGCGACCGGCTCCGGCAAATCGACGACGCTGGCGGCGTTGCTCAACCAGATCAACGAGACGAAGTCGATCCACATCGTCACGCTGGAAGACCCGGTGGAATTTGTGCACCCGCAGAAGAAGGCGACGTTCAACCAGCGCGAGCTGGGGACGGATTTCGACAAGTTTGCCAGCGGCCTGCGCGCGGCGTTGCGCCAGGCGCCCAAGATCATTCTGGTGGGCGAAATGCGCGACCGTGAGACAGTGGAGCTGGGCTTGAGCGCGGCGGAAACGGGCCACCTGGTGATGAGCACGCTGCACACGATTGATTGCGGCCAGACCATCAACCGTATCCTCGGTATGTTCGAGACGGAGGAGCAGGAGCAGATCCGCATCCGCCTGGCGGACACGCTGCGCTGGGTCATCAGCCAGCGCCTGGCGCCGAAGGTTGGCGGCGGGCGGCACGCGTTGCTGGAAATCATGGGCAACAACGTGCGCACGAAGGAGAGCATCGAAAAGGGCGAAAGCGAAGGCAAGACGTTCAACGAAATCATCGAGGCCAGTTACACGTTCGGCTGGCGGTCGTTCGACCAGTCGTGCGCGGAAGCCTTCGAGCAGGGCTTGATCACCGAGGAATCGGCGCTGCTGTATTGCACGAAGAAGGGCCCGACCACGCGCGCGATCGACAACATCAAGAAGAAACGCGGCGAAATGACGACGAACATCAGCAATTTGCAGATGAAGGCGGGCGAGAAGGAGAAGAAGGAAGCCGGCGCCCCGGCGGTGCCGTTGACGCTCAAACTCAAATAATTGAACCATGGCTGAAGTTGAATTTCTTCGTCCCGAGGACAAACCGGCACTGGTGGCGATCACCACGGCGGAATGGCAGGTGGTGGCGCAGGCGGTGCTGGCGGAACTGGGCTACAAGGTCCACACGGTGGAGGAGCACAAGGAATTCCTGAGCCGTTACACGCAATTTCCGTATCAGGTGGTGTTGATCGAGGAGTGTTTCGCCGGCACAACGCAGGGCGACAACCTCGCGCTGGCGGAGGTGCAGATCATGCCCATGAACCGGCGGCGCCATTCGACGTTCATCCTGATCGGGCCGAGCTACGTGACGATGCACGTGTTGCAGGCGTACCAGCAGAGCGTGCACGCGGTGATCAACCCGGCCGACCTCGCGGACCTGGGGCCGATGATCCAGAAGGTCGTGGGTGAAAACGAGTTGTTCTACAACTCCTACCGCCAGACGCAGCAGTTGATGGCGGAAGGCAAGGCTTAGCCTGCTCCGGCGCGCGGCCTGCCCGAATCTTTCTTCATGTCGCGACTCGACCAGGCCCTTGTGGAGCGCGGCCTTTGCGAGAGCCGGGAAAAGGCGAAGCGCGCGATCCTCGCGGGCATGGTTTTCCTCAACGACCAGCGCGCGCAAAAGGCGAGCGACAAGGTCAAACCCTCCGATCAAATCCGCCTCGAGGCGCCCGAGAAATACGTGAGCCGCGGCGGGCAGAAGCTGGAACACGCGCTGAAGCATTTTCAAATCGAGGTGTCAGGCGCGGCGGCGATGGATCTGGGCGCTTCGACGGGAGGATTCACCGATTGTCTGCTGCAACATGGCGCGGCGAAGGTGTACGCGGTGGACGTGGGGCAGGGGCAACTGGCGTGGAAACTGCGCAACGACCCGCGCGTGGTGGTGATGGAGAAGACGAACGCGCGGCACCTCACGCCGGCATCATTTCCGCAGCCGTTTGCTCCCGTCGATTTGGTGGTCATCGATTGTTCGTTCATTTCAGTGGAGAAGATTTTGCCGGCGGCGGTGGCGTTGGTGCGGCCCGGCGGGCGGTTCATCGTACTGATCAAACCGCAGTTTGAAGCAGGCAAGGACGAGGTGGACAAGGGCGAGGGCGTCATCACGGATCCGGCGGTGCATCGCGAGGTGCTGGAACGCATCGAGCAATTTGTGCGCGCGCGCTCGGATTTGCGCTGGCGCGGCGTGACCGAATCGCCGTTGCTGGGGCCCGCGGGGAACAAGGAGTTTCTGGCGTTGGTGGAGAAGGCGGCGTAGGCGGGGAGATGGAGTCGCAGCATTTGCATTCGGTGTGTTTTGGGTTCGCAGCATCGCGGTCCCCCCCCCCGGCCCTCTCCCCAAGGAGAGGGAGGTATTGTTCCCGCGTCATGGAGAATTGACGCCGTTCGTTTATGTCGCCATTCAGAGTCAATGGTCGCGCGTAGGACATGGGCGTTTTTTAAGTTTTAATGCGGCGCGCGAACCGGTAGCTTGTCCCATCTGTTTTCCTGCCGTGACAAGGGAAAGTAAACATGGTTCGACTGAAAGACATCGCGAAGGCGGCCGGTGTGTCGGTGATGACTGTCTCGAAAGTGTTGCGGGACGCACCCGACATCTCGGCGGCGACGAAGGCCCGGGTCAAAGTGCTGGCCCAGCAGATGGGCTATGTGCCGGACACGGTGGCGCGCGGGTTGCGCAACCGGGAGACGAAATTCTTCGGCCTGCTGATCTCGGCGGCGAGCAATCCGATTTACGCGCGCATCATCATGGCCATCGAGGAGCGCGCGCATGAACTGGGCTACGAAATCATCCTGGGCCACACGTTGAATCTGGCGGAGCGCGAGGAGGCGTACATCAAGCGGTTTTTGTCGCGGCGCATTGACGGGTTGTTCATCGCGCCCGTGTACCGGCTGGGGCAGACGGCGCCGGTCTATGAGGAGCTGGCGCGGTTGAAGATTCCGACGGTCGTGCTAGGCCATCGCGCGTTGTTCTGCCAGCAATTCGCCAACGTGGAGACGGACGACATCGCGGCGAGTTACGCGGCGACGAAGCACCTGCTCGACCTGGGGCACAAGCGCATTGCGTTTTTCACGGGCGCGCAGGCATCGCCCGCGGCGCAGGAGCGTTACGAGGGGTATCGGCGCGCGCTGACGGAGGCGAAGATCAATCTGGACGACAAGCTGGTCTTTCACGCGGGCAGCACCATCGAGGAAGGCGCGAAAGCGGCGTTGCAAATGCTCAACGAATCGCCGAATGCCACCGCCGTGCAGACGGTGAACGACCTGGTCGCCATCGGCGCGGCGAATGTGTTTCTGGACCAGGGCGTGCGCATTCCGCAGGACGTGTCGGTGATGGGCTACGGCAATCTGTTGACGAGCGAGTATTTCCGCGTGCCGCTGACGACCGTGCGGCAGCCGAAATTCCGGCTGGGCGTGGCCGCGATGGATTTGATGACGAAATTGCTGCGCGGCGAGAAGGTGGAGTCGCAGCGGTTGTCCGCGCAGATTGTGGTGCGCAGCAGTACGGCGGCCCCGAAGGCGGAGGGGTAAGCAACGGCGTTGCGGACGGCCGTAGCGCAGGTCTCCAACCTGCCGCGCGTCGTAAGAAAAGGGGCCTGGCATCGTCAGTTGCGCGCGAATCAAACTTTCATTTCACACAGCGCAGGCTCGAGCCTGCGATCCAGTCCCGACTAGTATTGTGACAATTTAATTAAATTACAAGTAGTGGCGCGATAATTTTTGGTCAGCATCCTGCCGGGTGAACTTCCATTCAATCCGACGCTGTTCATTATTGCGGCGTTGTTCCCACGCGAGCACTTCC
>JBFMBT010000348.1:0-6751 GCA_040754875.1 Verrucomicrobiota bacterium | reverse complement strand
ACACCGCCAGCAGGACCAGTTCCACCAGGCCGAAGGCAATTTTCAAACCATAAGGAATGACCGGTTCATGATACTGCGAAAAAAATGCTTCAATGATGCCCGCCCACACCAGCAGCAGGCCGACCCCGCAAATCAGCGTGGTCAGGTCGCGCGCGACCGCGCGCATCCGGCCCGCCAGTGACACCGAGCGGCCCCAGCCAACCAGCGCGCGGCCCAGCACCAGCCCGGCCTGCCCGGCAATGAGGATGGCGGGAATCTCAATGGAGCCGTGCGGCAGCAGCCAGCCGCCCAAAAAGATCGATTCACCCGCGCGCACATAATCGACGATCACCGCCCCGAGAATCACACCGTTGTAAAACAGCAGGATCATCGTGCCGACGCCCCACGTCATGCCCAGCGCCAGCGCGAAGATGGAAACCTTGGTGTTATGCGTCATCAGGTAGGTGGAGAAGGTCGCCTTTGAACCTTCCAACCGATCCTCGGTGGCGCTTTCCTCGCGCGCCACGCGCTCGGAGGGATCGCCCGTCAGGTGCGAAAACGGCATGATAACGCTCTTGGAATCCGGGTCCAACGCGATGGCCAGCGCGCCAAACAGGCAGCCCACCAGTGTGATGGCCACCGAAAGATAAAACGCCCGCGCATGCCGCCGGAACGTCTGGGGAAACGTCTGGAAAAACCACTCCAGCGGCGCCAGGCGGTGCGGCTTCTCGCGCGTCTCATGAATCTCGCCATAAGCCCGCGCCACCAGGGCTTCGAGCCGCGCCCGCAGTTCCGGCTCCGAGGCGAACGTCATGATCTTCGCCAGGTCCGCCGACGTGCGCTCGTAGAGGTAATGAAACCGCTTGGCCTTCTCGAGATCCAGCGCCGCGCCGGGGTCCAACTCCAGCCGGTTGAGCAGCTTTTCCAATTCGTCCCAGTAAGGACGTTCGCTCATCACAAATCGTTGAAGGTCGATGATCACAACAGTTGCCGGCGTTTGACGTTCAAATATTGCGTGACCAGTTGCGCGCTCAAGCGCTCGTTTTCCAGCAGCGAAAACTTGATGCCGCGCCGCTGGAGCACCTTGTCGAGTTCCCGCAGATTATGCCACCGCACATGCCCGCCGAGTTCGCGATATATGTCGTCCGTCGTCTGCACGTTGGCGTTGCTGAACAACGGTTTCGCGCCCGCCGGTTCCACCATGTTCACCAGGATGAGGTGCTGGCGGTGAATGAGGTCCAGGTTGCGCACGAAGCTTTCGGCCAGGACCGGATCATCCAGCGCCGTCAGGAACACCAGCAACGCCCGGCGTCGCAGACGCAGCCGGATGAACGAACAGAGTTCATCGAAATCCGGCGTCACGGTGCGCGGGTGCAAGGTGTAGAGGGCGTCGCGACAGGCCGCGTAATGGGATTGCCCGCTCTTGGCCCGCACGAATTTGTGCACCCGGTCGCTGAACGTCACCAGCCCGAACAAATCCCCCTGCTGTTCCGCCGCGAATCCCAGCACCAGCGCGGAGGTGATGAAACGTTCCAGCACCGTCGCCTCTTCAACCGGCGCTTCCGCCTCCGGCGCGCCCGCGGACACGGCTACCGGCTTCCCCGGCTTCACCGTTTCGCGCGCGGACAGGCGCGAAGCATCGATGATCACATATACCTCCTGCGTGCGTTCCACCTGGAAAACCTTCGTCACCGGATGCCCGCGCTTGGCCGTCGCCTTCCAATGCACGTCGTCGTAACTGTCGCCCGGAATGTATTCGCGGAGCTTCTCGAAGTCGCGCCCCTTGCCGACCTGCCGCAGCGCGTGGATGCCGAAGTTGCCCCGGCTGAGGAACAGCGCGGCCACGTTGCGGCGCTCGGTCATCAGGTTCGGGTAAACGCGCAATTCACACTGCACGGCCCGCGCGGCGCGCACGGCCCACAAGCCCCACGGCGAAGCGCCTTCCAGATAACACTTGTCCAGCATGTAATTGCCGCGCCTGGACGGCGTGCATTTCCACGTGACGCGCGACAACTCCTCCCGCGCCGGCAGCGCCGCCAGCAGATCTTCCTGCGGCAACCGGAATTCGCGCGGGAACGGCAGGCCCAGCCGCACCAACCGCTCGCGCCGGGCCGGATTGCGCACCAGAATCTCCACCGCGCCCTCGCGGTCCTTGCTCAACCGCACCACCGGCGGCAGTTCAATCATCACTTCGTCCAGCGAGCCGAAGGCCAGCACGGCGTCGAGCAGCGCGCAGGCCATCAGGATGCCGATGAGCAGCCCCGCCATCAGCAGCGAATCGGGCGACAACGCCGCCACCGTGGCGAAGGGCAACACCACCCACGCCACCGCCCACAACAATCTGGACGTCGGCACAATCATCGCGGCACCGCCACCGTCTGCAAAATCTTCTCAATCACCTCGCGGATGGTGACGCCTTCAATCTCAAATTCCGGACGCAACACGACGCGGTGTTCCAGCACCGGCAACGCCATCGCCTTGATGTCGTCCGGCGTCACGAAGTCTCGCCCGCCAATCGCCGCAAACGCGCGGCTGGCCAGCAGCAACGCCTGGGTGGCGCGCGGCCCGGCGCCCACCAGCACGCTTTCGTGTTCGCGGCTGCCGCGCACGATGTCCACCACGTATCCCACCAGTTCCTCGCGCACCGTGATGCGCTGCAATTCCCCGCGCAACGCCGCCAGCGCCTCATTGGTCACCACGCACTGCACCTCGCCGCGCGCCAGCAGCGTTTCCGGCGAATCGGTCCCCAGCGTGCGGCGCGCCAGCGTCAATTCATCCGCGCGGTCCGGACAGTTCATCGTGATCTTGAGCATGAACCGGTCCTTTTGCGCCTCCGGCAACGGATACGTGCCCTCGTATTCCACCGGGTTTTGCGTGGCGAACACCGTGAAATTCGGCGACAGCGGATGCGTCTGGCGGTCGATTGTCACCAACCGCTCCTGCATTGCCTGGAGCAGCGCCGACTGCGTCTTGGCCGGCGCGCGGTTGATTTCATCCGCCAGCAGAAACGATGTGAACACCGGGCCCTTGATCAGCGTGAATTCGTTGCGTTGCAGGTTGAAGACGTTGGTGCCCGTGATGTCCGCCGGCATGAGGTCCGGCGTGAACTGGATGCGCGCGAACTCGCAACCCAGCACGTGCGCCAGCGTCCGCACCAGCAATGTCTTGGCCACGCCCGGCACGCCTTCGACCAATGCATGGTGGCCGGTGAAAACCGCAATCAACGCCTTGTCCACCACGTCCGTCTGGCCAATGATGACTTTGCCAACCTCCTGGCGCGCGCGCGTCAGGACCTCTTTCAATTGTTCCACGCTGGGTGTCATAATGTGTGTGCGGTCAGAAATGGATTGGGCACGCCGGGGCGAATGGGTGCGTGCCAGGCGGTTCCGTTCACTTCGCACCTCCCGCCTTGGCGGAACGAAGCGAATCCCGTTCCTTCACCATCCGCGCCAACGAGCGATAAAGCTCCACCTGGTTGGGCGCGCCTTCGTGCCTGCGCGTCTCCGCCTCGATCAAGGCGTGCATGCGCTCCACCTTTGGCGCCAGGTCGCTCCGGTTCTGCGCGCAGGATTTTTTCCATTCCGCCAGGCAGACGGCCGCCAGTTGGCCGGGCGCGATCGTGCGCCGGAGCATGTTGACGAATCCCGCTGCCGATTCGCGGCCCAGCACAGCCGCGCCGCCGGCCCCGGCCTCGTCGTCCAGCGGCGGCACCAGGCTCGCCGAATTCTTCCACACGAACAGCGCCGCCAGCAGCAGAAGCCCGCCGACCAGTCCGTGCAAGCGATACCGCCGCGCCAGCGAGGCCACGCCGGGATTTTCGTTCACCCCCAGGTGCGTTTCATCGAAGACGACCGTCCGGCCCGCGCCCAGCAGCCACGCCAGCAGCGCCGGATAACGGTCGTTGCGCAATCCCTCGTTGCTCAGGAAATACGAATCCGCCGACAACACAACCGTGCCGCTGCCAAACGCCCGCTCCATCAACACCGGCAACCCTTCCCGCGCATACAGAATCTTCCACTCGGCGGCCGGGTCCTTGAAATGAATGGCCGTGTGCCAGTGGACCGACTCGGGCAACGAGGCGATGGGCGCCTGTCTGGCCGCCGTGGCTGCTTCGCTGATTCCTTCTTCGTTGAGCCGGAGATCGCGGTAATCGAGCTTGAATCCCCAGCGCTCCCCCAGTTTGACGGCCTTGGGCCGGTCAAATTCCTGTTTCGTCTTCTTGCGCCTGGGCTTTTCCTCGGCCTCCCGCTTTTGCTCCATCCGCTCTTCCACATGCTTCGTCTGCCAGGTCTTGATGTTTTCGGGGTAGATCGAAAGCACCACTCGCCCGCCGTCGAACGCGAACCGTTCGAGGTCCTGCACGTCCCCTTCCGGCACGGCATTGAACGCGCGCGCGCCCACGCCCAGCACGAACAATGTCGCGGGCCCGCCGGTCTTCAGCTTGTCCAGCGGCTCATACAACCGGCGCGCCTGCACGCCGCGCAACTGGTCCAGGCTTTCGAACAACACCTTGGCGCCCAGCGGATCGCTGCGCAGCGACGAATACGGCGGATACACATCGCCGACGGCGAAGCGCAGCGTGAAAAGCTGCCACAGGCCGAACGCAAGCCCGGCGGCCAGTGCGACCGCGGCGGCAATCACCATGTTCCGCCGCTTTAACATGCGCGGATCCTTTCAAGGTTGCCCTGGAATTCCTGCAATGCCTCGCGCGTCACCTCGTGCATGCCGTACCACACGCGGTCAAAAATCGTGACGTTGTTCGTAAAGGCGGCCTGCAGGTCCGGCATCGCCTTGGTGCGCCGCCGCAACTCCTGTTCGTATTCGTGGTTTGATTTGAACTTCGCGATCTTGATCATCTCCCGGTGCGCCAGGTGCGCCAGGCTCGCCAGATAAAGCGCGCGCAACGCCAGCCGTAATTCGCCCTGGTCCATCAGTTCGCGCGCCAGCTTCAGCCAGCCGTCCTCCGGCAGTTCATCCGCCGCCACATTTTCGTCGCGCAAATCGGGTTGCGCGGCGACGGCCTGGGCGGTGACGACTGGCTGGCGCCACTGGCGGCGCCGCCACAGCCGGTAAAAGAACACCGCCACCACCGAGGCCACCGCCGCCAGCAGCAGGAAAAACAGCACCCGCATCATGGTCATCCACTCCAAACCGCCCCCGGACAAATCACGCGACGCGTCTTCCCTGGCCGAGTTCCGCTCCAGCCAGTCGAGGAAACCGACGAACAACTTGCGCGCGGCTTTCATCGCCTCGGAGAGGGCTTCGCTGATGCTGTTGAGAAACCGCCCGATGATTCCCTTTTCCTCCGCTTCCATTTCGGGCGCGGATTCGCGCGGAAGCCGCCAGTTGTATTCGCGCCGCGCCAGCACATCCTTGATGGCACTGTCCAGGTCCTCCGCCATGACCGGTTCGGCGGCGACCGGTGGTTCCGCGCCCGGCAGCGGCGCGGGCAGAAACGCGAGGAACATCAGCGCTGCCGCGGTCGTGGCGCGCGCGGCCATGCGCAGTTCCGTTTTCAAGTCTTCCCCGGTCGAACGCGCCAGTCCGTAAAAGCCGCGCAGCGCGTACGCCGCCTTGCACACCGGGTCCACGCACAGGTAGGTGAGACCCAGCATGATGGCAAAAAACGTCGTGCTGAAGAGGCTGCCCGGGCTGCGCGTGAATTGCGATTCAATGCCCAGCAGCGTCTTGGCCAGGCCCGGCAGGGAACCGAGCCCGATGCCCACGTTGAGAAACACAAAGAACCCGAAGGCCAGCAGCACCCCTAGCACGTAGTGATTTTGCCGCGGCCACGCCGTGCATTGCCCATAGGCGCGCCGCAACGCGTGCTTCACGTCGCCATTCTCGCCATCGGCCAGCACCGTGACGTTTTGGTAAAAGGCGAAGGCCCACGCGAATGGCGCCGCCGTCACGAGGGCCAGCGGCAGCACGATAAAACCGGTGGGTTGCCACACCGCCTGCACCACCGCGATGCGCCCGGCGCGCCGCCACGTCCACGGCGGCACGGGCAACCCGCTGAGATGGCCCCGCAACTCCACCGCGAAAAACGCCTGCCACGTTTTCATCCAGACGAACAGGCCCGTCAGCCCCAGCGCCCCCAGGGCGCAGCGCTGTTCGGCGTACGCGCCCCGGCTCATGTCCGACCAGAAATAAAGGAACCCCAGCACAAACGGAATGGCGCCGGCGTAATACATCAGCAGCGTCCCCAACGGTGCGCGGCGCAGCAAATGGATCGCCTCCTCGATCAATTCGAGGGCGCCCACCGCATCGGCTTTGGACTTGGGCTTCATGCGCTCACTCACGTTCCCAGTCGGTCGTTTCCCACACCGTTCCTTCGTGGAAATCCGCCGGAATGGAAATCAAAATCCGCCCCAATCCGTAAAACATCACCCAGCACAGCAGCACGCCGCCGCCGAGTTGCGCCGCGCGCGTGACGTAACGCAGCCAGTGTTTGCGGGACGTTTCGGCTTTGACCAGCTTGCGCAGGCACGCGGCGCAGATCACGCGGTCGTCGTGCTCCGTGATGCATTCGCGGCAAAAGAACTGGTGGCATTCCGGGCAGCGCGCCACCGCTTCACGCTGGGAGTGGTGCAGGCAACGCTGGCTGGTAAGAGACGGCGTGGTCATTCTATCCGGGTGTTCCTTCGGCCGGGCCGGAGGTGGTCGTGGAATCGGGCGGCGCGGTCGGAACCGGTCCCAGTTCGGGCGGGTTGGCGTACTCCCGCCGGAACTTGCGCAATTCGGACAGCCCGGCGACCCCAAGTCCCGCACA
>JBFMBT010000347.1:0-6785 GCA_040754875.1 Verrucomicrobiota bacterium | reverse complement strand
TGTAGCCGCATTTAAATCCGTCACAAGGAGCGCGGCGTTCACGCCGCTTCAACGCCGCCAGCACAAACCACGCTGAAGCGGGCTAAAGCCCGCGCTCCACTTGCGGCCACAGTTAAACTTTAACCGCGCTAGGAGTGGCTGGAGCGTCTGGTCTTCCGCCGGGCAAGTTGCCCGTCCCACCACTTCCTACCTGCCTTCCTCGGTGCATGAATGTTGGCTTCCCTTCCCGCGACCGTTGCGCAAAACTCACCGTATGCACCTTTTTCCTCCGGCGTCGCACCGCCTGCTCGCCGGCCTGCTCATGGTGGCGGCCGTTGGTGATCTGCCCGGGCAGAATGATTCCACTTCCGCGACCGGCGGCACCGTCCTCGCACCGTTGAACTGGACCACCCAGCAGGACCATAAGAACATGCTCGACCAGTTGGGCATCAAACGTCTCCGGCCCGGTCCCAGTGGCCGGCCCGATGCCCCGAACTCGGCCAACTACGACCCGGCCAAAGCCAATCCATTCCCCAATCTGCCCGACCCGCTCGTCACAAAAGACGGCCGCAAGGTCCCCTCCGCCGAACTCTGGTGGAAAGTGCGCCGCCCGGAAATCGTCGAGGACTTCGAGCGTGAAGTCGTGGGACGCGTGCCGAAGAACGTGCCCAAAGTCACCTGGGCCATTACCACGCAGGCCACGGACCGCGTCGTGGGCAACCTTCCCGTCAACGCCCGGCAACTCGTCGGCAAGGTGGACAATTCCGCCTGCCCATCCATCGAGGTGAACATCCAGATGACGCTCGTCACGCCCCGGGACGCCAAAGCGCCGGTGCCGGTGTTGATGATGTTTGGCGGCTTCTTCGGCGGCGGCTTTCCCCGGCGTCCCGGCGAGCCGGAACCCGTCAATCGCTTTCGCGGCTTTGGCGGCGGCAACTTCGCCGACCCACCATCGACCGAACAGTTGATCGCCGCCGGCTGGGGCTATGCGACGATCAGTCCCAACAGCATTCAGGCCGACAACGGCGCGGGCCTGACCAAGGGCATCATCGGCCTCGTGAACCAGGGCCAGCCGCGCAAGCCGGACGACTGGGGCTCGCTCCGCGCGTGGGCCTGGGGAGCGGCGCGCGGACTCGATTACCTGGAAACCGATCCCACCGTGGATGCGAAAAAGGTCGGCATTGAAGGCGTCTCGCGTTACGGCAAGGCCGCGCTGGTGACGCTGGCATTCGAGCCGCGTTTCGCGCTGGCGCTCGTCGGCTCCTCCGGCGAAGGCGGCGCGAAGCTGCATCGGCGCAATTTCGGCGAGGCCGTGGAGAATCTCACCGGCTCCGGCGAATATCATTGGATGGCCGGCAATTTCCTCAAATACGGCGCCGAGGAAGCCGTCTTCGGCAGCAAGAACGCCGGCGACCTCCCGGTGGACGCGCATCAGCTCATTGCCCTGTGCGCGCCGCGCCCCACGTTCATCAGTTACGGCATCCCGGAAAAAGGCGACGCCAACTGGCTCGACCAGCAAGGCAGTTACATGGCCACCGTGGCCGCGGGGCCCGTCTTCCGACTCCTCGGCGCGCGCGACCTCGGCGTGACCGAGGATTATCGCACCGCGCAAAAGCCGCCGGTGAATCACGGCTTGCTGGACGGCGAACTTGCCTGGCGCCAGCACGACGGCGGCCACGAAGACCGCACCAACATGAAACACTTCATCGCGTGGGCGAACAAATTGATCCAACACACCCCACCGTCGGCAACTCCGGCATCCCCCGGCCCGAAGAGCCCATGAGAGCCGGCCACAACGGCGCCCGCCCCAATTGCTCTTCCACCATTTTTCTGTCCGCTATTTTTCTGTCAGCTCTGGCGAAACTCCGCGCTTCCCCTGTGCTGTCGCTTCGTGTTTAAGTCCGCCCTGTTTATGAGCAAAACCGCATTGTTGTTTGCTGGCCAGGGCGCCCAGACCGTGGGCATGGGCAAGGACCTGGCGGAGCAATTCCCCGCCGCCAGATCGATGTTTGACCGCGCCAACTCAGTGTTGGGCTACGACCTCGCCGGAGTCTGTTTCAACGGCCCCGAACCGGAGCTGACCAAGACGGAAAACGCGCAGCCCGGAATTTATCTCGTGAGCTGGGTCGCCTTGCAGTTGCTCAAGGAACGCGTGCCCTCATTGAAGTTTGATGCCACCGCCGGCCTGTCGCTTGGCGAATTCACCGCGCTCGCCGCGGCGGGCGTCATGAGTTTCGAGGACGGCCTCAAGGTGGTGCGCCAGCGCGGCCGGTTCATGCAGGAAGCCTGCGAAGTGACGCGCGGCGGCATGGCGGCCATCATCGGCCTGGACGAAGCGCCGCTGCGCGAAGTCTGCGCCGCGGCCGGTGTGGAACTGGCCAACCTCAACTGCCCCGGCCAGATTGTCATTTCCGGCGAGGCCGACAAAATCACCGCCGCCTGCGAACAGGCCAAGGCGCGCGGCGCCAAGCGCGCGTTGCCGTTGACCGTGGCGGGCGCGTATCACTCGCGCCTCATGGCCAGCGCGCAGCCCAAGTTGCAAACCGCGCTCGCCGGCATCCCGCTGCACCTGCCCTCGGTGCCCGTCATTTCCAACGTCACCGCCAAACCCCACGGCGTCGCCTCTGAAATCCACCAGCGCCTCGTCGAACAAGTCACCTCCTCCGTGCGCTGGGAGGAATCCATCCGTGGCCTGCTGGCGCAAGGCTTCACGCGCTTCATCGAGCTTGGCCCCGGCACCGCCCTCAGCGGCTTCCTCAAGCGCATCGACAAGACCGCGCACATCCTCAACGTCGCCGATGTGCCCAGCCTCGAATCGACCGTGAAAGCGCTGGCCGCGAACTGATCCGCTCCTTCAAAACAAAACAGCCCGCGGCGATGACTCGCGCGCGGGCTGTGTGAAAGAGGTTGCGTACGGTTACTTCAACTCCGCCTGGTGAAACTCGTACCAGTCGTCGAGATTGTTCAGGTTCACCGCATCGCCGGCGTGGTCGCCGACGTTCACGCCGCTGGCGCCGCAGATGGACTTGCGGGTGCCGTCGTCGTGGATGTAGCCGCGGATGGCGTTGTTGAGCTTGTGGACCGTGGTCTTGTCCAGCTTCACGCCGGGCTGCGACTTGACCCACGCCTCGAACTGCGGATACGTCGGCTTGCTGTCGGCAATGAACTTGCGGACCGCGTCGGCATTGAGGCCGAGGGCGTCGATGACCATGGAGTCATAGCCTTTGCCGATGCCGGGGTAACCGTCGGCGAGCTTGCCACGTGATTCGAGGGAAACCTTCAGCCAGAGCCGCGGCAGGTGCAACACGCCGAGGGGGCCCGCGACACCGGAACTAATCAGGGGAACAATTTTGCTCATAGGATTGTTGTATTTGGATTAAACGGGCCATCAGGTTAGTGAATGCCCGCGCGGCTGGTCAACGGGGAAATTCATCCCAACCCGGCCGTCTCCAATACTCGGAAATCCCAAGGGGTCGCACTAAATGTTTGAAGTCGGCGGGCGCGGCGTTAGCTTGGGCTCCTCACGCAACATGAAAAGCGCAGTGCTGAAACCAAGGCGGGTGTACCTCGTGGCCAATGGCGATTTGCGGCTGTCCGCCAACCAGAAATGCTGGCCCGAGCAGGCGAAAATGGAAGCGACGCTGGCCCGCGCGCTCCAGGCCGAGGGCTGGCAGGCCGTGCGCGCGCATCCGTTCGACAAGGCGAAGCGGCATGGGTTCATCGATTCGCAGAAACTGGGGGTGGAGGTGTTCCGCGCGTTGGACCCGGATGCGCCCCTCATCGTGGCGGAATGCGTCTGGCAGTACAGCCAGCATGTTTTGCCGGGACTTTACACCCATCGCGGCCCGATCCTCACCGTGGCCAACTGGAGCGGCACGTGGCCCGGGCTGGTGGGCATGCTTAACTTGAACGGGTCGCTCACCAAGATGGGCGTGCGTTATTCGACGCTGTGGAGCGAGACGTTCAAGGACGACTATTTCAAGGCCGGTTTGCGCCAGTGGTTGGGCGATGGCGTCATCACGCACGACCAAAGCCATGTGCGCGACTTGGCGTTGCTCAAGCTGCCGCTGGCGGACGAACAGGCGGGGCGGGGGTTCGCGCGGCGGTTCCGCCGGAACAAGGCGATCATGGGCGTGTTTGACGAGGGCTGCATGGGCATGCACAACGCCATCATTCCCGATGAACTGCTCAACCCCACCGGCGTGTTCAAGGAGCGCCTCAGCCAATCGACCCTCTACGCGGCGATGCAGGAGGTGTTCGATTCGGAGGCGCGCGAGGTGTTCGACTGGCTCAAGCGCAAGGGCATGACCTTTCATTTCGGCGCGGACGAGGCGAACGAATTGACCGAGGTGCAGGTGTTGCAGCAATGCCGGATGTATATCGCCGCGGTGCGGCTGGCCGACGAGTTCGGCTGCGCGACGATTGGCATCCAGTACCAACAGGGCCTCAAGGACCTGACGCCGGCGAGCGATCTCGTCGAGGGGCTGCTCAACAACGTGGACCGGCCGCCGGTGAAATGCCGGCGCACCGGCAAAGTGTTGTTCGACAGCGAAGCCGTGCCGCACTTCAACGAAGTCGATGAAGGCGCCGGGCTGGACGGGTTGGTGACCTATCGGCTTTGGCGCGAACTGGGCTTCGCGCCGGAAAACACGCTGCACGACCTGCGCTGGGGCCGGCATTACCGGGGCAACGGCGTGAACGATTACGTGTGGGTGTTTCTCATCTCCGGCGCGGCGCCCCCCGCGCATTTCATCGGCGGTTACCGCGGCGCCAGCAGCGAACGCCAGCCGCCGATGTACTTCCGGTTGGGCGGCGGAACCGTCAAAGGCATTTCCAAACCCGGCCACATCGTCTGGAGCCGCGTGTTTGTGATGGACGGACGCTTGCATTGCGACCTGGGCGTGGCCGGCGTGGTAAAGTTGCCAGACGCGGAAACGCAGCGCCGCTGGCGTGAAACGACGCCGCAATGGCCGATCATGCATGCGGTGCTGCGCGGTATCACCCGCGACCAGATGATGGCGCGGCACAAATCCAACCACATCCAGGTCGTGTACGCCCCGAACGAACGCGAGGCGCACCGCGCCTGCCGCATCAAGGCCGCGGCCCTCGCCGAACTGGGCCTGGAAGTGCATCTGTGCGGCGATGTGAGATTGGATCCGTGAGGCTGTAGCGCGAGTTTCCCACCTGCGGTATCGCTGATTCGGCCGTTACCCCTCAACTGATGCCAATCGAAAATCACAAATCAAAATCTAAAGGCCCACGGAACTCTGGCAAACCGCCGCAATTTGCGGTAACGTATCCAGCGCAATGAACAACCTCCCGGAATACGAGCTGCTGACGCTCTGCCTCAAGGGCGACGCCGCGGCGTGGGACGAGTTGTTCAACCGCCATTACGCCGCCGCCGGGCGCTTCGTGTTCCAGCTCGCGCCCGAGTTCACGCGCGAGGATGTCGAGGAAATCTGCCAGGAAGCCTTTCTCACCGTCATCCGGAACCTGGCCTCCTTCAAGGGCAACAGCCAGTTCCAGACGTGGCTCTTCCGCATCGCCGCCAACAAGGCCCGCGATTACCGGGAACGCCAGCGCGCCCTCAAGCGCGGCGGCGGCCAGCAACCCGTCTCCCTTCAGGCGGAAGATCCCGAAAGTGGCCTCACGCTCGACCCGCCCAGCCACCAGCCCGCGCCAGACGAATGCCTGGTCAATGCCGAGAAATCGACCTTGGTGACCGTGGCCCTGGGGCGCCTGGGAGATCCCTGCCGCGAAATCATCGAATTGCGTTACTTTGGCGACCTCAGTTACCAGGAAATCAGCAACGCGTTGGAACTCAACGAGAAAACCGTCAGCTCGCGTTTGAGCAAGTGCCTGGATAAGCTGGAGGAAATCGCGCGCGGCTTATTTTCCGGGGCACAGACCCCCGTTTTGCCGTCTAACTAAGCGAACGACATGGCTGAAGAACCGAAACCAATCGAGCAGCAGCTCGCCGATTACGCGCAACAACGGCGCGAGGCGGCCGGCGCGCCGCTCGAAATGCACCCCGCCACGCGCAACCTGTTGCAGGGCGAAGTCGTGCGCACCTACGGCAAGCCGGAGGCCGCTCCCGCGCCCGAAGCGCCCAAACCTAATTTGATGGCGCTCTTCTGGCGGCGGCTGGCCTACGCCGGTTCCTTCGCCATGCTGGCCATGGTTGTTACCCTCGTCTTGCGCAACAATCCGCCGGGACGCGAAGATCTTGAACTCGCCCAAACAAAGAGCGCGCCACTGAGTCGATACGATGCACCCGCCATGCCCGCCGCTGCCCCGTTGGAAACCCCGCCACCTGCCCCCATGGCGGTTACCGTGGAATCGCTCGACGAAGCCAAACCGGCCGTCAACGGCGCGGAGCGAATGGAATCCTTGCGCCGCGGCGTGGCCACCACGCCTTCCGGCCCCGCGAACGAAAAGCGTGAGGCTGGCGCGCGCGCCGACAAGGAAATGGAATCCCTGGCCGCCCGCTCGCGCCAGGTGACCACCGAGTCCGTGCCGGCCGATGCCATGCGCCGGTTGCAACTCGCGGATGCCGACCGCGATTCCGCCGGGAAGTCAAAACTCGCCGAAGACCGGTTTGCGCCGGGGGGTGAGCCGGCGGCGGCGGCTGAACGGCCTGCATCGCGTCTCGCGATTGCACCGTCGGCTCCTCCACCTCCGCCGCCGGGCAAACGATTGGCGGGCGATGCCGGCGGCGCGGGCATAGCGCCGGCGCCAGCGACCGCTCCGTCGCAGCCCGAATCGACCCGCATGTATCGCACTCCGGCCTTGAGCGGAGCGAAACC
>JBFMBT010000346.1:0-6818 GCA_040754875.1 Verrucomicrobiota bacterium | reverse complement strand
TTGCGCCTCATTTTCATCGGACACGGCAATGGGTTCTCCCTCTCCCCAAGGGAGAGGGCTGGGGTGAGGGGAAAGAAAACAATATTCAACCCGCCAACGTCGTTAGGACATTCGGATTTCTTTCGTCATTCTCCCTGCTTTTGCCCGCGTTCCTGCTGACCAGCGCCATCCTCCTTTCCGCTCAGGAACTGCCCGGCACCAAACCGCTCACCATGCAGGGCGACCTCTCCGCTCAGATGGTCGCCGGCATCGACAAATTCCTGTTGCGCGAAATCGACAATTCCATCGCCGCGCGCCAGCAACATTGGAAGCGCGACTTCTCTTCGCCCGAAGCCTACGAAAAGTCCGTCGCCCCCAACCGCGAGCGCTTCCGCAAATACATCGGCGCCGTCGATGCGCGCGTGCCCGCGGGCGCGCTTGAATTCGTCAGCACCACGGCGCAGCCGTCCCGGATTGCGGAAACCGACCGCTATGTGGTCCACGCCGTGCGTTGGCAGGTGTTTTCACAAGTTTATGGCGAAGGCTTGTTGCTCCAGCCCAGGGGCGAACTCAAAGCGCACATCATCGCCCTGCCCGATGCTGATCAAACACCCGAAATGCTCGCGGGCCTTGTTCCCGGCATGCCGCCCGACGCGCAATTTGCCCGCCGGCTTGCCGAAAGCGGCTGCCTCGTCGTGGTGCCGGCGCTGGTGGATCGTCAGGCCGTCTGGTCCGGCAACGCGCGCGTTGGCCGCTTCACCAATCAGCCGCATCGCGAATGGATTTATCGTCAGGCCTTTGAACTCGGCCGCCACGTCATCGGCTACGAAGTTCAAAAAGTGCTCGCGCTGGTGGACTCCTTTTCCGCCGCGGCAGCACCGGCCCGCATTGGTGTCGCCGGTTACGGCGAAGGCGCTCTTGTCGGCCTTTACGCCGCCGCGATCGATACCCGCATCAACGCCGCAGTCGTCAGCGGCTACTTCGACTCACGCCAGCGCGTCTGGGAGGAACCCATTTACCGAAATGTATTCACGCTGTTGAAGGAATTCGGCGACGCCGAAATTGCCAGCCTCATCGCGCCCCGCACACTTGTCATCGAACACAGCCAGACGCCGACCATCCAGGGGCCGCCCGCTCCCGGGCAGGGACGCGGTGGCGGCGCGGCGCCCGGCAAATGGGCCACGCCCGATTTCACGGCGGTCGAAACCGAGTTTCAACGCGCGCAAAAACTGTGCGGCGCATTTTCCGAAAAGCTCAAATTCATCTATGGCACCGAAGGCTCCACCACCGGCCCCGGTTCAACTCGCGCACTGAACGCATTCCTGACCGCTCTCGGCGCGCCGCAGTTGAGCGTGTCTGGTCTGGCGCGCACAGATGCGCGCAAAGACTTCGACCCCGCCCCGCGCCAGCAACGCCAGATTCAGCAACTCGAAAACCACACTCAGCGTCTCCTCGAACTCTGCGAATACGGCCGCGCCGATTTTCTCTGGAACAAAGTCAAACCCGCGACGCCCGAAGCCTGGGCTGCCGCGATGAAATCGTACAAGGAAATCTTCGCGAAGGAAGTTATCGGCGACCTGCCCGCGCCCTCCATTCCGCCCAATCCCCGCAGCCGCAAAATCAAGGAAACAGAAAAATGGACCGCCTACGAAGTTGTGCTCGATGTCTGGCCGGATGTTTATGCGTGGGGTTACCTGCTTTTGCCCAAGGACCTCAAGCCCGGCGAGAAGCGCCCGGTTGTCGTCTGCCAGCACGGACTTGAAGGCGTGCCCGAGGATGTCATCAACGAAGACGAAAAGAGCCGCGCTTACGGGCCCTACAAGGCCTTCGCCGCGCGTCTGGCCGAGCGCGGTTTCATCACCTTCGCCCCGCACAATCCGTATCGCGGCCAGGACAAGTTTCGCGTCTTGCAGCGCAAATTGAACCCGCTCGGCAAGACCTTGTTTTCCGTCATCATTCCGCAGCACCAGCGCATCGTGGACTGGCTCGCGGAACAACCCTTCGCCGATCCCAAACGCATCGCATTCTACGGGCTCTCCTACGGCGGCAAGACCGCCATGCGCGTCCCCCCGCTGGTCGAAGGCTATTGTCTCTCCATCTGCTCGGGCGACTTCAATGAGTGGGTCTGGAAAAACGCCACGGTGGACTGGCGCGGCAGCTACATGTTCACCGGCGAATACGAGATTTTCGAATGGGACCTCGGCCACACTTTCAATTACGCCGAGATGGCCGCGCTCATCGCGCCCCGCCCCTTCATGGTCGAACGCGGCCACAACGACGGCGTCGGCATCGACGAACGCGTCGCCTACGAATACGCGAAGGTCAAGCGACTATACGATTTCCTTGGCATCGGCGAGCGCACTGAAATCGAATACTTCAACGGCCCTCACACCATCAACGGCAAGGGCGCCTACGATTTTTTGCACACCCACCTGAACTGGCCGAAACGGTGATCACCTGATCCTCCGCGGCCTCCCCATCCAGACATCGCGCACTCCCAGCGAATAATTCGCTGAAACAAATCCCGCCGCCTTCCACCACGGAGCAAACGCACTGAGGAGCGTTTGCTCAAATCGCTCGAGCCGCACTCCGACCTGCTGCCACGGCTCATGCCAGATGCGAAAGCACATTCGCCGTTCGCGATTTCCCGTGAACGCCATGTAGCGTTCCAACAAGAACGCATCCAGCGTCCCCGCCTCAGCCGTTTCAAATCGCGCGCCTTCCGGTGCGCTTTCATATTCAACAAAGCCATCCGCATCACGTGTCTCCACATGCCCGCGCAGCCGGCGGCGTTCGTGATCGTGTTGGAAATCATGCCGTCCCCAGTGATACGGCAGCCCATACAAGAGCGGCCCGAATTGCACACACAACCAATGCGATACCCATTCCGCAAGAAAGTGAATGCCCGTCTCCTCGCCGTGTCGCACATAGGTTCGCAGATTCAGAAACCGCTGCTCCTGCAACGGCCCGCACAGCCATTCCGCGAGCCGGCCGCCGTGCGCCAGGCGCATCCGGCGCATCGTAAAGAACACCAGGCTCACGTACGCGTGCCCTTCGAGCAAATCGAGCTCGTAGGGCACTTGCGGTTGGAGTTGGCCACGCGGGACCTCGAAGTGCAGAAACAAGGCGCGCTCCCAGTCCGCCAGCAGCAACGGCCCGCCAAGCTCGGCCGACAGCCGCGCCCGCGCCCCGGCGTTCGCCGCTGCGATCATACTTCCCGCTGTTTCCCTTGCGGGCATGGCTTACTTTCCCCTCGCGCACAAGTCCTCGATGGCGTCACGCATCGTGGGATGCTTGAATTTGAACCCCGCCGCTGCCAGCCGTCCCGGCACCACGCGCCGGCTCTTGATGATCAATTCCGCCTCCGTGCGCAAGAAGAACGCGCCGACCTCCAGCATCCACGCTTCCGCCGGAAGCCCGAATGGCACGCCGCAAATCTCGCGGAAGATTCGCATCATTTCCTTGTTCGTTACTGGATTCGGCGCGGCCATGTTCACGATGCCGGCAACCTCATCGTGTTCGAGCAACCACTCGATGGCCCGGCAGCAATCCTCTTCGTGAATCCACGATACGTATTGGTTCCCGTTCCCCATCCGCCCGCCCAGGCCGCATCGCACCAGCCGCCGCAACACGCGGAACACGCTCCCGCTGGCGCCGAAGACCATCGCCGTGCGCATCGCGATCTTGCGCGTCTTCGGAGTCTTGCGTTCGTCGAATACTCGTTCCCACGCGGTTGCAATCTCGACCGAAAACGCATCCGGCGTCGCGCCAATCTCGCCGCCTTCATCCCATGGGCGGTCCAGCGAATGCCGGTAAATCGTCGCCGTGCTTGAATTCAACCACACCTGCGGCGGTTCTTTGCAGCGCGCAATCGCTTCACCGAGCACGCGCGTCGAGTGAAGGCGCGAATCCATCATCAACTTCCGATTGCGCGCGTGATAACGGCAATCGACCGAGCGCCCGGCCAGATTGATCAACGCCTGCGCGCCCTCCAGTTCCTTTACCCAGTCACCCAGGGTTTCGCCGTCCCAAAACACTTCGCGCGCGTGTGTCTCTTGTTGCCGCGGCTGGCGGGTGAGCACCACCACTTCGAATCCTTTCGCGGCAAAATATCGGGTGAACACGCCGCCCAGAAACCCGCTGCCACCCGCCAGTATGATGCGTTCCATAGCCTTGCCCTTTCACGTGGCGCACAGCGCGCTTTCCCCGGCGCGCATCTTCCCGCGCGCAATCCATTCGTGTTCCAGACCGCGCATCAGCAATGCCGAGTCAAACTCCACCGAACCATTCGGAAACCGCCGCGCATCGGCAAAGTAGCTGGACTCGATGCGCTCGACCGCCAGTGGTTGCATGTGCCACTCGAACGTACGCAACTCCAGCCCGTCAAATTCATTCTCCCGCACCGACGGCGACCACCCGAGTGCGCCATCCTGGAAAAACGCCGAAGCTTCCTCCAGCGACGCAAAGACCGAGTGCTCCGACAACTCCCCGGCAATCCGCGCCGCCACGCGCAACCGCGTTATTCCATCGCGGCTGCGCAGGTCGAGTTTGATGCGCGTCGGGCATTCAAAGATTCGAAAGTCTGCGAGATGATGGACGCCGGGGAAAAGGCGTCCGCCAGCCAGTTGATTGAGCAACGAATTGGTATCGCGCCGGGGAATGAACACGCCCTGGCATGGACCGGTTTCACCATCCCATTCCACGGCAATGCGATGCGCCGCGTTCTCGGAAGCGATACCAAAGACACCCGCCACGCCTCGTGGCCGCAATTGTTCCAGGCGAATGAGACACACGCCCGCCAGGGCCCGGCCACGCACCAAACGTGGTCGAAACGGCAGTGGAAGCAGCCGCGCGACCACTTCAGGATCGACGCGGAAGTTGATGAGCAGGCGTCGCGCGATGACGCCGCGAATGATGGGCATGGGAAAGTTCATGGCATTTCGAAGAAGACGATGGTTTTGCGATGCTTACCCGTGGGCGAGCGGCGGCCGGGCCGTTGCTCAATATTGCGCGGTTGCGGTTCGTCGCGGCGCGACGGCAGGAATACGGCGACCGCCCGCTTCCACGCTTTGCGCAGTGTGACCAGCACGGCTTTCATGGCGCGCCTCCTTTCCAAGCCGCCAGGACATAAACCAAAACCAGGTAAATGAACGCGAGGTTCGTTGCTTGATACCCGACCCGATAAAACCAGTTGATCAGATAGGGCCGCACGTCGAAGACCAATGCCGCCACGACCAATCGCACCGTCCAGAAAACGGCGAGGAAGGCGCACAATGCCCGGGCGAGCGGAGCGCCTGCAGCCAGTGCTTCGGCAAACGCGAACGTGATGACGCCGAAGCCGAGAAGCATCAAGCCGATGAAGGTGAAGTAAACGTAGAACAACCGGCGGATGAACGGCGGCAGCGTGGCCACGTGCGAATGCAGATTGACGGCGCGCGGCATGGAAGCGCCGGCACAAATCAAACCGATATGAAGCACGCCGGCCAGTTGCAGCAGAAGAGTGAGGGTGGATGTTTTCATGGATTACCTCCGGTAGCGCCGATGGCTTGGAGCATCGGCAGGATGACGTTTTGCACGAACGGCGGATGGAACAACCGGAAAGCCGGGCCCGCCGTAAAGACGAATACGAACAACCAGCCAACAACGCCATGCCCCAATCCAAGTCGCCGCCCCAACCGCGAACGTTCCAGCAGGACACCGAAGCCTTGCGCAACGAAGTAAAGGGTGGGCAGGCCGTACCCGGCCCCGGCAGGCAGCGAGATCACGAGGTCATGCACCAAGCCCGACGCGAGGAACGTCATCAGCATGGCCGGAACAAGGCCATGGCGGCGCACGAGCGGCTTGAAAATCCATGCGTAGGCCAGGTAATGGAAGCCGCGATTCCAGCGGTTGCCCCAGAAATCGCCGAGCGAGGTGGCGAGCAACGGCGCGTTCATGAGCGGTTCCACCGCGAAACCGCGCCGACGCCAGAACAACGCGAGCAGATGAAACACGCCGAAGTGCAACAGCAGGATGATGCCGAACATACCCACCCATCCGGCGAGCATGTTGTTCACTCCGATGGGGGCGTCCGTGACTTGCCACAATAGGATTGCGCCGAGAATCGTTTTGAAAAGGGCGGCGCGCCATTCCGTGCGTGTTAGGATTACGCCGCTTTTGACATCGGTTTTAGCGAAGGGCTGGGGATCCATTCCCACCCACAGCCAATACGCCAGGCTGCGAGCAGGTGTTAGTTGGTGCCGATGCGTCCACCATGTCTGCCATTTGCAGCCGAGGAACAGGGCGGCGGCGAGCGTCCACATGAACACCCACGGTTCCAGCGCCGGTCGAAGCAGCACCACGATGGCCGGCAACACTGCCAGCGGCATCCAACCAATCCACCGGCGCCGCGGGCCCAGATTACACGCGCCACCAACACAATTGCGCCGCGCCGCCAGGCGCCGGTACGCCTTGTCCAATAGGGCGCGCAGCGGCGGCACGCTCCCCAAGATATACAACGGCCAGGCCCACCAGATGCGCCCGGCGATTTGCCGCAGCGCCTCGGCTCCGCCGAAGACGTATCCTTCCGGCGTGAGCAACCGCATCTCGCGCAGCAAGGCAGCTTCGTCGCCGCCCAGGCGCGCCCGCACCCACGGCGCCTGAAGCGGCGCGAGGCGAAAGTCATGAGCGGCCAACAGGCCAGCGAAGCGCCGCGCCGTCGTCGCGCACAGACAGCATTCACCATCGTAAAGCACCCATCCATTTCTATTATCTGTAATTTCTGTATTCACAGAAATCTTTCTCCAAAAAAAACTTACCCGAGCCCCAGAATCTTAAGCACCCGGTCCCCCAACTTGACG
>JBFMBT010000345.1:0-6852 GCA_040754875.1 Verrucomicrobiota bacterium | reverse complement strand
ACAGCCGCGATCCGCCACTTTCACCCCTGCCTAATCCTTCGTGATGCCGAAGGCCTGCTCGAATTCATCGGAAAACTTGCGGACCATGTCGGTGATTTTCTGCGGCTGTTCGGCGATGGTGGCAATCATCCGGTCCGCGGACTCCGGCTTGCGCTTGATCAATTCGACGGCGGCAATGATGAGGGCCAGACAGTTGTTCACGTCATGCCGCATCTCGGACAGTTGCTTGTTCAACGCCTCCACCTGGGCTGGCGTGAGCGTGCGGTCTTCGTTCGGCATTCCCATATAGGCTGCGCGCATCATGCGCCAAACCAACCGGAAAGCAAGGCCGTCAATCGACGCGAGTGCTTCGGCCAGGTTTTCACGGGCGATCAGCCGCGACGAGGACGAAGGCTTTCTGTTGGGCGTCCAGGAAATACTTCTTTCCCGCCGGCGCCGAAGGCAGGCGCGCAAGCCGTCCGGCTTTGATCAATTCGTCCGCCGAGGCGGGAAATTTTTTGGTCTGCCCGACGTGTTCGGCCAGTGCTTCGTTGAGCGTTTCCAGCGCTTCCTCGATTTCCTCCCTCGTTTCCAGGGGAAGTGCCGCCGCGGATTGCGGCGCCGAATTGGTGGCTGCCTTGCTCCCCGGCGGCAGCGCATCCGGGGCATCATCGGGCGGGGCCGGTTGCAAGGCCTCCAATGATTGCATCGTCGGCCGGGCTTTGGGGGGCTCTTCCTTTTTCCCGCCGCAGCCGGCCACCACCAGGCCCGCGCTCAAGATAATATAAATCGGCTTCATGAAGCGGAGCGCACTCTACGTGAACCCGGCCGGGAGCGCCATGAGCATTTGCGTTCAGGCGCGCGGCGTTTACGCCGCTTGAGCGTCGTTCAATCCAAATTGATGATTCCGCTCCTGGCGGGCGAACAATGAAGCAGCCTCAAGGCCGGGCCCCAGCGTCGCGGTTGGACGCCGGGTTCAGCGAAATGGGCGGCAGGTACAAACCCTTCGGCTCGCGCGTCCACCATTGGCCGGTCGCGCGTCGCGTCGCGGAGTCGGTGAAATGGTATTCGTGGAGAACGGCGCGGATGTAGCGCGGCGGGGCGTCGGGAAAGGGATTGTGTTCCAGCAAGCCGAGCACATCGGGCGAGCCTTGAAGCAGGCGCACGACCAGATTCACGAACCAGGGATTGCCGCGATAATCGCCGAGCGCGGCGAACCACATCTGCCAGTCCAGGCGCGGTTGGTGCGGCTCGACGAAACGGGGGCGCGATTTCAAGCCGCCCGGTTTCCATTTGAATTCGTAGGCGCGCCAGTTCACGCCGTCGTGGCTGCCTTCAATGATGATTTCCGGACGCGTGGTGGTCATCACGGCAAAGAGGCCGTAGGCGTTGATGCTGCGGAAGGGCGAAACCAGCCGCACGGGTCGCAGGAGGGACTGCGGAGGGCGTTCTTCCCAAGGCCAGAGGCGAAAGGCCATTTGCGCGTTGCTGACGAACAGCACGACGGCGGCCAGCAGCGCGGTGCCGGACAAGCGCACCAGCGACAGCGAAGGCGCGGCAGCCGGCGCGACGAACGACGATGCGAATTTGCGCGGAATGCGGCGGCGCCAGGCTGTGTCGTCCACAAGCGGGATGCACAGCGCGATGGTCAACAGGTTGAAGAAGCAGTAATTGCCCGTCAGGCCGATGAGGATCATGAACGCGGCGAAGGTCGCGGCGGCCACGAGCCGGGCACGCCGGCCCAGGAGTATCAGGAACGGCCCGCCGAGTTCGATGATGAACATGACGAAGACGGAGAACTTCTGCGCGCCGGACGGCAATTGATGCGCGTACCAGCCGAGCCACGTGGGCAGCGGCTGGGTTTCGTAATGGAAATCGAGCGCGGCCAGGCTCCACCACGCCGCGTCTTCGCTGAGCAACTTCACCGCGCCGGACAGGAACATCAGGCGGAACAACAACCAGCGCAACAGCCAGAGGACGATGCGCGGAGGCGGTGTTTCGCGGCCCAGGCCGGGACGCCAGGCGCGCGGCGCGAAGAAAATGGCGAGGAAGCCGGTCTCCAACAACAGGATGTCCCATTGGAAGCTGAGGAAATCCTGGCCCACGGTGCCAAGCGACAGGTAAAGCAACCACAGCAACGCGAAGGCAAACTGCGGCGCAACTCCCGCCATGGCCAGCACCGCGCATACGACACCGCTGAAGCACAGGAAATGCAGGAAACCATCGGACGCATTGAGCCAGCAAAGCGTCGGCGCGCGCCAGAAACCGCCGGGGCCAAGCTGTTCGCGGGCGGCGTCGATGAACTGTCGCGCCGGCAGGATGCCATTGCTGCCGACCAGACCATCGATCTGCACCCAGAGCGAAACGAAGGCGATAAAGTAGATCAGGCCGAGGAACCGGAGGAACAGCCAGCGGGAAAGAAAATAGTCGCGGCCCGGTTCGGCAAAGGCGGGAAGCTGGCGGTTGAGGAGGGCGCGGAGCGCTGTCGCACGTTCAGTCACCGCCCGCAGGTTCATGGCGTCCGGTGGTTGGCCGGTTCAGGCGGCCGGGAACCGTTCACTGGTCCAGGCAATCGATGACGGTCTTGAGATGGAGGAGCATCATGCCGAGGTTTTCATCGGCCATCTCGGGGGCGTCTTCCCAATCGGCCATGAGGGCTTCCAGGGCGGCGCCCAGCAGCGGCATTTGATTGTAATTCTGCACCATCCAGAGCGAGTCGGTGCGTTGGTGAATCTCGGATTCCTCGGCCATGCGCTCGATGAACTCGATGTTCTTCTGCTCCATCGCGTCGATGGCCGCGCTATCCACCGGCGCCATGTGCGGCCGCCCTTCGGCCATGATCTCGTGAATCGTCAACCCGATGAACAACAGCGTCCCTTGCTGCACGCCCCGCATGTATTCCTCGTCCGCCGCCAGCAGGTAGGCGACAATACAGGGTTGCTGGTGCGCGACGCGATTCAACAAATCCTCGATGTCTTCCTCCGGGATGGAAGAAAACCGGTCCCATGCCTCGGTGACCGTTTCTATGGGGATCGTTTTCAAAGCGAACTCATTTTTAATCCAACGCGCCGCGGCACGCCACGAAATTCTTTCGACGGAACGGCTTCGATGGCGAAATTTAACGCCCCCGCCGAGCGTCGCAATGGGGTGATACACGCAGTTTTGCATTCTGATCGCTAATGCATGGCGCGAAGGACGCGAAGGCGCCACGCCGGTTGGTTTGGGTGAGCATCCACGTGTCGGCGCGGGTTTCCAAGTCGCTGGCGCGCCGGATTGTTAAGGGAAATTCATGGAGGAACGGGGTTTGACTTTGGGGAGAGGAGCCGGAACGCTCGAAGGCACCATGACGGATGCGCAAGATGAATTGATGCAGCGGCTGGAGCAAAGCGCGGCCGGGGGCGCGTTCGTGCGGCTGACGTTGTCGCGCCCGGCGCAGGCGGGGGCGGCGGTGGAAAAGGTGCTGGTGCGGCAGGTCGAGTTGAAGGGGAAGGCGCATTTGTCGTTCACATTTCGGGAGGCAACGCGCGATGTGACGAAGAACCTGCCGGTCAAGGAAGGGTGCGAACGCATCCGGGGCTTGCTGGCGAAGGAATTCCGCAGCGCGCTGCTGGTGACGACCGCGGGGGACTGGCAGTTCTTCCGCAGCGAATCGGGCAAGGCGCGGCTGGTGGCGCACAAGGCATCCGTGAAACAGGCGCCGCCACGCGCGCACGACCGGGCGCGCCATGAGCCGCTGGATGAATCGGCGCGCGATTGGCTGCGCGGCCTGGGTTTGATCGACGCTGCGGGCCGCGTGCGCGAGCGCATGGCGGACAAGCACCGGCAGGTGAATCGTTACCTGGAAATCATCACGCATCTGGCGCGCGAAGCGGGCTGGGAAGGGAGCAAGGCGGAGCGGGTGTTCGCGGACATGGGCGCGGGCAAGGGTTATCTGACGTTCGGCCTGTGGCACTTGTTCCGGCGCCAGTGGCAGACGCCGGTGCGCGTCATCGGCGTGGAGGCACGCGCGGAACTGGTCGAAGCAATGAACCTGCTGGCGCGCGAAGTGCGCGCGGAAGGGCTGGAATTTGTGGCGGGCGACATTCAGTCAGTGTCGTTGCCGCGCGTGGACGGGTTGATTGCGTTGCACGCGTGCAACACCGCAACAGACGCGGCGATTTTGCGGGGCATCGAGCTGGGCGCGAAGTTGATCCTGGTGGCGCCCTGCTGTCACAAGGAATTGCGGCCGCAGGTGGGGCATCCCGAGCCGCTGGCGCCGGTGCTGCGGCATGGCATCATGGAAGAACGCCTGGCGGAATGGCTGACCGACGGTCTGCGCGCGCTGTTTCTGGAATGGGCGGGGTATCGCACGAAGATGTTCGAATTCATCGCGTCGGAGCACACGCCGAAGAACCTGATGGTTTCGGCGGTGCGCGAAGGCGAACCATTCACGTCGGAAGCGGCGCGGGAACGCCTTGTGCGGTTGAAGGAGTTTTTTGGCATTCAACGGCACGCGCTGGACGCGTTGCTGCAACGTCCACCCGCATGAACTGGGAGCGCATCGACTGGAAGTCGCTGGAGCGGTTGCGCGCGGCGTTTCTCGAAGGGACGGCCGGCGCGCGGGATTATTGGCGGAGCGAATCGGACCTGGCGAGTTACGACCAGACGTTTGGCGCGCGCATCGCGTGGAAATGGCATTACGTCTTGCGCGAATTGCGGCAGCGCGGGTGGTCGCCGCCATCGGGCGAGGTGCTGGACTGGGGCTGCGGCAGCGGCGTGGCCGGGCGCGCCTTTCTGCGGCAGTTCCGCGCCGATGCGGTCCAGGGACTGGCGCTGCACGATCGCTCGGCGCTGGCGACGCGTTTCGCCGCGCGCGCGGCGGAAAGCGAATTTCCCGGACTGCCGGTGCGTGTGTCTCCGGAGGCGGAACCGGGCACGCTGTTGTTGAGCCATGTCCTTACGGAGATGACGCCGGCGCAGGTGGACGAACTGGTGGCGCTGGCGGGAAAGGCGGTGGCCGTCATCTGGGTGGAACCGGGAACGTATGACACGAGCCGCGTGTTGATCGGTGTCCGCGAGCGCTTGCGCGGCGCGTTCAACGTGGTGGCGCCGTGTGTGCATCAGGCCGCGTGCGGCATGACGACGCCGGAGAATGCGCGGCATTGGTGCCATCACTTCGCGCCGTCCCCGCCCGAGGTGTTCACGGATTCGAATTGGGCGCGCTTTGCCAGCCTCACCGGCATCGATCTCCACAGCCTGCCGTTGAGTTTTCTGGTGCTGGACCGGCGGCCGGCTCCGGCGCTGCCGCCGGGCGCGGTGCGGGTGATTGGCCATCCGCGCGTTTACAAGGCGCACGCGTTGTTGCTGGGCTGCGACGCCACGGGCGTGCAGGAACGGCAGGTCACGAAGCGCGCGTTGCCCGAGGCGTTTCGCCAGTTGAAGAAGGGGCGCGCGCCCGCGTTGCAGGTGTGGCGGACGGATGGGAGCGACGTCACGTCAATCAACTCATTTGCAACGGATTAAGCATCTTCGGCTCAGGCAATTCTGGCCTAATGGCGGCCAAAAAGTGGTCGGACAGGAACTGCGAAGAGGCGTCTAATGATTTTAATAACGGCGTGTTGGCGGCTGGAAAAAGCCGTTGACACACGCCCGACGCTAATCAATATTGAGACTCAGTCTTAATTAGACAAGACGGCGTTTGCGCCATCGGCCAACCTCTGCGAGGGTCACCAACGTCGTTTTACTGGCTTATGATCGAAATCTTTTTAAAAGGCGGCCCCATCATGTGGCCGCTGTTGTTGACGTCCCTCGTGGCCCTGACGGTCGTGGTGGAGCGGCTGTTCTTCACCGTGCGCGAATTGAGCCGCCGCGACAGCGCGGTGGTGGACGACATCCTCAACCACGTCGAGCATGGCGACTCGGAAATCGCCATCCGGCGCGGCCAGAGCAGCAATGATTTCGTGGCGCGGACGCTGGTGTATGCGCTGAGCCACCGGGAGCAATCGTATTCCAACGCGCTGCTGCGCGCGGCCGGCCAGGAGTTGAAGCGGTTCAACCGCGGCCTGGCCACGCTGGACACCATCATCACGCTGGCGCCGTTGCTGGGTTTGCTGGGCACGGTGACGGGCATGATTCACGCGTTCGGCCTGCTGGGGAACGCCGAGCTGGACGCGCCGGCGGCCATCACGGGCGGCATTGCCGAGGCATTGATTGCGACGGCGTTCGGCCTGGGCATCGCGATTGTGGCGTTGATTCCCTTCAATTACCTGAATTCGCGCCTGGAGGAAGCCCGCCACGAAATCGAGGATGCCGCGTCCCGGCTGGAATTGCTGCTCTTGAAGGCCGAGCGCAAGAACGAGGACGTGCTCAGTTAAGCCGCCACCACCGGACCGACGCCAGCCATGACCATCCCTTCTCCCAGAGCGAACAAGCGGGCGCGCATCGAGATCATCCCGCTCATCGACATCATTTTCTTTTTGCTGGCGACGTTTGTGATGGTGTCGCTCTCGATGGTGAAGAACCAGGGCATCCCGGTGAACCTGCCGGTGGCCAGCACCAGCGCGCCGCAAGACCGCAAGGATTACACCTCCATCAGCATCACCGAGCATGGCGAGATTTATTTCAACAAGGAGAAGATCGTGCCCGAGCAACTGGTGGCGCGCCTGCAACAGGTGAAGGCATCCAGCGACGACCCCAAGATTTTCATCAATGGCGACGAGAAAGCGTACTTCGGCCACGCCGTGGCGGTGCTGGACGAAGTGCGGCGCCTGGGCATCTCGAAGGTCGCCATTGAAACGAAGGCAAAAACATCCACCCCGTGAGCCGCATCCGGACATTCAGCTTTCTAGCTTCCGCCAGTGTGCATGTGCTGGTGCTGTTCGGCTTTACGCTGAG
>JBFMBT010000344.1:0-6898 GCA_040754875.1 Verrucomicrobiota bacterium | reverse complement strand
GGAGCCGGTGGAGTGCATGATGGCAAAATTGTACTGGGCGGCGCGATCCCCCTGCTCGGCGGCCTTGCGGAACCATCTGGCCGCTTCCATCGTGTCGCGGGGTACGTCCATGCCTTCGGCCAGCATGATGCCCAACTGGCGCTGCGCCTCGGGATCGCCTTCTTCGGCGCGGGCCTTGATGGTTTCAAACTTCGATGGTTTCTTGCGGAACCAGTTAAACATACCTCAGACGGAGCAAGTCCTTTGCCACAAACGGCAAATCACGTTTTTGCAAATCAATCGAAACTGTTTGAAAAACAAACGGTTGTGCGAAAAAACGGGCGGTATCCAGTGCTGCGGTTGGGCGGCGGTCCGCGAACGTCGTTAGTGGGCAGTTTAGCACAACTTCGGGCGGTGTGCCAGAGGCCGTCGCTTTGTCGTGGCGAACCCGGCGTCGCTGATTCATAATCATAGCATGAAACCCCTCACCGGACTGCTGCTGGTGTTCTGGTTGGGGGCATTCACCGGTTGCGCACGCTTTCCGTCCGACAAAACAGCGCCATCCACGGTCAACACTTCGCCGCCGCGCTTTGTGCTCGCTTGGGGAAAGAAGGGCGAGGGACCGGGCGAATTCCGCTCGCCCATCGGCATCGCCATCAGCCGCCAGGACGAAATCTTCATCGCCGAGTTCAACGCGAATCGCGTGCAGAAGTTCGATTCGTCCGGAAAGTTTCTCGCCCAATTTCCCGTTGTGGACCATCCGGGCGGCATCGCCGTGGGAAAGGATGGGCGTTTGTATGTGACGTCGATGTTGCATCCCGCGGTGTATGTCTATGACTCCTACGGCAACAAACTGCTGGAATGGGGCAAGCTGGGCACCGGAGATTGCGAGTTCGATCAACCCGGCGGCCTGGCCATCGGGCCGGATGGGACGCTTTACGTGGCCGACCAGGGAAATCACCGCGTGCAACGCTTCACGCTCGACGGCGGATTCCTGGAGTGTTGGGGCGGGCACGGGCGCGAGCCGGGCCGATTCGGCGGCGGCGACAAGCCACGCAGCCGCTTCGGCGGTCCGCACTTCCTTGCGTTCGACCGGCAGGGAAATGTTTACACCACCGAGTCGCACGATGGCCGCATTCAAAAACTCACGGCGGACGGCAAACCGCTGCTCGCCTGGGGTGACAACAGCGATGGCCCGGGCGGTTTCGGCGGTCGGCCCAAGAGCGTGCGCAATCCGTTGCTCGGACCAATCGGCGTTTGCGTGGATTCGCGTGGACGCGTGTGGGTGGGCGCCACCAACAATCGCATCCAGCTCTTTACGACGGAGGGAAAGTACCTGCTCGGTTTCGGTGGGGAGGGGGAGCAACCCGGCCAGTTTCGTTTGCCCCACGCCATGGCGATGGACAGCAAGGGGTTTGTGTACGTCGTCGATGCGTCCAATCAGCGCATCCAGAAATTCGCGCCGTGAAGGCGTCCCGCGATTTTCCACGCGGGACGCCTCAAGCGACGGCGGAGCTTAATAACCGCCAAACTTCGTTTTGGTTGTTTCGTAGGACTTCTCGAACTCGGTCAACGCCGTGTCAAAACCCGAGCGGTTTTCGATCCACGTGTCCTGACTCGATTGCTTGACGGCGTCGAACTTGCGGCCCAGTTGTGTGCGCTGTTCGCGCAGGCTCTCGAGCGCCTTTCGCGCCTCGGAATTTTCATCAAGCGTCACCGCCTTTTCGCTGAGCGACGCTATGAGTTCATCCATCTTTTTCAACTTCTCTTCCATCGCAGTGACGTACGTGTCCCGGACCTCCGTCCGCTGTGGATTGGCCAGGCCGGTCGGCGAGAACGGCGAGGATTCCTTTTTCATTTCGGTCGTGGGAGTTGCCGGTGTGGCCGGTGTCCTTGTTGCAGGCGTTGGATTTTCCGGCATCGGCGGTGTGGCCGTGCTGGATGACTGCTTCACTTCGGGCGTGGACATGGTGGTCCCCGAGGAGCTCGGCGGCTCAGATGATTTCGGCGGTTCGCAGCCAGCCAGCAGGAGGGAGGTGACGATCACCGCCAACGGATATTTGGGTTTCATAACGCATCGTGTTTTCGGTTTTGGTTCGACTACAGGACGACACGACAGCCACTGCTGCTGCCTCCCTCCCAGCAACTCGCCGTATCGTCGGGGCCGCCCGCCGTAAACATCCCGCGAGCGTGCCCGTCCCGATTAGACCCGCGCCGAATTGGCGTCGTTCAAGCGCTTCGACACCGCGTCACACAAATTCTTTGTAGGACAAACCGCCATTGTCGCGCCTCCGTGCGCCGCCACGAATTCGGTTCCCCTCGCACGGCCGTTTTTGTAGTCTTACACCTCAGCCATGAAACGCCTCTTGCTGCTCGTCTGCCTTGTTGTCGCGATTTCTTCTCTTCCCGCCGCCACCCGCCCCAACATCGTCTTCGTGCTGGCCGATGACATGGGCTACGCGGACATTGGCTGTTACGGCGCGAAAGACATCCGCACGCCGAACATCGACCGCCTCGCGCGCGAGGGCGTGAAGTTCAGCGATTTCTACGCCAACGCGCCGGTTTGCACACCCACCCGCTGCGGCTTCATCACCGGCCGCTGGCAGCAACGCGTTGGTTTTGAATGGGCACTCGGTTTCACGGCCGAGCAGACCCGGCGCGTGGGCAATGAATGGGTCAAGGTGCCCGACATGCACGCCCTGGGTTTGCCCACCACCACGCCGACGATCGCGAAGATGTTGAAAACGGCCGGCTACGCCACCGGCGCCTTCGGCAAATGGCACCTCGGTTATCCTGATGACTACAATCCCACCAGACACGGCTTTGACGAATATTTCGGCGAATTGCTCGGCCACGCGGATTATTACAAACACGCTTACTACGATGGCACCTACGCGTTGCGCGACGGCCTGAAGCCGGTGAAGATGGAAGGTTATCTCACCGACCTGCTCAACCAGCGCGCCACGCAATTCATCCGCAAGCACGCGAAGGAGCCGTTTTTTCTCTACGTGCCGCATCTGGCTGTTCACGCACCGTTCCAGCCGCCCGGCCGACCTGAGCCGTCCGTCACCAAGGCAAACATGTACGATGGCAACCGCCGCATTTACGCCGCGATGCTCGAGAAGGTCGATGAAGGTGTGGGCATGATGCTCGCCGAACTGGAAAAGCAAGGCATCCTCGACAACACGTTGTTCGTCTTCTCCAGCGACAACGGCGGCGAACGTTATGCGGACAACTCGCCGCTGTTCCATCACAAGGGAACACTTTGGGAAGGCGGCATCCGCGTGCCGTGCCTCATGCGCTGGCCCGCGAAATTGCCCAAGGGCGTCGTTACGCGCCAGGTCGGCATCACCATGGACCTCACCGCCACCTTCGCCGCCATCGCCGGCGCAAAACCGCCCGCCGGCCACACGTTCGATGGCATCAATCTCGTTCCCATCCTCACCGGCGAGCAGGCCATCCAGACGCGCACCCTTTGCTGGCGCATCGACCGCGGCCAGCGCAAGCAAAAGGCTGTCCGTCACGGCGATTGGAAGTACATCCAGGACGGCGTCGTCATCGAAATGCTCATCAACCTCAAGGACGACATCAGCGAACGCCGTGACGAACAATGGCGTCACCCGGAGATTCTGGCGGACTTGAAGCAACGCCTCAAAGCGTGGGAAGACGAACTGGCAAAGGAAACGCCGCAGTTTTTGGTGAAATGAGCCTCCCTTGACAAACCGCCCTTCGTGGCGCATGTTCCCCTTCAGGTTGAAGGGCCCCGTTTTCAAACAGGCTGTCGTTGCTTTCTGCGCCGCGGCGTTTCTGGCCGTGGCCGCGCACGCGGAGGACATCGATTTCAGCAAGGTGGACCGCCGCATCGCGAAACTCCCCACGCTCACCGCTGCACAGCCGCTTTATGGGCTGTTTCTCTTTGGCCCCAAAGGCGAAACCCGCGTGTGGGCCGTCGTGGACAAGTCCAAGGCCGCCAGCCCGGTTTACGATGTGCTTTATCTGGATCTAAATGCCGATGGTGACCTGACTGCGCTCAGCGAGCGGTTCACGGGCAAACCCGAAGGCTCCGGGCGAATGGCCTTCGAAATCGGCAACTTCACCGAACCCGGTGCCAGCCGTGCCCACACCGAATTCAAAATCACGTGGACGCGTGATCGCACGAGCTACCGCATGAAATGGCTGGGCGGCCAACTGACGCAAGGGCCGTACCCCACCGATTCGAATCGCTATCTGAATCTCGCGCATACACCGCAGGATGCACCCATTTTTGTGCCGGGCAACGATGGCCCGTTCCGCTTCCAACACTGGCTCAGCGGGACACTCCAAAGGACGCGGGAAAATGATTTCAGGGTGTTTATCGGCAACCCGGGCAGTGTCGCGGGTGCGTTCAGTTGCGTGGACGACAAATTTCTTCCCGCCAGCGATTACGTGGTGGCCACGATCATCTACAAGGACACTGACGGCAAGGAACACCGCGATCGCTTCGACCTTAAAAGCCGCTGCTGAGGATTGCTCTACCACGGCCCCGTGCGGGTCGCTCCCAACGCCGCTCCCGGCCCGGCTATTATTCGCTGCGAACTCGCGCCCTCCTCCACCTTCAAATCCACGCCGACGGACATTCCTGTGGAGATCAAGTAGGGATATTGCCGTGGAACCGTTGACGGCAACGCTTCGACTCAACCCTGCTTCGGCTGCGCCGCCAGCGCCGCCTGCGCCTTAAGCTTCGCTTCCTCGGCTTTGCGCAGGATTTCATCCGGCGAGGGCAGCGACATCAGCACCTCGGCGGGGATGTCGCCCGATTGGGCCAGCTTGGTGAGGCATTTTTGCCGTTCGTTGAGCGCCTTGTCCGAATCGCGCTCCTTGCTGAAGCGAGATTTGGCGCGCTCACTACGAACGCGCAACATCTGGTACACGTCGCCGCCCAGCAATGCTGAGATGTCCACCTTCATTTTCTCGCGCTGCAGATCGGAGTCACTCACCACGTCGCCGTTGATGGGACCGGCCTTGTACTTGGGGAACATGATGGCGGCCTCGGGACAGACGCGCGAGCAGGCAGGGCAATTGGTTTTGCAATTGTCGTTGTTCTGCACCTGGATGCGCTGCCCGTCATCCACGCCATACACGTCGAACAAACAAAAGCTCAGGCATTGCATGCAGTTGGTGCAGCGATCGTAGTCAATCACCGGGAACCACGGTTTCCATTCGCCGTGCCGCGCGGCGTTGGCTTCGCTGCGGGCGGATTCGACGCTTTCGTTCACGCGGGCGGCATCCCAATTCTCGATGTGGTGGAAATGCACCGGAACCCGGCCCGCCGCGTCCTCGGCGTTCGGTGGCCGGCCACCGTCGAATTTCCCCAGCACAAACAACGCGCTGCGGTCGGCCGGAGCGACCTGGCCGCCGGTGGTGGTGCGCGTGACGGTGTATCCTTTGTTGAGCAAGTCGGTCAACAGCGCGAACCGATCGGCGGCGGGGAGCGGTTGAGCGCCGTTGCCTTCGTAGAGGACGACGCGGAGCGTGGTGGGATTCAGGGCCATGGGAGTCTTTCAAGATGTGGCATTCGCAGGCGTAGGCAACTCGACAGCGCTCGGCCGTGTGACCTTCCCGGCGGGAACATTCGGTTGAACCGTCGGCTCAAACAAAGACGCCGCCACTTCATCCGCGCTCTGGACCCGCATGTTCAACACCTCCGTGGCGTCGATGGGCAAGGGCGCCTTCGCCGCCGCGAACAGCCACTTCACCGCGCGCGGATAACAGGCGGCGATTTTTATGGCGCCGCCTTCGGCCAGGCGTTGCAGCGCCGGGTCGCGGCGGGCGGACATCTCACACAGATCCGCCACCGCCTCAAATGCGACCCCGGAATCGGAAAGCTTCTTCAACACCGCCTCTTTGACCTCTTTGGGCACGACCTGGGCGTAGGCGCAATGGCAATACAATATGCGTGGCGGATTCGTCATGTCTTCGAAGCGTATCTTACACGGGTTGAACACCGTTGCCAACCGGGGGTTTTGTGTGGCGGCGTGGCATCGGTGAACGAGGAAACCGCATGGAAACCTGACTCCCCGGGTTGGTCGTCAATCGGCCGGCAATCCCTTGGCACACTGAGGTTCGTCTTCAGCGTTTCAGCGGCCCACCAGTTCCCCGCCGGCCCTGGCTTCCTCCTTGCCGCGCTGGCGATAGATGATGTCCACCACGTTGCGCACGTATTGCTCATCCGCCAGCCCCTCGACGGCGTCGGGTGGAAATTCCACCAGCGAACGGAAATGGCCGGCGATCTCCGCAAACAACTCCACGCGCGCCGCCGGCTCCAGGTCGTCCCGGCGCACCAGCGCGCGCAACGCGACGCCGGCCTCGGCGGGCGACACGCGCTGGCGCAGCCGCGCGGCCAGGTGCGGGTGCTGGCGCAGCGAATTGAACTTGCCGCCAAAGAGTTGCTCGAGGTTCGGCTCGAAGGCTTGGGGTGTGCGCACCACAATCGTGTTGGCCGCCAGGTCGCCCAGCCGCTGGGCCTTGCGGCTGGCCAGGCAGACGATCCCCCCGAGCAGATACAGCGCCGGCAGGCTGTCCACGAAACGCAACAGATTGCGGATGACAATCTGGCTGAACTGAAGTTTCAACCCGTGGGCATCCACGACCCGCAGGCGCAACACGCGCTTGCCCACCGTCTGGCCGCGCCAAAACCATTCCGTGGCGATGCCGTAGCCGATCTGGATGGTAAAAAACGCCAGGAACATCAGCGCGAACGAAAGATCCGGGATCAGCACGCCCAGCATCACGACGGCAACGATGATCACCGCCATCGCGCCAAAGATGCAAAGTTGGTCAATCACCCACGCCATGCAGCGCGTGACCGGCCCCGCCAGCGGCAGGGAAAAGACGATTCCCTCCGGCGTCTGGACCCGCAGTGTGTTGGTCTTCTCAGCGC
>JBFMBT010000343.1:0-6898 GCA_040754875.1 Verrucomicrobiota bacterium | reverse complement strand
CCCTCCGGGGTCGTTGGCTCTGCGGACCGGTTCCGGGGGTATCGCTCGCGGACTCGCTCAACCCCCGGCTATGGCAGATCCAATAATTCTGTAGCCGCATTTTGCTTGGTCGCCAGGAGCGCGGCGTTCACGCCGCTTCAACGCCGCCAGCACAAACCACGCTGAAGCGGGCTGAAGCCTGCGCCCCGCTGGCGGCCACAGTTAAACTTTAACCGCGCTAATGTCTGGCAACCTTTCAGGTTGCCTTGGGGCTTTTTGTTCCAAGACACACGCTGCGGCTGGGCGTTGCCACAGCGGCAGTCCCGCAAATAGAATCTGTGCTTTTTCTGAATCTGTGGGGGGATTACAGGTTCGCCTGCGACTCCTCGGCGTCGGGCAGGGCGGGCGCTTCGAGGCGGGCGCGGGACCAGCGGCGCAGGAGGCCGTCGTGCGGGCTGAACACCCAGGCGACGCAAAAGAGGAACGAGGCCATGACGACCATCGCGCCGGCCATCGAGCAATCAAGCCACGTGGCCAGGTGAATGCCCAGCAGCGAGCTGAGCGCGGCACAGACGACGGTGAGCACCATGATGACCGGCAGGCGCGTCGAGAGCATCTGGGCCGTCGCACCCGGCAGAATCAGCATGGCGATGACGAGGATGGCGCCGACGGCTTCAAATGCGCTGACCACCACCACCGACAACCAGCTCATCAACGCATAGTGAACGAGTGTGGCGTTGATGCCGAGGGCCGCAGCCAGTCCGGCGTCGAATGAACTGACGAGCAGTTCCTTGTAAAAGAGCAGCACCAGCAACAGCGTGAGCGCGGCGACGATCGCCATGCGAACCACGGGAAAGGGGCCAAGACTCAGTTCGCCCAGTTTCACCGGCGTTTCCAGCGGCACGAACGCAATTTCGCCGTAGAGCACGCATTCCTGGTCGAGATCGATCTTCGACGCGTAGAGGCTGATGAGAATGACGCCGAGCGCGAACAAACTCGTGAACGCGATGCCGATGGCGGAGTCCTGCTTTACGCGCGTCTTTTTGTGAATCAGCTCAATGAGAATCGTCGTGACGATGCCCGCGACGAGCGCGCCCAGAAACATCGGCAGCGAGGCGCGGCTTTCCGAGATGAGAAACGCGATGGCGATGCCGGGCAAAATGCTGTGGCTGATGGCGTCGCCCACCAGCGCCATGCGACGCAGGATGAGATAATTGCCGACCAGCCCGCAAGCCGTCGCCACCAGGAAGCCCATGAGGAAGATCCAGATGTTGGACGTGAAGTTCTCCGTCCACGGAGCGACGATGTGCTGTTGGAAATGGAATGCGGGGATGAAGTTCATCGCTCAATTCTTTCCGTAACCGACCAGGTCGCTCGGGCGATCCGGCGGCGTGGCGCCCTTTTGCATGTCCGCCAGTCCCGGAATGGAACGGCCATGCGGATCGATGGTGGCGTAGTTGAGCCGCTTCTCGATCTCGCGCACCACTTCGTCGCCCAGCACGTGCTCGATTTTCTCGGCGTCTTCGTGGACGTGGTCGGCTGCGATTTGCGCCGCGTTCGTCAGATACAATTCCCAAAGCCGGTGATTGCGCACGATGGCGCAGGCGCGTTGCCAGCCTTCGGGTGTCAAAAAAACAAGGTTGCCTTCCTCGTGCAATGTAGCGAGGCCGTGGCGGCGAAGTTCGACCGTTTGTTGCGCGACATCCTCGATGGTCTCGCGGCGGCGCTCGGCCAGTTCGCGCACGGAAACGCCCTCGCCCTGGAAGGCGCGCGCTTCAAGGACGTGATAAATGGATTTGAGCGTGTTCTCGCGCTGAATGCGCAAGGCGCGCGAACGCTGCCGCCACCAGCGCGCCAGCACGCCATGTTTCGGACCAAAAAGAAACGCAGCGGCAAAAACCGCGCTCGCTCCCAGCACCATGAACGGCCCGGTCGGCAGGCTGGGGCCGAGGAAGGAAAAGAACGCGCCCGCCGCGCCCGCGCCCATGCCGAACAGCGCCGCCAGCACAATCATGCGATGCATGCGATCGGTGAGCAAGTAAGCAGCCGCCGCCGGCGTGATGAGCATGGCCGACACCAGCACCACGCCGACGGCCTGAAGCGCGATCACCACTGCGAAGGCAAGCAGCAGCATCAGCGTGTGGTGCAGCAATTGCGCCGGGAACCCCGAGGCGCGCGCAAAGCCGGGGTCGAAACTGGTGACCAGGAATTCCTTGTAGAAAAGCGCGATGATCACCACCGACAGGATCGTCACGATGGCCATGAGCCGCACGTCGGCCGAACTGATGGCCGCCGCCTGGCCGAACAAGAACTTGTCGATGCCGCTTTTGTTGCCGGTGGGCAGCGATTGGATCATCGTGACCAGGCAGATGCCGATGGAAAAGAAACCGGCGAGCACCATGCCCAACGCGGTGTCTTCCTTGAGGCGCGTCGTTTGCTTGATCAGGCTCACCACCGTGGTTCCCAACAGTCCCGCGATGGTGGCGCCAATAAAGATGGCCACCGGGTCTTTGGTCATGTTGACCAGAAAGCCCAATGCCACGCCCGGCAACACGGCGTGCGATAGCGCGTCGCCCATCAACGCCATCTTGCGCACGACGATGAAACTCCCCAGCAACCCGCACGTGATGCCCAGCAGCATCGAGCCGGCCAGCGCGTAACGAACGGCAGGGTCTTGAAACGTGAAGAAGCGAACCGCCTGATCCCACAGGTTCGTGTCCGAGATGTCGCCGATCTTGGCAGCCTGGGCGGTGTTGGCACACAGCCCCAACAGCAGGAACACCGCGATGGAACCACTCCGTTTCACTTCAATTGCGCTTCCACGGCGTGCGCCACTTCCGAAAGAATCGTGAGGCGTCCGCCGTAAGTCTTTTGCAGCAGCTCGTAGTTGAACACCTGGTCGGTCGGCCCGAAGGCGACCACGCGCATGTTCAACAGCAGGAGCATGTCAAAGTAATTGCGCGCCGTGGGCAGGTCGTGATGGACGACCAGCAGCGTCTTGCCGCGGTCCTTCAACTCGTGCAACAGCGTGACGATGGCGCTTTCCGTCGCGGCATCGACGCCCGAGAACGGTTCGTCCATGAAGTAGAGGTCGCTTTCCTGCGCCAGGGCGCGCGCCAGGAAGACGCGTTGTTGTTGGCCGCCGCTGAGATTGGAAATCTGGCGGTTCGCGTAGGGCAGCATCTTCACCTTGTCAAGGCACTCACGCGCGATGTCGCGGTCGTGTTTCGACGGACGGCTCACCAACCCGAGATGCCCGTAGCGCCCCATGAGCACCACGTCCATGACACTGACCGGAAAATCCCAATCGACCGATTCGCGCTGCGGCACGTAGCCGACGCGCCGGAGGTTTTTCTTCACCGGCTCACCGAAGACCTTCACCCAGCCGCTGCTCAACGGGAGCAGGCCCATGGCGGCCTTGATGAGCGTGGATTTGCCGGCGCCATTGGGGCCGACGATGCCGACGAGCTTGCCGCGCGGCACGGTGATGTCGATGCCCCACAGCACCGGCTTCTTGTGATACGCGACGGTGAGGTCGTGTATCTCCAACGGCGCGGGAGAGAGATTGGCTGCGGTCGCAATCATTGCTGCGAGAACAGGATTACAGTTTTCAACGCGAACGGACGGGATCAAAAGCGCCAGCTCACACCCAAAAACGGATTTACGTCAGGCGCGGATCGCGTCACGCCATAATTTACACCCGCATCCAACTGTATGTCATCCGTCAATGCGTACGTCAGGCCAAGGTCCACCGAGCCAACCCAATCGGAGCCGGCCTCGGTGCTGACCGAGCTGAAAAACTCCACATACCCACCAAGTTTGCCTACAATGTCGTGGCTGAAGGTGATCGTGTTCACAAAGTCAACGTGGTAATCGGTGCCCGCGGCATCCTCCAGGAAATCGAATTCGGTCATCAGGCCCATGCTCCAACCGCGTGGCAATTCCACGGCCAACGGCAGAATGACACCTCCTTCGTAGGCCTTGTTGCCCAACTGGTCCTGGTTTGTCGGAAGCTTTACGAATGGCATGATGGCAAACGCGGTCCGGCCGCCGTCATTGCCCCAGAGGTTGAGCTTGGTCCGCAACACGATATCGCCAAAACCTTTGTTCCTGGTCACCGTGCCCGTCGTGCGGTCGTCCGTCCGAACATAATTGAATGTGGGCAACACCATCTGGAAGTCCAGGTTGTTCAGCAGTCCCACCTTGACGTTCGCGGTCGCAACGCTCCAGGCCTCGACTCGAACATCGGCAAACGCCGGATTCCGCCGGTCATACGCGAAGTTGACCAGGTCCATCTCAATCTGGAAATGGCCCGCATCCACGGTGTAGGCGCTCTCCGTCAAATCCGGACGGTCGGTGGACATCTCCCGCATCAACTCGCGAGGCGTTGGATTGATCAAAGAGTATTTGCTCTTGTCCGCGTCCGCTGCGAATGCCGCGGCTGGGAGGGCAATGATTGAAAGCAAGAGTGGACGGATCATTGTCGTGACGATGCTCATGTTGGTTGCGCTTGTTAATTTCCAATCGGCGATTCTTTCAACTTGGGGCAGCGCTTACTTCAGCGCGTTGACGATCGTGGTGAGGTTGTGCTTGATCATGCCCTCGTAGGTGCCGAGGTCATACCCGTGCTCGATCTGCCCGGGCGTGCCCATCGCATCGGAGAACAACTCGCCGCCGATTCTTACGCCGGCATCCTTGCTGATGCGCTCGATGGCCGCGGGTGAAACGCTCGATTCCACGAAAATGGCCTTCACGCTGTTCTGCTTGATGAAATCCACCATCTTGGCGATGTCCGCCAGGCCCGCTTCGGTCACCGTGGAAATGCCCTGCAAGCCCACCACTTTGAATCCATACGCGCGGCCGAAGTAATTATAGGCATCGTGGCTGGTGACCAGGATGCGGCGGCCCTTCGGCAGTTCGTTCGCCTTGCTCAACGCCCATTGATGCAGCTCCGCCATTTTGGCCTGCACTTCCTTGCCGCGCGTCTCGAAATATGCCTTGGACGCCGGCTGAAACTCGCTCAAGCCTTTCACGACTGTCTCGACACACTTCGACCACAACGTCACATCGAACCACACGTGCGGATCGTAATGGCCCTCGAACTCGGCCGGCTCGAGCAGTTGATGCTCGGGAATCGCCTCGGTGACCGGATACACGTGCTTCTTGAGGCGCGCCATCTTCGAGAAGAGGTCGGTCATCTTCCCTTCGAGCACGAGGCCGACGTAGAAAATGGCGTCCGCGTTCTGGAGCTTCGCCACGTCCGACGCCGTGGCCTTGTAAAGATGTGGGTCCACGCCCGCGCCCATGAGGCCCTGGACTTCGACGCGGTCGCCGCCGACCTGTTTGACGAGGTCGGTGACCATCGTGACGGTGGTGGTGACTTTGATTTTGGGGCCCGCCGCCAAAGTTGGAAGCGCGGCGACCAGCACCGACGCGCCCAGCAGCCGCGCGAACGCCCGACGATTCAGAACAGACAGAGTTTTCATGTGACAGCCAGTTTCAGGTTCACTGCCGCCCAAGACTTCATGCGCGGCCAGTTTTCAACAACACACGAAACAGTAGTGACTATTTTAATTCAAGTCAACTAACAAAGTTAGGTTAAGCTATATTTCTATCGCAGGTCGTTTGCTCCTAAGGTGTAACGTCACGGCAGAAAGATGGACGACGCCGTCGGCGGCGGGTAAAAGAGCGTCATGCGACCGGCGGACATCCAGCAAATCGGCGAAGAACTGGCCATCAAATGGGACGATGGCAGCGAGAGTTTCGTGCGCCTTGAACTGTTGCGCCGCGCGTGTCCCTGCGCTGGTTGCAAGGGCGAGATGGACATCATGGGCAACCTCTACAAAAACCCCGACAAACCCCTGCCCGCCCGCGCCTTTCAACTCGTCCGCCTCAATCACGTCGGCGGCTACGCCATTCAACCGGTCTGGGGCGATGGCCACAGCACGGGGCTGTATTCCTTCGATTACTTGAAGCGCGTGGCCGACGCGCCGAACGAATGACTGCGCCGGGTGCTTACGCCTTTCCGCCGAAGCTCGCGTAGTCGTCCAGGTCCAGCAAATCAAACCACGTGGCGATGTCTTCCCGCTGTGGGCCGCTCTTGGTGTGCAATTCGTTGAAGAACTCGCGGCCTTCGGGATCGGTGGGCGTGCGTTTGTCCTGCCAGGCGGACCACGCCTCGATTTCCACGGGCGACGGCTTGGTGGTCGAGTTGGCGGTAATCCACGCGAGGATTTCGCCGTCGCCTTTGCCGGCGGTCAGTTGCTGCTTGAGCGCGTCGGCGTCGATGCCGGCGAATTGAAAGAACCGCTGATCCAGCGGGCAGTTGTATTTGTATTCGCCAAGCTTTCCGCCGACGAGCGCGCGGCCTTTGTCGAGCAGGCGCGGGAGGAGGGCGTAGCCGCCGAGGCGGACGCGCGGGCTGCGCGGGGGATGTTGGGTGAGGTCGGGTGCGTGCAAGTTCATGGTGCGCGAATGGTAACGCGCTTCGCCGAACCGCGCAAATCCCTGCCGATCCCCGCTCCTCCACGCTACGCCGCCGGCGTTTCCGGCGCCTTCGTCTCTTCCACGGTGACCGGAGCGGCGACTTCGGCCGCGGCTTCTGGCGCCGCAGGCTCTTCCGTTGCTGCGGCGGCCGGCGCGCCTTCCTCGGCGGGCGCCTTGGCTGGCTTCGGTTCCTTTACCGGCTTGGGCTTGGGAGCCTTCGCGGTTTCGATGATGCCGTTGGCGAATTCGATGACGTGCCCCTGATGGACCAGCCAGTGCAGGTCGGAGATCAACGCGGTCTGCTCGGGTGTCGGTTGCGGCTCGGTCGCGGCCGCGGGAGCATCCGGAGTTGCGCCTTCCGGGGCGGGAGTCGGCGCGGGCGCCGGCTGGGCGGGCGCGGGTGCGAGCGCCTCCAGCAGCTTGCGCCGCGTGC
>JBFMBT010000342.1:0-6909 GCA_040754875.1 Verrucomicrobiota bacterium | reverse complement strand
GGAAGCGGCAGTTTCGTCCCACATAATCCCACTTACGGAAAAATCGTTGAATCGTGATGCGTTGAACCATTGAATCAGGGGACTGGCGTCAAGTCTGCCGCCAGCGCCTCAGGGTTTCGTCACTTCGAATTTTCCCCTTCCGATTTCTTTCGGACTTCGTCCTTCGGATTTCGGATTTCACCTGGCGGTTCCTTCGCCACTCCGGAGCAAATCACCTCCTCCGGTTCACCGATCCATCCGCGCATCCGGTACGCCACCGAGCCGATTTTCTCGTGCAGAAACAAGTGCAGGTGATGAAACCCCGACGGCTCGGGGAAAGGTGTCAGCCATTCTGAATACGCATTGCCGCGCGCGTGGAAGTCGCACCCCACGGGAGTCACCTTCACGCCGGCGCGCCAGAACGCGGCCTTCGCGCGGTTCATCTGCGAGGCGGAGGTCACCAGCAAGACGCGCTGCCAGCCGTGCTCCTTCGCCAGCGCCGCAAAGCGCATCGCCTCCTGCCGCGTGTTCACCGAAATCCCCATCGTATGAATCGGCGCCTCCACGAGCTTCCATTGTTGCAGCCAGCGTTTGACGGCTTCAGCCTCGCCCTTTTCCGGCGGCGAATCCAGCAACCCGCCGCCGCCCAGCACCATCACGGGGGCCTTGCCCTGCCGCATCAATTCCACCGCCGTCACGATGCGGTCGCTCGCGTCGTTCAAGTGCACCTCCAGCGGGTCCTCCGCCGAGTACTGCACGCCGCCGCCCAACACCACCAGCACGTCCGCCGGCGGAATCTCCGCCAGCGACTTGTATAGGTAAGGCTTTTCCAGCGTCCCCAGCAGCCACAGCGACGCGCGGCTGCCGATCAACGAAATCACCAGCACCACCGCCGCCAGAAACGCCGCCCCCATCCGGTTTTTCTTCCGGAACAAACAAATCGCGCCGCCGATGCACAGCATCCAGATCAGCCCGACCGGATGCAGCAAAGGGCCGAACACCTTCATCAGCGTCGAGAACATTGCGGCGACTATAGCCTTCGCGTGCGCAAAAGCCAGTCCCTCACCGCGGTTTCAAGCCGCACGCCGCGCCTGGTCTGCGACACAGGCGCGGTCCGGTTGCGGACGGGTTTTTGAACTTGAAGCTTTTCCAGGCCCCTTTTTCCGCGACAACTCGCCGTCCCTCTGCTATACAATTCCCCCAAACCGCTCCTCATGAAAACGCGCAGGAATCCCACCCCATCCGCCGGCGTGTGTCGTGCCGCGCGCCGTTTGCCAGCCTTCTTCTTCATCGTCGCCCTTAGCCCGTGCCTGGCGGCTTCTGCCCCCGCCGCCGAGCCTGAGGAACTGCGCCTCCGCAATGGCAACGTCCTCAAGGGCCAGTTCGTCGAAGGCGACAAGCAGACCATCGTCTTCCGCACCAGCGATGGCCTGCAATCGTTCCCCAAGAAGGACGTGCGCGCCATCCTCTTCGAAGGCGACCCGGCGCCCGAGGGCGAATTCCCGCCCGGCTTCAGCGCCGTGGCGCCGCTCAAAATCAAACGGGTCATCACCTACCGGCGCGTCACGCAAAACCGCGCCGTCGAAGAGAAACAATTCGAGCCCGAGGTCATCACTGTCAGCGGCGACGGCTCGAAGATCGTTTGCTGGAATCCCAAATCGGGCTTCTGGTCGATGAACGCCGACGGTTCCAACCGCAAACAAGTCCTCGCCGTCGCCGACAACTCCGACCGCTTCCGCGCCGAATGGGGCGGGCGCATCGCCCTGAGCCACGACGGCCGCGTGCTTTACTGGCAGGGCTATCAGTCGGCCCCCATCCGGCGCATCAACACCGATGGCACGGACGAACGCCTGCTTGTTCGCGCGGGCGCCGAATACACCCCGCTCCAGTTGCGCGAAGCCTGCGGGCGCATTTTCTTCAGCCAGCGCGGCGGCATTTTCTCCATCGACACCGAGGGCAAGGGCGATTACCGCGAAATTGTCACCAACTTGAAACTGGGCAAGCTCTGGGAAGTTTCCAGCGACGTGACCATGCTGGGCGCGTTCGATGTCTCCGCCGATGGACAGCGCATCGCGTTCGTCGTGTCCGGCTTTCCCAAAACCAAGGGCCCGCAATTGCTCGCCATGAATGCCGATGGCAGCGGCATGCGGCGCCTCGCGGAAACCGACTTCGCGCCCACCGCGCTGACCATGTCGCCCGATGGCTCGCAAATCCTTTTCTGGAAATACGGCGAGACGGCGTACGTGGCGGGCTGGGAAGGCGGCGGCGTCCGCAAACTTGATCTGCCGCCGTGGGACGCCAACGGCAGCGGCTTCCAGCATCTCAACCGCTTTTCGCCCGACGGCAAATGGTTCATGTATAATGGCAACGAAGGCGGTGGCTTTGTGCAATTGACGCAGCTCGACGGCTCCGGCCGCTACGAGCCCATGACCAACGGCCCGTGGCACCATTACGAGAACGCGCTGTTTCACGGCATGTATTCGCCCACGTTCACCGCCGACCTCCGCCGCTCGGTCACCATCAGCCAGTATTGGCGCCAGTTCAAACCACGCCAGGTCGTCGTCACCGACATCAACCCGCGCACGGCCACCGGCCTGCCCGCGCTGGCGGACATCGAGTTCGCCGACTTCCTCTCCACCAACCCGCAGGTGCCGCAACATCGCGTCGCCATCAAGGTGCGCGTCACCAAGGGCGCCAGCGATGTCGAGCGCGTCCACTTCCAGCTCATCCCCATGGCCGCGCGCACGCGCAGCAATGACACCCGCTGGCATCCCAACCTCGGCTGGGATGCGCTCCAGGGCGATCATCTCCTGCGCGACGACGGCAAGAACGGCGACGCAAAGGCGGGTGACGGCATTTTTTCCTCCGATGCCCTGAGCCCGCATCCGACCGATTACCGCCCGGTCGAAGGCCGCTACCTCCTGCGCCTCGTGGCGCATGATGACCAAAACGCCGTCGCTGTGGACGTGGATGGCGTGGAAATCAAGTAACGTGCCGACGGAAGAGCGGTTGGTTTTCCGGCGGCCACCGCTGCCACTGCTGGAAAAGGGGCTTCCATTTTCATAGCATGCCCCCATGGACTCGCTCGTCGCCTCGGCCGCGCGCTTCCTGGCGGCCGGTGATCCGCTTGGTGCGCTCAAGCGCGTCGCTCTGCGCGACGACCCGCCGGCGCTCGCCTTGCGCGGCATTGCGATGGCCCAGCTCGGCGACTACGAGCGGGCGCGCCAGCTTCTGCGCCGCGCCGCGCGCGGCTTCGGCACGCGCGAACGCCTCGCCCAGGCGCGCTGCCAGGTCGCTGAAGCCGAGGTCGCCCTCGCGGCGCGCGATCTGACCCGTCCGGCGCGCACACTCGATGACGCCGCGCAGGCGCTTGACACGCTCGGCGACCGCGCCAACGCGCTCCACGCCCGTCTGGTCGGGGCGCGCCGCGCGCTCCTCGTCGGCGACCTCGATGCCGCCAAGAAAATGCTCGCCGCGGTCAACGAAACTGCCATCACCGTGCCTCCTCCGCTCGGCGCGCGGGCCGAGCTTACCCGCGCCGAACTCGCGATCCGCCGCGTCCGCATCGCGGATGCCTCCGCCGCGCTGGATCGCGCGCACGCTGCCGCCGTCGCCGCCGGCATCCCGGCTTTGGTCGCCGAAATCGGCCGGGCCCGGCGCACCCTGGCGGAACCGTCGGCGCGCCTCATCCGCGCCGGCACGGTTCGCTTGGTTCGGCTCGATGAAGTCGAAGCCCTGTTTGCCTCGGGCGACCTGATCATTGATGCCTGCCGGCGTGTGGTTCGCGGTCCGGCCCGCAGCGTCCTGCTCGCCGGACGGCCAGTCTTGTTTGCACTGGTCCGCGCCCTCGCCGAGGCATGGCCGGCTGATGTTCCGCGCGACAATCTTATCGCGCGCGCCTTCGAGGCCCGCACCGTCAACGAGTCGCACCGGATCCGGCTGCGCGTTGAACTGAGCCGCCTGCGCGCTGCCCTGCGCCGGCTCGCCCGCATCGAGGCAACCCCGCGCGGTTTCGCGCTCGCCCCGATCAAAGCCCCGGCCGTCGTCGTGCTGGCTCCGCCGGTTGATGGCCCAGCCGGTTCGATCCTCGCTCTGCTGGAGGGCGGCGAGCCGTGGTCAACCTCGGCGCTCGCGTGCGCGCTTGGGTCCAGCCAGCGAACCGTCCAGCGCGCGTTGCGCCAGCTCGAAGAAGCGGCGGCGGTGCGCTCCGTGGGACGTGGCCGCTCCCGCCGCTGGCTCGCGCCGGCACTCGGTGGATTCGCCACAACGTTATTACTTCCGGGGGCCCTGGCGGTGGGTTAGACGATCCACGCAAGTCTTGCTTCACAAGCGACGCCGCGACTAAACTGCAAGCGCAATGCAGGCGTTGGATTCAATACGCACCGCCGTCCATGAGCCTCCGCGTTCCGAGGCGTCACCTGCTTTTGACGGAGGTCGGAAACAGGAGTTGGGGCAATTCTTCACGCCGGAAAGCATCGGAGCTTTCATGGCCTCGCTGTTTCAAGCTCACCCACCCGATATTCGGCTTCTTGATGCTGGCGCGGGAAATGGTGCGCTCATTTCCCCGTTCGTAAAGGCAGTGTGCGAACAGGGATGCCGCCCCAACCGAATCTCGATCACAGCCTACGAAATCGACAAATCAATTCTCCCGGCGCTAGAGCGGACGCTGAGGTCGTGCCGAACCGTGTGCGAGCGAAACGGGGTTCAGTTCTCCGCCGACCTGCGCAACGAAGATTTCATTAATGCCGCAGCCTCGCTGGTTCGCGGTGATTTGTTCGGCGCATCCCAGACACCGTTCAACGCCGCCATTCTCAATCCGCCCTACCGGAAAATCAACAGCGACTCGCACACGCGGCGGCTTTTGCGTGAAGCGGGTATCGAAACCAGCAATCTTTACACGGGTTTTCTCGCGCTCGCCGCGAAATTGCTTTGCGAGAACGGCGAGATGGTGGCGATCTGCCCGCGCAGCTTCTGCAATGGGCCTTATTTCAAGCCGTTCCGCGAACAGTTTCTCGAAGTGATGTCACTTCGGCGCCTTCACGTCTTTGAGTCGCGTTCGGCCGCGTTTCAGCACGATGACGTTTTGCAGGAGAACATCATCCTCCATACGGTCAAGTCGCCAGACAAACCACACTCCGTCATTATTTCCACGAGCAGCGGAGCGCGCGGTGGCAAAGTTTTGGAGCGAACGTGCCCGTACACGGAGGTCATTTCTCCGAGTGATCCAGAACAGTTCATTCATCTGGTCGCTGGCGAAACGGATGACGCTGTTCGCCAACAGATGGCGCACTTCACAACTCCTCTGGCGAAACTTGGGCTCGATGTCTCGACAGGGCGTGTCGTGGATTTTAGAGCGAAGCAGTTCCTTGTTCGCGAATCGCAGGACGATACCGTACCGCTCATTTACCCCTGCCACTTCAATGGGGGGAGGGTGCATTGGCCCAAACCCGGCGGACGAAAGCCAAACGCCATCCGCGACACCGAACGCACACGAGAACTGCTCGTGCCGGGCGCGATTTACGTCCTGGTGAAACGTTTCACGTCAAAGGAAGAGCGTCGGCGGGTCGTCGCCTGCATCTACGACCCACATCACATCCGCGCGGAGCGAGTCGGCTTGGAAAACCACCTGAACTATTTCCACGCACGTGGTCGCGGCCTGCCTATGGACCTGGCCAGGGGGCTCGCGGCCTTCCTCAACTCCACGCTCGTTGACGTTTACTTCCGGCAGTTCAACGGACACACTCAAGTCAACGCGACCGACCTGCGGAACATGCGCTACCCGACGCGTGCGGAACTCGAATCGCTCGGTCGGAAGATAGGTGCTGCGTTTCCGAATCAAACTGAGTTGGACGCACTCGTCGAAAAGGAGCTTCTCTGATGGCCGCCCCGAACGCCCGCACCAGCGCGGCAGCCAGGAAGCGAAAGCTGGCCGAAGCGATGGACATTCTCAAGTCACTCGGCTTTGGGCCGAGGCAGAGCAACGAAGTCGCCGCTTACACCTTCCTGGCGCTTCTCGACCTTGTGGCCAATGCACCTTGGAGCGCCGCATCAAATCCGCTCCGCGGCATAACGCCCATCATTAAGTTCATCGCGAAAACATACGGCGTCCGATACGCGCCGAACACCCGCGAAACGATTCGCGACGAGGCTGTGAAATACTTCGTCGAAACCGGCCTGTTGCTGCGAAACCCGGACAATCCCAGTCGCCCGACGAACAGCGGGCAGACCGTTTATCGGGTCGAACCCACCGCGTTGGCGCTGGTGCGCGTCTTTGGCATGAAACAATGGCCAAAGCAGTTGAAGGAATATTTGTCGGACCGTGCGAAGATTCGAGAGACGCTAGAGAGCGAACGCCATTTGGCACGCATTCCCGTGAAATTACCGTCAGGCAAAACGGTGACACTCTCGCCTGGCGGACAGAACCCGCTCATCAAACAAGTCATCGACGATTTTTGTCCACGCTTCGCGCCCGGCGCAACGGTCGTTTACATCGGGGACGCAGAGAACAAGTTCCTGCACCTTGAGGCCACTTATTTGAAAGACTTGGGCGTCGTGATTGCATCTTCGGGGAAAATGCCCGATATCGTGGTCCATGACAGGAAACGGAACTGGCTTTTGCTGGTTGAAGCCGTCGCGAGTGCGGGCGCTGTGGATTGGAAGCGTCGGAATGAACTCAAGGAACTTTTCAAAGGCTGCAAGGCCGGGCTGGTTTTTGTGACCGCGTTCGAAACCCTGCGCTCAATGCAAACTTTCCTGCCGCTGATTTCATGGGAAACAGAAGTGTGGGTCGCGGAAGCACCGGACCACTTGATTCACTTCGACGGCGAGCGGTTTCTTGGACCGTATCCAGATGTGATGCCCGGAACGAAGTGACGAACTCGACCGCCAAGCACAACCGGCCCAATTGCAATATGCAATCGGTCAAACTAA
>JBFMBT010000341.1:0-6921 GCA_040754875.1 Verrucomicrobiota bacterium | reverse complement strand
CTGGGTCGTGTGGGCCTTCGCCGGATTTCGGGGCATGATGGGTGTCTGGCCGGCCGCGCTCGTGGCGGGCGTGACCTTTGCCATCCCGCAGTTTCTGGTGTCCAACTTCCACGGGCCATGGCTCGTGGATATCGTCGCCTCGCTGGTTTCCATCGTGTGCGTTGTCTTGTTGTTGCGCGTGTGGAAACCGAGCGACAACTGGCAGCCCAGCAACCTGGTCGAAGCTAATCACGCGGAGAAGCAGCCGGTGTATTCGACGGCGCAAATCCAGCGCGCGTGGACGCCGTGGCTGCTGCTCAGCGCGTTTGTCTTCCTGTGGGGCCTGCCGCAATTCAAGAAAGCCCTCAATGCAGTTTCCGCTCCCCAATTCCAGGTGCCGCGCCTGCACAATGTCGTCGTGCGCACACATCCGGTTGTCCCCAAGCCGACTCCGGATAATCCGACAAAGCCGGAGGCGGCGGTCTTCAGCCTGAACTGGCTGACGGCCACCGGCACGGGAATTCTCGCATCCGCGCTGGTGGCTGGCTTTCTGATGGGCTTCACGGTCGTCGAACTCGCCAAAGCCTATTGGCAGACGCTCATCCGCGTGCGTTTCTCGCTGCTTACCATCGCCGCCATGCTCGCGCTTGGTTACGTCACCAAGTATTCGGGCACCGATGCCACGCTGGGCCTCGCGCTGGCGAAGACCGGCGCACTGTATCCGTTCTTTGGCACGCTCCTCGGCTGGTTGGGTGTCGCGCTCACCGGGTCGGACACCGCGTCGAACGTCCTCTTCGGTGGCCTGCAGAAGATCACGGCGGAACAAACCGGCATCAGCCCCGTGCTGATGGGCGCGGCGAACAGCTCCGGCGGTGTGATGGGCAAGATGGTCGATGCGCAAAGCATCGTGGTGGCCAGCACGGCGACCAATTGGTATGGCCACGAAGGCGCCATCCTGCGCTACGTCTTCTTCCACAGCATCGCGCTCGCCTGCCTCGTTGGCATCCTGGTTTACCTGCAGGCGTATGTGCCGCCGTTCAAAGCGATGGTGCCGTAGCCTCAGGTGTCGAAATTTAAGGCGCGCCTTGGCCACCCGTTTCCCCCATCCGTTCATCGACCACCACCGCCGTCACCACGTCCGCCATCACATTCAACGTGGTGCGCGCCATGTCCAGAATGCGGTCCACACCAATGATGATCGCCAGCCCTTCCGGCGGCACGTTGAACGTCACCAACAAACCTGCGATCAAGGGCAGTGACCCGCCCGGTATCCCGGCTACCGCCACCGCGCTCAGCACGGTCAGCACCAGCAACGTCAACTGTGCCATCAGGTCCAGGTTCACCCCGTAAATCTGCGCGATGAACAACACCACGCACCCTTCATACAACGCGGTCCCGCTCATGTTCATCGTCGCCCCCAGCGGCAGCACAAAACCCGTGGTGCTGGGCGACAGCCCCAGGTTCTCGCGGCTCACCTTCAAGCTCGTCGGCAGCGTCGCATTGCTCGAACTGGTGCAAAACGCCGTCACCATGATCGCCCGCGTGGCGCGGAAAAACTCCCTGGGCGACCGACGCGTGAACAGCTTCAGCCACAACGACATCGTCCCGAACAAATGCAGCGCGATGATCCCCAGCGCCGCCAGCACGAAGAACCCCAGCGCAAACAGGATTTCCACGCCCACCTTCACGATGACGCTGAAGATCATCGCTGGCACCGCAAACGGCGCCAGCAACAGCGCATAATGCACGATGCGCGTCATCAATTGCGCCGTGATATCCAGCCCCGTGTGCAACATCTGCCGGTGCTGCGCGTCAAGCTGCGTGCCGGCCGCCCCGAGCAGGATCGCGAACAAAATCAGCGGCAGGATTTGGAACTCCACCACCGCCTTTACAATATTGCGCGGCATGAACATCTCGACCAACGTCGCCAGATTCAGCTTCGGCTGAGCTTCGCGCGTCTCCATCGCCTGCTTTGCCTTGCCGCCGAACTCCGCAAACAGCCGGTCTTTCGTTGTCTGGTCCAGCGCGTTGCCTGGCTTGAGCGTGTTCATCATCAACAGGCCGAGCGCCACGCCAATCGCCATGTTCACCGCAAAGAGCGCCGCCGTTCGCAATGCCAGCGGACCGAGCTTGCGCAAGTCACCCAGTTGCACCACGCCCAGCGCCAGCGAGGCAAACACCAGCGGCACCACCACGAAGAACAACAACCGCAGGAAAATCTGCCCGAAGGGATCCAGCACCTTGTCCGCCAGCGTGCGGCAGCCCGACAGAAAACCCGGCTGAAAATGCCCGATGCCCAGCGCCACGCAGCCCAGCACCACGCCGATGCCAAGGCCCCACAGAATGCGGGTGGCCAGTTTATGCGCGTTGTCGGGCATCGTGCTTGCGCATAGCCTTAGCGCATCACCACCGCGCCTGTCCATGCCGGATTATCCGTCCCGCAAACAGAAGTGACAAACCGCTCCGGCCCCGTTTCAATCACCGCATGTTCACTTTCGATGCCCATCTCGACCTCAGCATGAACGCCCTGGAGTGGAACCGCGATTACACGCGCCCCATCTCCGAAATCCGCCAGCGCGAACACAGCAAGACCGACAAGCCCGATCGCGGCCGGGGTACCGTCTGCCTTCCGGAATTGCGCAAGGGCAACATCGGCCTCGTCGTCGCCACGCAGATCGCCCGCTACGTGCGCCTCAACAATCCCCTGCCCGGCTGGTTCTCCTCCGAACAGGCGTGGGCGCAGACGCAGGGCCAGCTTGCCTGGTATCGCGCCATGGAGGAACGCGGCGAGATGGTGCAAATCACCAATCGCGCCGAGTTGGAAAAGCATGTGCAGCTCTGGCTCAATAACCCGCCCGCGCGCGCGCCCATCGGTTACATCCTCAGCCTCGAAGGCGCCGATTCCATGGTCACGCTCAAGCACGTCGAGCGTTCTTACGCGCAAGGCTTGCGCGCGCTGGGCCCCGCCCATTACGGCCCCGGCACATACGCGCAAGGCACCGACGCCACCGGCGGCATTGGCCAGCGCGGACGCGACCTCCTCCGCGAAATGGAGCGTCTCGGCATCATCCTCGATGCCACGCACCTCTGCGACGACAGCTTCTGGGAGGCGCTCGACCATTTCCACGGCCGCGTCTGGGCCAGTCACAACAACTGCCGCGCCCTCGTCCCGCACAACCGGCAGTTCTCCGATGAACAAATCAAGGCGCTCATCGCCCGCGGCGCGGTCATCGGCGGCGCGCTCGATGCGTGGATGATGGTTCCCGGGTGGATTCGCGGCAAAACCACCCCCGAGTCCTCCGGCGTGAAACTCGAACACCTTGTGGACCATCTCGACCACATCTGCCAGCTCGCCGGCAACGCCAATCACATCGGCATCGGCACCGACCTCGACGGCGGCTACGGCCGCGAACAAAGCCCCGGCGATCTCGACACCATCGCCGACCTCCAGCGCCTTCCCGCCCTGTTCGCCAAACGCGGCTATTCGCAGGCCGACATCGAAGCCGTCATGCACGGCAACTTCATCCGGTTCCTGCGCGAAACTTGGAAGTAATCCGCCCCGATCAATTCGCCAGGAAGGACACATCGCCGGATTCCAGCCGCAGCACTGGCGGCACGTTTTTCGCATCGAGGCGCACGATGATCGTGTGCCTGCCGGCGGGCAGGTTTGCGGTCAGCAGGTTGCCGCCCTTGACCTGTTTGCCGTCCACCCACGCCATCACGTTCGCGCCGTCGGGCACCTTGAATTTCACATCGCCCGCCTTGGCGACTTGGAAATCCGTCGCGGCGTAGATGCTCACCAGCCCGATGTTCCGCGTCACGGCCATCGCGGTCAGAATCTCTTCTTCCGGCAAGCCGCCACTCACAAATGCCAGGAAAGGTTTCCAACTCGCCTCGGTCACCTGCAGATTCACGATCTTGTCCACGCCGAATTGCTCGATGCGATGCGTGCCCGCGAGCAACCGCCACGAACGCGCGACGTTGCCCTTGGCCGCGTCAAACTGGCCGGGCTTGCCCAGCTCGGACAGGAACCGGAACAAATCCAGCCGCTCCTGTTCGCTGAGCACATCGACCAGGCCCGACGGCATGAGCGACAAGCCGTTCTTGCGCGCGCGAATGTTGTTCTTCGCCACGGAAACTTCCTCGTTCGCCGCGTTGCGCAGAATCAATTCCTGCGATGTCTCGCGCACGAGCACGCCGCTGAATTCCTGCTCGTCCTTCGTCTCGATGATGGTCGAGTGATAGCCTTCCTTGATCTTGCTGTTGGGAAAGAGCAGCGATTCGACCAGATAATCCGCCGGGGCGCTGGCGCCGATGCTGGTCATGTCCGGGCCGACCTTGCCGCCCGCGCCGCCGATGGCGTGGCAGAGCGTACAGCCCAAGTCCGCGCGCCGGTAAACCCGCTCGCCGCGCGCGGGGTCGCCCTGCTTGAGCGCCTTCGCCGCCATCGCCTGCAATTCTTCGGGCGACAGTTCCTTGTCCGACAGCGTCAACCCCGCCGCCTTCGACAAGGCCAGCACGAGTTCCGTTTCCGTGCGACCGCCTTCGCGCGCCGCGCGCAAGCCCGCCTGCGCCGCCGGTTCGGGAAAGCCGCTCGATGGCAACGCGCCGGCAATCGCTCCGGCCATGCCCTTCAGATTCAACAATGCGCGCCACAATTCCAGCGCCTCGGCCTCGTTCGTTGTGGAACGCAGCACGTCGATGATCTGCGGCATCGATTGCCCGCGATCCAGCGCGCCGAGCGCCGCAGCCGCCTGCCGCCGCACCGCGGGCGGGACGTTTGGCGTGGTCAACTTGCGCAGGCCTTCCACGACCGGCTTGCCGCCCATTTCGCGCAAGCTGTCGAACGCGGCGTCGCGCACCGCCGATGCCTTGCCGTCACCGGCGATCTGCAAAATCGGTTGCGCGAACACCGTGAGCCGCCAACTGCCGGCCAGCCGCACCGCCGCCGCGCGCACGCCATCCGGGCCCGCGCCAATCAATTTGCCCAGCGCGCTCGGGTCGCCCGTCGGCTTGAGTTTGCGCAGGCGCAACGCTTCACCCAGCGCATTCAACGCGCGCACCGTCGCGGCGTCATCCAGGCCGCCGTTGACCGCCGTGTCCAGCAGGAGACGCAATTCAGCCGCCGTGCCGGCTTGGCCAATCAATTCAATCCACGGCCCGGCGCCGTTGCGCGCCAGTGGCTTCGCCTTCAGCAATTGGGCCAGCACCGTGCTCGCCAGTTGCGGCTCGATGGCCTTGAGCGCAAATTCGACCTGCTTCTCGCGCCCCTCGATTTTCCACGCACCCGAGCGCACGGCTTCAATCCAAGGTTGCGCGAGGTCGTTGATGCTCAGCCAGACCGCGTAATCCAGGAACGGGTCCATCGGCATGTCCAGCGTGGCCAGCACCAGTTCCGCCGAACGCGCGGTGGGAATCTTGCTCAAGGCGCGCATCGCCTCCACACGCACGCGCGGGTGGTCGTCCGCGATGCGCTGGGTCAACAGCGTCTCCGCTTCGGGAATGCGGTTCATCCAGTAACTCAACACGCGCGTCGCCGCCGCGCGAATGTGCCCGTCCTTCGCCACCAGCAGTTCCTTCAACAGCGCCGGCTCGACGACATCAATCGCCTGGTACATCCACAAGCCTTCCAGCCGCGCCTCCTCGGTCTTCTGTGCCGCCATCCAGCGTTTCAAATCGCCCTGGACCGCCTTGCTGCCGCGCTCCGTCAGCACGCGGCTCGATTGCTCGCGCACAAAGCCGGTGGGCGACAACAGATTGTTCAACAACTCGCGGTTGTTGGCCTTGACGACGTTCTGCCGCGCCACGGGCGGACGCCCTTTCGCCGTGATGCGCCAGATGCGGCCATGCTCGTGGTCGCGCCGCGGGTCGCGGAAATCCACCTCGCCATGCTGGATGATGGGGTTCGACCAGTCGGCGACATACAACGCGCCGTCCGGCCCGAATTTCACATCGATGGGCCGGAAGCTCACATCCGCCGTGCGCAACAAGTCCGGCATCTCCTTCGTCACATAGCCCGCGCCCTGTTCGCTGATCTTGAAACGCACCACGCGATGCGCGCGGAAATCGCACGTGACCACGTCGCCTTGGAAATCGGAGGGGAACTGCTCGCTGTAAATCATCTCCAACCCGCAGAACTTCGGATAATTGCCCGGGCTGATGCTGTCCATGATGCGACGCGCGCCCGCGTAGGTGAAATACATCGCGCCCGGCAGTCCCCAATGCACGCCCTGAAACCCCGCGCCATCGGTCACGAACGACTGCCCGTATTTGTCGAAGTGATGACCCCACGAATTGACCCAGCCTCGGAACAACACATCCAGTTCCATCGTCGGCGGGCGGTAATTGAAAATGCCGCCACTCTCCAATCGCACGACGCCGTGGGGCGTCTCCGTGTAGGTGCGGATGTAAATGGATTGATTGAAATACAACTGTCCGTCGTGCGCCCAGCGCAAAGTGTGCACGATGTGGTGCGTGTCCTCCGTGCCAAAGCCGCTCAACACGATGCGTTTCTGGTCGGCCTTGCCGTCGCCGTTGGTGTCCTTGAAATGCAGCAACTCCGTGCTCTGCCCCACATACACGCCGCCATCGCCCGGCGCGACGCCCGTGGGAATCAACAGCCCGTCCGCGAACACCGTCGATTTCTCCGCCACGCCATCGCCGTCGGTGTCTTCGAGAATCAACACCTTGTCTTTCGCCTCCTGCCCCGGCGCGATTTGCGGATACACCTCTGAACTGGCGATCCACAAGCGCCCCTGCGGGTCGAAGTTCATTTGGATTGGTTTCGCGAGCAACGGATTTTCCGCATACAGATTCACTTCGAAACCATCCGCGACATCGAACTTCATCGTTTCCAGCTTCGTTTCGGGAAACGGTTTGGCTTCAGATTTCGCCTTCGCCACCGCCGGTGCCGTGAAGGAGCCATCGAGCTTCCGCAATTTC
>JBFMBT010000340.1:0-6948 GCA_040754875.1 Verrucomicrobiota bacterium | reverse complement strand
GAGGTTGCCGAAGCTCGGATATTTGCGCTCAAGCACGTAATCGCGGTCCTCCTCGGGAATCGAAGCCGGCGGCTTGCCACAATCTTCCTTGCGCCTGGGCACCCAGACGCGGCCGTCATTGCGCAGCGACTCGGACATCAGCGTGAGCTTCGATTGATGATCGCCGCTGACGGGAATGCACGTCGGATGAATCTGTGTGTAACACGGATTCGCGAAGCACGCCCCGCGCTTGTAAGCGCGATAGGTGGCGGTGACATTGCAGCCGACCGCATTGGTCGAAAGATAAAACACGTTGCCGTAACCGCCCGTGGCCAGGATGACCGCATCGGCGGCGTGGCGCTCGATTTTGCCGGTGGTCATGTCGCGCGTGATGATGCCCTTGGCGTGGCCGTTGACGAGGACCAGGTCGAGCATCTCGGCGCGCGGATACATCTTCACCGTGCCCAGCCCGATCTGGCGGCTGAGCGCCTGGTAGGCGCCAAGCAACAATTGCTGGCCCGTCTGGCCGCGCGCGTAAAACGTGCGCGACACCTGCGCGCCGCCAAACGAGCGGTTGTCCAGCAAGCCGCCGTATTCGCGCGCGAACGGCACGCCCTGCGCGACGCATTGATCGATGATGTTCACGCTGACCTGCGCGAGACGATAGACGTTCGCTTCGCGCGCGCGGAAATCGCCGCCCTTGATCGTGTCATAGAAGAGGCGGTAAACACTGTCGCCGTCGTTCTGGTAGTTCTTGGCCGCGTTGATGCCGCCCTGCGCGGCGATGGAATGGGCGCGGCGCGGACTGTCCTGGTAGCAGAAGCATTTGATGTTGTAGCCGAGCTCGGCGAGCGTGGCGGCCGCCGACGCGCCGGCCAGACCGCTGCCGACGATGATGATGTCGAACTTCCGTTTGTTGGCGGGGTTGACCAGCTTCAACTCGAATTTGTGCTTGTCCCATTTCTGGGCCAGCGGTCCGGAGGGAATCTTGGAGTCAAGTGTCATGGTCGAACCTGGTTATTTGACGATGCCGAGCAAAATCGCAATCGGGATGGAAATGTAGCCGATGAAAATCGCGCCCGAGGCAATGCGCGCGAATTTGTTGATGACCGCCTCCCACGCTTTGCTCTTCCATCCGAGCGAACTGAACATCGCTGCCAGCCCATGGCTCAGGTGCAGGCAAAGCAACCCCATCGCAATGATGTAAAAGACTGACACGGCCGGTTGTTTGAACCCGGTGACCATCATCCGGTAAACATCGTGGCAACGCGTGCCGTCCCTGAGCGTGGTGAAGAACTCGTGGAAATCCTTGCCCGTCAGATTCACGCCCTTCACCAGCACGGTGTAGTGCAGCAGATGGTAAATCACGAACGCGGCGATGATGAGCCCGCTCATGAGCATGGTGCGCGATGCGTAGGTGGCCACCACCGGCGTCGGACTGCCCGCGTATTCAACCGGACGCGCCGCCTTGTTTTCCGCCGAGAGTTTGATGGCCGACCAGATGTGCAGCGCCACCATGACCAGCAATCCAATGCGCGCGCCCCAGAGCAATTCAGGCGTGCTCTTGAGAAAGTGGCCGTAGCGGTTGATGGCTTCGCCTTCGTCCCCGAGGAAGACCTGGAGGTTGCCGAGAAGATGGCCGACGACGAAGCCGAACAACGCCACACCCGTGACGGCCATGATAAGCTTCTTGCCCAGCGATGATTTGAAAAGGCGGTCGAGTATCTTCATGCGAGTGTTCCGGATGCCGCGGAAGAAGAGGGCCGGCCATGGATTCCACCAGAGAAGCCGCACGAATGTCTGGAAGAACGATGGTCGCCAGTGCCATGTATGGGTGAAACGCCCTTCATGGTTTGTTCAAAGCCTGTGACTTTAGTTTCTTTAATGGCCCGGCGTCAATGGGTCTGGACAAGGTATAAGCAGGCGGCACCCCGACTGTTACGCCCACTAATGCGGTTGGCGGACGCTGCAATCGGTGTGGTTGCCAGTGGGGCGGCATGAACCTGCGATGTCATCATTTCAGAACGCGGGAACGGCGTCTCCCTCTCCCTGGGGAGAGGGCCGGGGTGAGGGGGACCGACGCATCGCCTGTCCCAAACGCTTAGGATGGAACTGCTACGATCCCATCAACCTGTCCGATGCACACCCGCAATCAATCCAACAGCGCCGCGATTTCCTTCAGTGATTTCACATCTCCCTTGCCTTCGCGATCCAGCCGCACCGCGTGCAACCCCGCGCCCGTGGCGCCCTCGACGTCTTCCCGATGATTGTCGCCCACGTGCAACACCGACTGCGGCGGCGCGCCCAGGTCCTTGAGCGCCTGCTCGAAGATGACCGGCGACGGCTTGGTAAAACCGATGTCGCACGAAATGGTGATCGAATTCAGAAAACTTGTGAGCTTCAATTTGTGGAGCAGCGGCCGCAGGCGTTCGTCCCAGTTGGAAATGACGCCCAGATCCAGGCCCAGGCTGGCCAGCTCATCAAACGCTGGCACCACATCATCGCGCACCCGCCAGGCGACCGGCTCGCCGAAATGCGCGTAGAGGTCTTCCAGAAAACCTGGCGGCAACGTCTCAAGCTGCGTGCCGAAGGTTTTCGCCACGAGCGCGAACCAGGAATCCTTCGAGTAATCGAATTCGCCTTTGCCTTTCCACGCGGCAGCGAACTGCCGATTGAGCGTCGCGACGTCCGGCGCCTTCACTCCGTGGCGCGCGGCGACTTCGGCGTACACATGCCCGACCGACGGCCATGGCTCGATGAGCGTGCCGCCGACGTCGAACGTTACCGCTTCGATACCCTGCAATAATGCCATGCTGTGCAATGGTGACGCTCAATTGTTTGGCGAATTCCCGTCCGGAGGCAATCCCCAAAGAACCCCACCGTGGTCGCCAAATCGCCAAGTTCGGAGTCCCGCCTTCAGGCGGCCACAGCGTCGCAATTCAAGAGGCGCGGGAACATCCCGACGCCCATTACACTGCCACGCCCCCGCCGGCTGAAGCCGGGACTCCGAACCAGACACGACTTTCGCGGTGCAAATCCCCGATTCTCTGGCACATTAGCGGCAAGCGTATGATTTTCCGCATGTTCATTCTGGCGATGCTGGCGCAGGTCGTCGCGGTCGCCGCCGATGGTGAAGCCCGTTTTCTTTCGAATACCCGCCAGCTCATCTACGAAGGCAAACGCAGTGGCGAAGGCTATTTTTCCGCCGATGGCAAGTCGCTGGTCTTCCAGAGCGAACGCGAGGCGGACAATCCCTTTTACCAGATTTACGTGCTGGACCTGGAATCCGGCGATATCCGGCGTGTGTCGCCGGGCACCGGCAAGACCACGTGCGCGTTTCTCCGGCCGGGAAGCGATGACGTGCTGTTTGCCTCGACCCACCAGGACGCTGAGGCGAAGGCGAAGCAAAAGGCGGAAATTGATTTTCGCGCCTCGGGCAAGACGCGGCGTTACTCGTGGGATTACGACGAGAACTTCGACATCTTCACGGCGAAGCGCGACGGCTCCGGCTTGAAGCGCCTCACCAACGCGCGCGGTTATGATGCCGAAGGTTCCTACTCGCCTGATGGAACCAAGATCGCCTTCTGCTCCGTGCGCGACGCGTATCCGCTGGAGAAACTCCCGCCCAAGGAACGCCAGCGCGCCGAACTGGACATTTCCTACTTCGGCGAAATTTACATTATGAACGCCGACGGCTCCGGTCAGAAGCGCCTGACGTCCACGCCCGGATACGATGGCGGGCCGTTCTTTTCACCCGACGGCCAGCGCATCATCTGGCGGCGTTTCAACGAGGAAGGAACGATCGCCGACATTTACACGATGAAGCTCGATGGCCGCGATGTGCGCCGCCTCACCGACTTCGGCGCGATGTCCTGGGCGCCCTATTTTCATCCCTCGGGCAAATACGTCATCTTCGCGTCCAACAAACATGGATTCGGGAATTTCGAATTGTTCATGGTCGATGCGGAAGGCGCGCGCGAACCCGTGCGCGTGACCACGACCGATGGTTTCGACGGCTTGCCCGTGTTCTCGCCGGATGGAAGGAAGCTTTGCTGGACCAGCAACCGCACGTCGGACAACAAATCGCAATTGTTCCTGGCGGATTGGAATCATGAAGCGGCGCTGGAGGCGTTGCAACAGGCAGCCGGGCGAGTCGCCTCGGCGACTTTGTCATCTTCAAGCGCGTCTCCCGCCACGTCGCAACTCACCTCGACCATCACCACCAATGACCTCCACGCCCACGTTTCCTTCCTCGCCGCCGATTCCCTCGAAGGCCGCCTCACCGGCACCAAGGGCGCGCAGCAGGCCGCCGAATACATCGCACAACAACTCAAATCCGCCGGACTTCAACCCCTGGGCAAGGATGGCACGTTTCTCCAGCCCTTCGAATTCACCTCCGGTGTGAAAGTCGTGACGAATAAAAACCGACTCTCGCTCGCCACGCACGGCGAGAACGTCGAGTTCGAAGTGGAAAAGGATTTTCGCCCGCTCTCGTTCACGGCCAATGGCGAGGTGGAAGGCGACGTGGTCTTCGCCGGTTACGGCCTCACGGTTCCCGGCAAGATGGGCGAAGGCTATGATTCCTACGCGGGCCTGAACGTCTCGAACAAGATCGTCATGGTGTTGCGCTACGTGCCCGAAGGCGTGGACCAGAAGCGCCGCCAGGAATTGAACCGCTACGCCGGCCTGCGCTACAAGGCGCTCATCGCGCGCACGCACGGCGCGCGGGCGTTGCTCATCGTCACCGGCCCCAATTCGCCCAATCCCGGCACGCTCGCGCCGCTGACCTTTGATACCAGCCTCGCCGGTTCAGGCATCGTGGCCGCCAGCATCAGCGCGGACGTCGCGAACACGCTGCTCATCGGCTCAGGCAAGACGTTGAAGGAATTGCAGACCGCGCTCGACATCGAGAACCCCCACGCGCAGCACGGCCTGCCGCTGCCCGGCATGCGCCTGAAGGTTGCCACCGCCGTGCAACACATCAAGAAGACCGACCACAACGTCGTTGCCCTGTTGCCCGCGGGCAGCGGTTCCTCCGAATACGTGATGCTCGGCGCGCATTACGATCATCTCGGGCACGGCGAGACCGGCGGCTTCGCCATCAAGGGCGAGGAAGGCCAGGTTCACAACGGCGCGGATGACAATGCCTCCGGCGTCGCCGCCATGCTGGAAATCGCCGCCGCTCTCGCCGAGGAACGCAAACAGCGCCCTGCTGATTTTCCGCGCGGCATCATCTTCAGCTTTTGGTCCGGCGAGGAACTTGGGCTCATCGGTTCGTCCCATTTCGCCGAGCATCCCGTGGTGAATCTGTCGAACGTTGTCGCCTACCTGAATTTCGACATGGTGGGCCGCCTGCGCGACAACAAGCTCACGTTGCAGGGTGTCGGCTCCTCCGCGTTGTGGAAGAAGCTCGTCGAAAAACGCAACGTCGCCGCTGGCTTCACGCTCACGTTGCAGGACGATCCGTATCTGCCCACGGACACCACGGCGTTTTATCCCAAGGGCATCCCCGTGCTCGCGTTCTTCACCGGCAGCCACGAGAATTATCATCGCCCCGGCGACGACACGGACACGCTCAATTACGACGGCGCGGAACGCATCGCCAAATTTGCACGCGCGCTGACGCTCGATCTCGTCAAGGGTGGTGAGCGGCCTGATTACGTGAAGGTCGAGCGCTCCAGCACCGGCGGCGGCGGGCGCGACGCCTTGCGCGCGTATCTCGGTACCATTCCCGATTACGCGACCGATGTGCAGGGCGTGAAGCTCTCCGGCGCGCGTGGCGGCAGCCCGGCGGACAAGGCCGGCATCAAAGGCGGCGATGTCATCGTCGAATTCGCCGGCCAGAAAATCGCGAACATCTACGACTATACCTACGCCCTGGACGCCGTAAAAATCGGCGTGCCCGTCAAGGTAATCGTGTTGCGCGAAGGCAAGCGCGTGGAATTGAATGTGACGCCCGACGCCAGAAAATAGGCAAGGCGCTGCGCCTGCTCACAGGTCCCCCTGCCTGCCTTGGTCCAGGTCCCCACCGCCCACGATTTCGATGATGGGCAGGAACAACGCGATCACCATCGAGCCAACCACCACGGCCAGGAACACAATCATGATCGGTTCCAGCAGGCTCGTCATCGCCGACACGGCATTATCGACTTCCTCTTCATACACATCCGCCACCTTCATCAGCATTTCCGGCAGCGCGCCGGTTTGTTCCCCGACATCGACCATCCCCACCACCATCGCGGGAAACACACGCGAGGTCTTTAGCGGAACGGCAATGGTTTCGCCTTCCTTGACGCTGGCGTGCGTTGCCGAGATGGCCTCGGCAACGATCACGTTGCCCGCCGTCTCCCGCACAATGTTCAACGCCTGCAGGATCGGCACGCCGCTGCTCATCAACGTCCCCAGCGTGCGCGAAAAACGCGCGATGGCAACCTTGCGCACCACCGGTCCCAACGCCGGCAGGCGCAGCTTGCCGCGGTCCACGCAGCGGCGGCCGAAACGCGTCCGCGCAAACAATTTGAACAACACCACCAGCACCGCGCCGATGATGAACGTCGCCAGCAAGTGGTCTTTGACGAAGTTGCTCACCTCGAGGACGAACACGGTGAACGCCGGCATCGGGCGCGCGCCCATAAGGTCCTTGAACACCTCCTGGAATTTCGGCACCACCAGCGTCATCAGGAGTCCCATGATCACCACCGCCACGACCAGCACCGTGACCGGGTAAAACATCGCCGCAATCACCTTGCCTTTGATGCGCTGCGCTTTTTCGAGATATTCGGCGAGCCGCTGCAACACCACTTCAAGCACGCCGCCCAGTTCGCCCGCGCGCACCATGCTCTCGTACAAATGATTGAACACGCGCGGATGCTGCGCGACCGCCTCGCTGAACGTGCTGCCACCCTCGATGGACTCCGCCAGCTTGCCAATGACTTCGCGCAGCGTCGGGTTTTCCTCCTGTTCCTCCAG
>JBFMBT010000339.1:0-6959 GCA_040754875.1 Verrucomicrobiota bacterium | reverse complement strand
GGTCGGCTGGAACCTCAGCGTCAGCTACAACCCCGGCCTGCGCCGTTACCTCCTTTGCACCGAACACGCCGAAACGCACGTCGGCAAGTTCAGCCTGTTCGATGCGCCCGAGCCGTGGGGCCCGTGGACCACCGTCGCCTACGAACCGCGTTGGGGCGAGGGCCACATTGAAGTCTCCGCCTTCTACTGGAACTTCACGCAAAAATGGCTCAGCGCCGACGGCACGCAATTCACGATGATCTTCACCGGCAAGAACACCAACGATTCATGGAACACCGTAGCCGGCCGGTTCATCCGGCGTTGAGCAGCGCCGCGTTTGAAACGGTCGTGCGTGAATTGACACCGGTCCGGCGGCGGTGCGAATATAGAATTACTTCCCATGAGCTTTCGGAGCCACTTGGTGCCGCTCGCTTTGTTTGGCGTTGGCCTGGCGCAGGCCGCCGCGCTTCCGGAGGCTGCGAGTTCCACCGGCACGCGGTTGTTCACCAACACGCACTCCATCCGCCAGATCACGCCGGAGGAAGCCAAGCGCGCGCATCCCGTGAGCGTGCGCGCCGTGGTCATCGCGCATTCCATCCGCTACGGCTATTTTGTGCAGGATGAAACCGGCCCGATTTTTGTGCGGACCACTGCCACCAGTGAGGACCTGCGCATGGGGCAGATTCTCCTCATCGAAGGCGTTACCGATCCCGGCCGTTACGCCCCGCAGATCAAGGAAACCAAGCGCACGATCGTGGGGCGGGGCGTGCTTCCGCCTGCCCGCCGGCTCACCTACGAACAACTCGTCTCCGGCACCGAAGACTGCCAATACGCCGAAATCGAGGGGGTCGTGCGCCGCGCGGATGTGCTGGTAACGGGCAGCCCCTTTCGCGCGCTCGCGCTGGCGATGGGCGAAGGGCGGGTCGAAGTCAGCATATACGATCCGGAAGTTTCGGATTCGAGCCATCTGGTCGATGCGCGCGTCCGGCTGCGCGGGGTGGTCAGCGGGCGTTACAATGAAAAGCGCCAGTGGATGGGTGTTCGCTTCAATGTCTCCAGCCTGTCCAACCTGACAGTATTGCGGCCCGCGCCGCCGCATCCCTTCGAAGGGCCGTTGCGTCCCATCCAGACCTTGTTGCAATGGGATCCGGGCCAGTCCGGAGGTCATCGCGTAAAGGTCCAGGGTGTGGTCACGCACTTCCGCCGCGGTGAAGCGCTTTATCTGCGCGAACACCTGCTTGGCCTGCAAGTCTTGACCAAGGAGGTGTTGGATGTCCAACCGGGGGATGTCGTCGAGGTGCTCGGGTTTCCCGCGCTGGGCGTTTACAGTTCCGTGCTGGAAGACGCTGTGTTTCGCCGCGCGGGGCGCGCTTCCGAACCGACCCCCCTTGAGGCCACACCCACGCAGTTGCTCGACGGCGCGCTGGATGCCGGGCTGGTGGCGGTGCGCGGGACGTTGCTGGAATCGGTGCGCCGGCATGGCGTGCGAACGATGGTGGTCCAGGCGGAGGATGAAGTCTTCACCGCGCAGGTTGACCAACTGGCCGCCAACGATCTGCTTGACCACCTCGCTCCGGGCAGCCTCCTGCAACTCACGGGCATCTGCGCCATTCGCGAAATCACAACCGATGGGGCACGGTTGCGCCCCAAGACCTTCGCCCTGTTGATGCGTTCGCCGGCCGACGTCACCATTTTGCGCCAACCCTCGTGGTGGACAGCCGCGCGATTGATGCAGGCGCTGGGAATTGTCTCCTTTGCGGCGCTGGCCATTTCCGGCTGGGTCTGGCTGCTGCATCGGCGCGTGCGCGAACAAACCCGCATCATCGAGCACAAAGTCCAGCGCGAAGCCGTGAATGAAGAACGCACGCGCATCGCCCAGGAATTTCACGACACGCTCGAACAGGAGCTGGCCGGCATCTGCCTGCAATTGAAGGTCGCCGCCGCGCAGGTGCAGAACCCGCCGGTCAGCCACCAGTTGGAACTCGTCCACCGGCTTCTTCAGCGCAGCCAGGATGAAGTCCGCCGTGCCGTGTGGGATCTGCGGCGCCCGGCCGAGCCGGGCGGACTGGCGGCGGCGCTCACGGAAGCGACGGGTCAATTGCGCAACGGCGGCGCGGTGTCACTTGATTTCAATGTCACCGGCCTGCCGCGCCGCCTTCCGGCGGTCAACGAACATCAATTGCTGCGCGTCGCGGTCGAGGCCGTCACCAACGCCTTCAAACACGCCCGGGCCCGCCGCATCCGGGTTGAACTCGCCTACGAGCCGGACGTCGTGCGGCTGCGCGTCGAAGATGATGGGTGCGGTTTTATTGCCGAGCAGGTGCCCAGTTATGACGCCGGCCATTTCGGGCTGGTCGGCATGCGCGAGCGCGCCAAGAAAATCGGCGCGGGGTTTGAGCTTCGCAGCGCACCCGGCCGGGGCACGCGCATCGAAATCAGCCTTGCGGACAACGCCACCCGCGCCAAGGTTTCTCCGGTTTCCATCCCATGAGCAAAACCCAGCGCATCCGCATTCTCGTGGTGGACGATCACTTTGTCGTTCGCATGGGCCTCGTCGCGGCGATCAACCTGGAAAAGGACATGGAGGTCGTTGCGCAAGCCACGGATAGTGCCCAAGCCATCGAGCAATATCGCAAGCATCATCCCGACGTTGTGGTGATGGATTTGCGCATGCCCGGAGGCGATGGTGTATCGGCCACGGCCGCGTTGTGCCGCGAGAAGCCGCCGGCGCACGTCATCGTTTTTTCCAGTTACAGCGGGGATGAAAATGTGCGCCGCGCCGTCGAAGCCGGCGCCCGAGCGTATCTGCTCAAGTCTGGTCCGCACACCGACCTCATGACCGCCATCCGCGCTGTTCATCAAGGCCAGTTATATCTGCCGCCCTCCGTTGCCGCGGATCTCGCGCAATATGTCGCGCGCCCCGGCCTGAACGATGAGGAACTCGAGGTGTTGCGCCTGGTGGTGGCGGGCAAGATCAACAAGGAAATCGCCGAGGTCCTGCACGTGTCCGAAATCACCGTCAAACGCCGCATGGGCCACATCCTGCAGAAACTCGGCGCCAGCGACCGCACGCAAGCCGCGACGCTGGCCATTCAACGGGGCATCATCCAGCTTGATTGAGGTTCTCCTTTTAAATCCGGTAACGGTTCAAGCCCCGTTCTTCGCCTTCATTGATTTTAGCGCGACGATATGTAACGGATCCAGAATCGCAAAATCCCCTTCGTCGTCGGCAACGACAACATAACTCTTCGTGACCAGCACGAATTCCGGATGCGGCACGGGATACTCGTGACCATCCGAGGTTCGGATGAAAAACGGCTTGAAGCCTCCCCTTAAACGCTGGCGGATTCTCCCCACGTTCATAAATCCCTTTTCGCCCCGAATTCGCAATGCGTCAACCCACCAGTTCCTTCATTGGCTGATGGCCGTTATCGACGAGGTATTGCGGGCGGCCGCTGAGGTCATCGACGGTGACCTTGTTCACGTCGATGCCGAGATTGTGATAAAGCGTGGCGAAGACTTCGCCGAAGGCGACTCCACGCTCGGCTGGTTCGCCGCCCAGGCGGTCCGTCGCGCCAATCACCTGGCCGGTCTTCAGGCCGCCGCCGGCGAGCATCGCGCAGGAGACGCGCGGCCAGTGGTCGCGCCCGCCGTCCTTGTTGACGGTCGGCGTGCGGCCGAATTCGCCCCAGACGATCACCGACACGTCCTTGTGCAGGCCGCGTTCGTGTAAATCTTCAATCAGCGCGCTGACGCCCTGGTCGAGCATCGGGACGTCGTTGCGGCAGTTGCCGAAGTTGTTGCCGTGATAATCCCAGAAGCCGTAGGCCACGGTGACGAAGCGCGCGCCCGCTTCGACGAGCCGGCGCGCGATGAGGAATTGCTGGTTCAACATCGGCGCGGCATCGCCATGCACCTTGGCGTCGCCCTGGCCGTAGCGTTCGATGGTTTGCGGACGTTCGCGCGTCGCGTCGAGCGCTTCGAGTAATTTGCTGGAAGTCAGCACGCCGAACGCTTGTTGATTGAACGCATCGAGCCCTTCCATCAAGCCGCTGGAATCCACGTCGCGGCGGAATTTGTCGAAGCCGGCCAGCAACGCCTTGCGGTCTGCGAGCCGGTCCACGGTCACGCCATTGAGCACCATGTCGGCTTTCGCTTCGCCTGCGGGGCGAAAGGAATTATGGCCCACGCCGAGGAAACCGGGATTGGCCGCGTTGTACGGACGATGTTGCATGCGCGGTTCCAGGCCGATGAACGGCGGCACGCCCGAATCGGTCATGCCCAAAATCTTCGACACGACCGCGCCCATCGTGGGCCAGCCGCCGGGTGGCTTGGGGCCGCTGCCGCGCCGGCCGGTCATGCACATGTAATCGGTGTGCTCGTCCACGGCATCGGAAATGGACCGGATGAACGCGATCTTGTCCGCGATGCGCGCAACCTTCGGCATGAGTTCGCCGATGCGAATGCCGGGGACATTCGTGGCGATAGGCTTGAATTCGCCGCGAATCTCCGAGGGCGCGGATTCCTTGATGTCCAGCATGTCCTGGTGCGGCGGGCCACCGGGCAGGTAAATCATGATGACGGCCTTGTGCGACTGGCGGATGCCGCTCTGCGCTTCCGCCTGCAACAATTGCGGCAACGCCAGGCCCCCCAGGCCGAGCGCGCCGATCTTCAGGAAATTGCGGCGCGACAATCCGTCGCAAAACCGTTTGGAATGGCCAGGAATGGTCAGCACAAATTGAAGTAAAAAAATCCCGTTACCCCACCAACTCCGGCATTGGCTGAATGCCGTTGTCCACCAGATACTGCGGCCGGCCGGAAAGGTCCGTCACCGTGGTCTTGTTCACATCGATGCCGAGATTGTGATACAGCGTGGCGAAGACCTCGCCGAATTCCACCGGGCGCTCGACGGCTTCGCCGCCCAGCCGGTCCGTCGCGCCAATCACCTGGCCGTGTTTCATGCCGCCGCCGGCCAGCATCGCGCACGACACGCGCGGCCAGTGGTCGCGTCCGCCGTCCTTGTTGATGGTGGGCGTGCGCCCGAACTCGCCCCACACGACGACCGACACATCCTTGTCCATGCCGCGCTGATGCAAATCCGCGAGCAACGCGCTGACGCCCTGGTCGAGCAATGGCAGATCCTGCCGCAACGCGCCGAAATTGTCGCCGTGATGGTCCCAACGGCTGAACGCCAGCGTCACACAACGCGCGCCCGCTTCGACGAGCCGCCGCGCGACGAGAAAATGTTCCATCAATTTGGGCGCGCCGTCATCGCGGTTGCGCGGATCGCCCTTGCCGTATGTTTCGCGCACCTTCGGATTCTCTTTCTCGATGTCCAGCGCTTCGACGAGTTTGCTCGACGTCAATACGCCGAACGCCTGTTGATTGAACGCGTCGAGTCCATTCATCAAACCGCTGGAATCGACACTGCGACGGAAGCCGTCCAGCCCGGTCAACAAAGTGCGACGATCGGATAGACGGTCGAGCGTCACGCCGTTGAGCACCATGTCGGTCTTGCCCGCGCCGTCTGGTTTGAACGGGGCGTGCGCCACGCCAAGGAAACCGGGCGTGCCCGCATCCGCCCATGGCATGTGGCCCATCTTTGGCGAAAGCCCGAGGAACGGCGGGATGAACTCATTGACCGGCCCTTGCAACTTCGAAAGCACCGAGCCCAGACATGGCCAGCCGCCGGGCGGTTGATTCTGATGACGATGGCCGGTGAGGCATTGGAAAGCGTAGTGGTCACCGGTCGCGCCCACGATGGAGCGGATGAGGGAAATCTTGTCGCCGAGTTTGGCGAGGCGCGGCAGGTGCTCGCAAATCTGCATGCCGGGCACGTTGGTGTTGATGGGCTTGAACTCGCCGCGCACCTCGGCCGGCGCGTCCATCTTCAAATCGAATATGTCCTGGTGCGACGGTCCGCCCGGCAGGAAAATCATGATGACCGCCTTGTGCGACTGGCGGACGCCGGACTTCGCCTCGGCTTGCAGCAGTTGCGGAAGCGTCAGGCCACCGAGCCCGAGCGCGCCAATGCGGAGGAAATTGCGGCGGGAGATGCCGTCGCAGAAGCGCGATTTTCCACCGAGGATGGTCAACATAAACAATTCACCATGGCAGGCCGATGCCACGGCACACAACGGCTAATTTGAAGCACTTTTCTCTTTCCGTAACGCGTTGTCAAGAGTTGCTTTCCGTGTTTGGACGGGTTGCGGGGACGGGGTATTCACAGCGCGCATGTCAGGGTTTGGCTTTTTTGCGCAAGGGATGCACCAGCGTGCCGTGCAGCGGACATCGCAATGCGAATTCGGTCAGGTCGCTTCCGGCGGCCGGTTGAATCAGTTCGTAACGAATCCTGCCGGCGGGGAATTGTTCCCACTGCTGCTTGCGCCCGTCGGGCATGCGGCTGGCGGTCCGGGTGTCCGGCGCATCCAGAAAACAGCGCAGCAGGTCGATGTCGTGGCCCACGTACGGACCGAGTTGCTTCAGATTGGTGGGTGTGCGCCCGAAGTCAGCGTGGTACATGGCGGTCGCCACGCCGAACTGGTTGAGCACCGTGCGACAGGGCAGCGTGGTGGCCTGCACGCGGGCCCGGGACGCGAGCGCCAAGGTATCCCCCTTGCCGGTTTGCAGGCCGTCCCGGGCCATCGTGTAGTGCGCGTGTTGCGGAAGGTCGAGTTGGAGGCGGTCGCCCGAAATGGAAAAGGCGCAAGTCCCGGTTGCCTTGGACTTGCGCCAATCCATTTCTGTGGGTGACCTCACCACCAACACCAAATCGTTCGTCGCGCCGGGCGGCGTAAAATAAATGCTGCCCACTTCGAGTGGCGCGGACTGTCCGGAGGTTCCCGTCGCGAACGTTGCCAAAAGCGCGGCGGCGATTGCAAGTGTTTTATGGACAATAGATTGCATGGCTGACTTTAACGGTAAACTGGGCCGGTTTTTCGCACTCACAGGGATGAATTCGGAGGCGGGAAAGCGCATCT
>JBFMBT010000338.1:0-6964 GCA_040754875.1 Verrucomicrobiota bacterium | reverse complement strand
CAACCGTGCCTCCCTCTCCCCAAGGGAGAGGGCTGGGGTGAGGGGGAACGGAGCGTTATTACATCCACGATTCCAACGACCCAGAGGTTCGCCAATTCCCACCATTCGTTTGCCCCATTCGCTTGCTCGCCTCCTGCGTTTCAATCAATCGGGCTTGCAATTTTGGAAAGGGGACGGAAAGTTTAACGCACCAAAGCCGATTAATAATTCCCTTGGGGGAAGTTAAGCATAACGAGTGAGTCATGCCGCAAGTTCGTTTCACGCAAAATATTCAGCGTCACGTGGCGTGTCCGACGCGCATGGTGGAGGGGACGTCATTGCGCGAGGTGCTGGAGGCGTATTTCGTGCAGACTCCCGGCGCGCGGGGCTATGTGCTGGATGACCAAGGCGCCTTGCGCAAGCACATGGCGATATTCATCGACGGCGAACCAGTGCTGGACCGCGCCAAGCTGGCCGACCCCGTGCCGAAGGATGGAATTGTCGATGTGTTGCAGGCGTTGTCCGGCGGGTGAACAAAAATCGGAAGGCACGAAATGAGGGGACAGGAGATTAAATTGAGCGGGTTGAAGATATGGGCGCCCGCAGGTTGGAAACCCGCGATACAGCAGGTTGGAAACCTGCGCTACGTCTCGCTCGCGAACAGGCACGGGTGAAGTTTTCCTTTTAACGATTCAACGATTTAACGTTTTAACGATTCCCCTCTATGAGCAATCGAATTCATGTCGCGACGCGCAAGGGACTGTTCACCATCGAACGCAAACGCGCCGGGTGGGCCATCGAGAATGTCAGCTTTCTGGCGGACAATTGCTCGCTGGTGATGCACGACCCGCGGCCGGCGAAGGGCGCGGGGAAGAAGGGCAAATCGAACGGGACGTTGTATGCGGCGCTGGGGCACGGGCATTTCGGCGTGAAGATGCATCGCTCGACCGATGGGGGAAAGAAGTGGAAGCCCATCGCCACGCCGACGTATCCGGAGAAACCCGCCGATTACAAACCGCGAGTGCCCGCCGAGGGCAAGGTTTATGATTGGGTGTTGCAACTCGTGTGGGCGTTGACGCCCGGGGGGCGCGACCAGGACGGCGTTCTCTGGTGCGGCACGTTGCCCGGCGGCTTGTTCCGGTCCGAGAACCACGGCGAGACCTGGGAATTGAACCGCGCGTTGTGGGACGATCCGAAGCGCGAGGAATGGTTCGGCGGCGGCGCGGATTTCCCCGGGATCCATTCCATTTGCGTGGACCCGCGCGATGCGAATCATTTGATCGTCGGCATTTCGTGCGGCGGGGCGTGGGTGACGCGCGACGGCGGCAAGTCGTGGAGCCCGGGCGGCAAAGGCATGCGCGCCGAATACATGCCGGCCGAGCGGGCCTACGACACGAACGTGCAGGACCCGCACCTGGTTGCGCAATGTCCGGCCAATCCCGACGCGTTGTGGGTGCAGCATCACAACGGCATTTTCAAATCCACGGATGGCGCGGCGAGCTGGAGCGAAATCAAGAACGTGAAACCCTCCGTGTTCGGCTTCGCCGTGGCCGTCCATCCACGCGACCCGGACACCGCCTGGTTCGTCCCGGCGACCAAGGACGAGAAGCGCATTCCCGTCGCCGGCCGCGTCGTGGTGAACCGCACCACCAACGGCGGCAAAACCTTCAAGACCCTGACCAAAGGCCTCCCGCAGAAACACGCCTACGACCTCGTATTCCGCCACGCGCTGGACGTGGACGAAACCGGCGAGCGGTTGGCGTTCGGCTCGACGACCGGGTCGCTGTGGGTCAGCGAAGACGGCGGCGATTCCTGGCAAACCATTTCCTCCAACCTCCCGCCCGTGTATGCGGTGCGGTTTGAGAAGATGTTGGGGTGAGCGAAACATTCATCCACCATGATGACTGAGGCGGGCACTCGCGAAAATTGGTTGGATATATTATTCCGCCGAATTGAGAGAGCTCCGCTGCGGGCGTACGTGGTCTCAGCGTTGTCGTGGGTCGTGTTCACGGGCGTTGCTTGGAAAGTAGTTCTTCCATTCGGATTTGTATGGATGTTCGGCATTGGAGATGGCTCGGGGCCGATTTGGATTAAGTTGATTGGAGGCAGCATTTTGGCAGGGACAATGGTGGGCTGGCTGGCACTGACCGGCGTTATGCTTGTTTCGCTCGTGCTGGTGGAATTGGATCGCGCAAAATCACTTGCTTGCAGATTCGGAGTGGTCGCGGCCACGGTGATGATTGCCGCGGGTTTGTCCTTTGCGGTCTGGTTGCGCGGACGTGATGACGCGGTTGTCGATGCGATTATCAAGGGAGACATCCATGGCTACGAGGCAGCGGCAAAGTGGCGGCAAGGCGGCAATCTGGACGTCGATCTTTGGCTCGCCGCGCGATGGGGGCGATACGAAATTGTCCAATTACTCGTCACGAAAGGGGCCAACCCCGATGGGTCAGGGTTAGGAAGCAGCGCCGAAGCCGCACGGGCGAATTTAAGTAATCAGCCAGACGGAAACCAACGTGTCATCGACTTTCTTTTGACGAACAGCGTAGCTGCCAAGGATCGCAAATGAATAACATGTCCTGAATGCGTTTCCCCGTTCGTCGTAGCATTGAACAAGACAAATGACCGAAAGCAAACATCGCTATGAGCACAAAGAGCAAAACGAAATCGGGCAGGAAGAACGGCGTGGCGGCAAACATCGTGTGGTTTGAAGTTCCGGCGGACAATCCGGCGCGAGCGAAGAAGTTTTACGGCTCGTTGTTCGGCTGGAAGATCAACCCCTTCCAAGGCATGCCGGATTACTGGCACATCGACACCGGCGGCAGTGATGACGCGCCGGACGGCGGGATGATGGGGCGCAAGCACCCGGGACACACGATCACGCACTACATCAACGTGGCGTCGGTGACGCGGTATCTGGCGAAGGTCGAGAAACTCGGCGGCAAGGTTTGCGTGCCCAAGACGGCGGTGCCCCAGATGGGCTACTTCGCGGTCTGCCAGGACACCGAAAACAACGCGTTCGGACTTTGGGAATTGAATGCCAAGGCGAAGTGACGGAAACGGAGTCGAGGTCATCTCCTCCCCATTCGCCTGACCTCATTCGGCCAACCTTCCGTCCCCGTTCGCGTCGTTGGCGGGCCGTGCTGGTTGAGGCTGTCGTGGGTTGAGAGTTGAGTTCACAGTTTGGAGTTCGGCAATTCGTGCCCATTGGGTCTTGGCCGGTTCCACGCTTCAACTCTTCAACCCATCACCCTTCAACGAACCACATGATTTTGCCTTTCTGTCCCCCATTTCGCGTCGTTTCCCGTGTTTGGCGGGCACCTCTCTCACTTTTTTGCTTCACTCGCGTTGGCGCAATCATCCCAAACGCGCCATGCTGGAATATAAGCCTGATGACACCCCACCGCGCGGTCCTTTGAACGCATCACGCAGCACGAAAGATTATTGTCTCAGTGGTTAGCAGTTGTCTCAGGTGTCTTGGCGTTAAGCCGGAAACCATGCCAAGCTGCCCGGTATGAACGTTGAAACGCTAAAACGTGGATACGTTGAATCGGCCCGGCGCGCCAGGTCCCTGACCCGCGCCGCCGCACCGCATTTGACTTGTGTAACTCATTTAACCATTCACCCGTTTCAACGCTTCACGCATCACGAATCGCACATCACGATCCCTCAATCCTCCAAACCGCCCGCTACTGCCCGATAATGCCCGCTTCTGCCACATAATATTTTTTTCAGCCGACCATGAACCCTGAACTTCGAACCATCTTTCGAGCTTGGAGCTTCTTTCGTCATTTGGCCTTCGTCATTCGTCATTGCCACTCCGCCATTCGACCAAACCACTCCGCCGCTCAGCAACCGCTCGTCCGCCGCCAGACATCCCGATCCGACGGATCGTGGACCTGCTCACATGGCCGTCCGTTCGCGACCGTCCACATAAATCCACATCTGTGGGGGGTGGGAGAGGGGCGGCGAATCCCGAACCATGCAACTCCATGAACTCCGCGACAGTCCGCCCAAATCCACATAAATCCACATCAGCCACCCGATCAAAATATTTGTCGCAGCCGAGGTGACGAGGCTCCAACTGAAGAACCATCAACGACTGGATTCTTCAACGCGTCGTAGAATTACCACCACCCGCGTCTCTCCCCAAACATCACGATTTTCTTTCACCCAATGTCCTCAACCGCCACCTCCATTCGTCGTAAAGATGAATTAGGGTAAAGTCGCGGCCGGGCGTCGCGTGTAACGCCTTGATGACAAACCGTTAACAATCGTTTATGCTCAAGAAATCTATGCTCACCAACCTCCTCATTGGCCTGGCGGTCGTGGTGGTTTTGTTCCTCATCGTCGTGGCTGCGCGGCCCAATGACTTCCGCGTGTCGCGTTCCGGCACCATCGGCGCGCCGCCCGACGCCGTGTTCCCGCACGTCAACGAATTGCGCCATTGGGAGGCGTGGAATCCGTGGGGAAAGCTCGATCCCAACATGAAGGTCACCTACGAAGGCCCGCCCGCCGGCGTCGGCGCCAGCTATTCGTGGGTCGGCAACCACAACGTCGGCGAAGGCCGCATGACCGTCAGCGAAAGCCGCGCGAACGAGGTGGTGCGCTTCAAGCTCGAGTTCTTCAAGCCGTTCAAAGGCCTCAACGACGCCGAGTTCACCTTCAAGCCCGATGGCAGCCAGACGCTCGTCACCTGGACGATGACGGGCCAGAATAATTTCATCGCGAAAGCCATGGGGCTTTTCATCGATTGCGACAAGATGGTCGGCGGCCAGTTTGAAAAAGGATTGGCGCAGTTGAAAACTGTCGTGGAATCAGGCACTGTGGCTGCGGCCGGTCCGCAGACCGCCAGCCGTCAATAAGTAACCTCAAAAGAAGGAGCGAACATGAGCACAGTACGAGTTCTGGTCGGCACACGAAAGGGCGCGTTCATTTTGACCGCCGATGGCAAGCGCAAGAATTGGGACGTCAGCGGTCCGCACTTTGGCGGCTGGGAGATTTATCACCTGAAGGGCTCGCCGTCGGACCCGAACCGCATTTACGCGTCGCAATCCAGCGGCTGGTTCGGCCAGATCATCCAGCGCTCGGATGACGGTGGCAAGACGTGGAATCCGCCCGGCACGAAGCCCGAAGATTTGATGGGCGCGGATGGTTTTCCCAAGGCGGGCGTGAGTAACATGTTCGTGTATGAGGGCGAAGTGGGCACGCACAAGTGGTACGACGGCACGCAGCATCCGTGGGAATTCAAACGCATCTGGCACCTGGAGCCGTCCACGACTGACCCGGACACGGTCTATGCGGGCGCGGAAGATGCGGCGATCTTCAAGACGACCGATGGCGGGAAGTCGTGGAAGGAATTGTCCGGTTTGCGCAGCGCCAAGGGCAGCCTCTGGCAACCCGGCGCGGGCGGCATGGCGGTGCACACGATTCTGCTCGATCCCAAGAACGCGAAGCGCATGTACATCGCCATCTCGGCGGCGGGCGCGTTCCGCACGGATGATGGCGGCAAATCGTGGAAGCCGATCAATCGCGGGTTGAAATCGCAATACGAATTGCCCGATCCGGATGCGGAAGTCGGGCATTGCGTGCATCGCATCGCATTGCATCCGTCGCGCCCGGATGTGTTGTTCATGCAGAAACATTGGGACGTGTTGCGCACCGACAACGCCGGCGACCAATGGACGGACGTGGGCGGCAATCTGCCGACGGATTTCGGGTTTCCGATTGATGTGCATGCGCACGAGCCGGAGACGATTTACGTCGTGCCCATCACCAGCGATTCGCTGCATTACCCGCCGGAAGGCAAGCTGCGCGTGTATCGCAGCAAGAGCGGCGGCAACGATTGGGAACCGCTCACCAAGGGCCTGCCGCAAAAAGATTGCTACGTGAACGTGCTGCGCGACTCGATGTGCGTGGATTCGCTGGAGCCGTGCGGCGTGTATTTCGGCACGACGGGCGGGCAGGTGTATGGCTCGGCGGATGGGGGCGATAGTTGGAATCCCATCGTGCGCGATTTGCCGGCGGTGCTGTCGGTGGAAGTCCAGACGCTGCCATGATTCGCGTGCTGTTGCCATTTCATCTGCGGAACCTGGCGCGTGTCGATGGCGAGGTGCAGTTGGAACTTGCCGGGCCGGTGACGCCGGCGGCGATTGTGGATGCCATCGAGGCGCGTTATCCGGTGTTGCGCGGCACGATCCGCGACCACGTGACCAAGAAGCGGCGGCCGATGTTGCGGTTCTTTGCGTGCGAAGAGGATTGGTCGCTCGAACCGCCGGACACGGTGTTGCCCGAAGCGGTGGCGACGGGCAAGGAGCCGTTCATGATTATTGGCGCGATTGCGGGCGGGTAGATTGTCCCGCGGACGCGCGCGCATTCGTTATTTTGCTGAACAAAGAAAACCAAACCAAAGACAGTTATGAAATACGTGGATGGATACGTCCTGCCGGTGCCGAAGAAGAATCTGCAAAAATACCGTCGCATCGCCCAGAAGGCGGGCAAGATCTGGCGCGAACACGGCGCGCTCGAATACCTGGAATGCGCGGGTGACGACACCAATGTGAAGTGGGGCCTGCCGTTCGGCAAGGCGGTGAAGAGCAACCCGGGCGAGACGGTGATCTTCGCGTTCGTGGTGTTCAAATCGCGCACGCATCGCGACCGCGTCAACAAGAAGGTGATGAATGACCCGCGCCTGAGTGCGATGTGCGACCCGAAGGACATGCCGTTTGATTGCAAGCGCATGGTGTACGGCGGGTTCAAGGCCATCGTGGAGGCTTGAGGCAGGAAAAAATCAATGGCGGCATGTCCTGAATCGCTCGCCTCGTTCGTCGTATTATTGAACTGAACGTTTACTGATATGAATACTGACCATCGCAATTCAACTTCCGAATACATGCTTCTATTCCGCGGCGAGTGGGACCGCGGGCTTTCGCCGCAGGAACTTCAGCGCGTCATGGGCCAGGTCATGGCGTGGTTTGAGAGCCTG
>JBFMBT010000337.1:0-6965 GCA_040754875.1 Verrucomicrobiota bacterium | reverse complement strand
AGGCGCTTGCCTTTGGGCACGGTCTTCAACACTTCATCGAGCGTGGGCAGCTTCTCGCCCTTGAACTTCGGGTCTTTCCACGAACCGGCATCCTGGCGGCGCAATTCATCGAACGTCTGCTCGTGGACCTTCTTGTCCACGCCGGTGGTGCGCTTGGTGTTCTCGTCGTGCAGCAGGATGATCTTCCCGTCCTTGGTCAGCCAGATGTCGATTTCGACGCCATCGGCCTTTTGTTTCCAGCCGAGCTTGACCGACGCCATGGTGTTCTCCGGCGCATCGTACGACGCCCCGCGATGGGCGATGATTTCCACAGCCCCGCTTGTGGCAGAAAATCCGGCGAGAAGCAAAAAGCAAACAAGATTGCGTGTGAACGACTTCATAAATTGGAGCGGCTTGGTTGTTGGGTTGGTTGTGAATTTGATTTGCGCGCGACGCACGATTATTTCGGCAGCCATTTCTCCCAATTCTTCGCGAACGCCTCGACATTCGCCTTGGTCACCGGAATGAGCGGGCTGACATCGCGGACGCTCGCCGGGTCCTTCTTCAGGTGGACCTTGTTGACGAGATGCTCGACCGAGCGGTAGCCCCATTCATAGACCTGCTGGGCCAGCAGGATTTCGACATGGCCGCTCCGCAGATACGCCAACATCGGCGGCAGCGCGTCCACGGACACGCACTTGACGGACCCCGGCTTCCACTTGAGGGCGTTGTCGGTGAACAACGGCCAGCCGCCAATCATCGCCCAGCCGTTGATGTCCGGATTGGCCTGCATGACCTGCTCGACCTTCGCGGCGGCGTCCTGCGGCGTCTCCTTGTGGTAATAGACGTCGCGAATTTTGATGCCGGGAAATTTCTTCGCCACGTTGCGCACGCCCTGCACGCGCTTCTGAAGATTCGGCGCGTTCTGGTTGCCCGCGAGAATCGCAATGACGCCCTTGCCACCCATCGCCTTGGCCAGTTCCTCCATGACCTGCTCGCCGCATTTCACGTCATCCACGCCGAACGTGACAAAGCGTTTCGAGGCCGGCGCATCGGAATCGAACGTGACGATCGGCACGCCGTCGCGCACGGCGGAATTGATGGCGTCGGTGAGCTTGTTGGCATCCGAGCAGCTCACGGCGATGCCCGCCGCGCCGGCGAGCACGAGTTGTTCGATGGCCTCGGCCTGTTTCTGCGCGTCTTCCTCGTTGGGTGTGCGCCAGTCGATCTTGATGTTGATGCCGTACATCTTGCCGAGGTCGCGCGCCGCGTCATTGGCGCCCACGCGAGCCGCCTGGAAGACCGGGTTGCCCTGCGACTTGGCGACCAGTCCGAAGGTGTAGGATTTTTGGGCCTGCGCCGGCAACGCCAGACCGCACACGGCCACGGCAATCAGGAGGGCGAGCTTGTTCATGGGGTAACGTTAGCAGATTGGCTTTTCGAGGCAAGACGGGGGCGAAGGCTGGGTGAGTTAAAGCGTTGAAAAGTTGAATCGTTGAAACGTGAAACGTTGCACTGAAGAGGGAAGCTTGCAAGCGAATGTGGGCAAACGAATGGAGCGCGGACAGCCACGTCCGCCCGAACCTTAATCACCTAGAACTCCAAACGGATCAGCCAAAAAAAAGGCACGGATTTAGTGGTTTGAGCCTTCCCGGTTCAACGGTTCAACGCATCACACTTCAACGTCCCCGTACGTGGGATAAACTGCCGGTTCCGCCCGCTTCCGCCCGATATCGGCGCTAGATGCCGCCGGGTTCGCCCGTGGGTGCGCTGGCGGGGGGATTGGCCGGTGGGGCGGCGTCGCCGAGGAGTTCGCGGCGGTGCTGCTGGCAGAACTGGATGAACTGCGTCTCGTTGACGAAGCGGGTCACGGGTTTGGGCAGGCAGTCATAGACCGCGCCAAAGACCTTCTGCATGAATTCCTCGTCGCGCAGTTTGGCGCGCGCTTTCTGGATGGCGGGCAATTCGAGTTGCGCGGCCACACGCTGGCGGATGGCGGGCAAGGCGTCTTCCAGAACCTTGCGCGAGGCGGCGTCGAGGGTCGCCTTGGTGCCGGTGACGAGTGACTTGATGCCTTCGCCAGCTTCCAGCGCCTTGCCGGCCAGCGTGGTGCCGACAGCGAGCGCGGTGACGCCCGCCTTGCGCAACCATTGCGTGCTGCCCTCGGAGGGCGCGGATTCATCCAGCGCGGACAGCGGGCGGCGATCCGGTGCATCGCCGGTGTGGAAGGTGTCGGTGGGTTTGAGGAAGCCGGCGGCGAGCATTTCGCGCACGTCCTCCTCGGGGAGCCAGCCCAGCACGATTTCGTCACGGGCTATTTCGAGAATCCGTTGCGGCATGAGGCGAATATGTCATGCGATGCGGGGGAAGACAATGCGAAGCGCGTGGTGCAGGCCGAGGGGAAAAAGTTAAAGATGACGCGTTCGGCCCCACTTCTAATCATGTCCGTGGAATCAAGATAAGGCGCGAGGCTCGCGACGAACCCACCCCTAGCCCCTCCCAGGAGGGGAACAGTCGTGGGTTGGCGCAGGGTGTGGAGGGATTTTGGCCGGGGAAACCGTTAAAACGGTTTCCACTGTTGGTGACGTAGCGGGCACCTCGCTGAAGCGAGGTGTTAATGAGAGGGCCTGACGGCAATCCTCACTTCGTCGTAATCGGCGGTCGGGGTGGCGCTTTCATGCCGTCACCGAGGAAAAAGCCGGGGTGCGGCGGTTGATTGTAGCCGACGTTCTGCCACGCGACGCTCAGGCGGTATTGAGGGTCGTGCATCAAGGTGCGGAGGCGATGCGCCGTCGGGATGGTGGTGGTGTAGATGCGCAGTTCCTGGTTGTCGGCGGCGCGCCAGATGACTTCCTCGCGCCAGTCGCCGAGAAGGTCCGCGCTCAAGACGGGCGTGGCTTTCGAGCCGTTGTTGGACGCGCAACCTTCGGCTGTGAAGAGCGTGGTCTGCGCGGCGTTTTGCCAGTCCCACTTGTAAATGGACGTGCGGTCGAGCAACTCGCGCAACAGGTCACCGTCCCACCAGATGGCAAAATTCGCCGAGCGCGGGCCGCGGCCGAGCCGTTCGCCCTGGCAGTTGCGCAACCCTTCCGGGCCACCCCACATTTCGGCGCCGAAGTGCCGTGGATCAATGTCCGCTGCCAGGCCGCGACTCACATCGATGTCCGGCGCGCCGGTCCAATGAATCTTGCCGGTGCGCGCATCGCGAAAGTCCGTGCCCGGCCCTTTCGTGCGACCTTCAATCTCATGGAGATTCCAGATTTCGAGGCCGGGACGCGAAGGATCCAAATCGCCGACGTGCAGAGCGTCGCCATGGCGCAGGCCGGTGGTCCACAAACCCTTGCCGTCATCATCGACGCACATCGCGCCATAAACGATTTCATCGCGCCCGTCGTCATCGACATCCGCCACGCTCACGCAATGAGCGCCCTGGCCGGCATAGGCCGGATAACCTTTGTCCGTGTCGAAGACCCAGCGCGAAGTCAGCCTGCCGTCGCGCCAATCCCACGCGGCCAGCACGGAACGGCCATAATAACCGCGGCACATCACCACACTCGGGCGGATGCCATCCAGGTAAGCGATGCACGCCAGGAAGCGGTCCGCGCGATTGCCGATGCGGTCGTTGCCGCCGTTGCCGCCAACACCGCCCCAGGCGCCGATGTCGCCGCGCGGCGGAAGGTAATCGACCGTGGCCAGCGCGGCGCCGGTCAGGCCGTCGAAGAGGGTGAAGAATTCCGGCCCAGTTAGAATCCTGCCCTCGGCATTGCGATAATCCGCCTTGGCGTCGCCGATGACTTTGCCCTTTCCGTCCATGGCGCCGTCCGCGGTTTTGCAGGCCAGTTCGGCGCGGCCGTCGCCGTCCAGATCATACACCATGAACTGCGTGTAATGGGCGCCTTCGCGGATGTTTTTTCCGAGGTTGATGGTCCAGAGCAACGTGCCGTCGAATTTGTAGGCTTGGAGAATCGGCTCGGTGGTCAGGCCCGCCTGGGAATTATCGCGTCCGCGGCCCACCTGGTGCAGAACGATTTCATATTCGCCATCGCCGTCCAGGTCGCCAACCGAGCCGTCGTTGGGCGTGTAACCGGCGGGCGTTTGCAACGGGATGGAGAGATAGGGACGCGCCGGTGGATTGGCCGATAACATGAACCGGCCGCTGGCCCCTTGTTCGACGCCATCCGCTAGGGGACGAACCGAATACGTCGTCGCGTGGTCGAGCTTCGCGGCGACATCAATGAAGTGAGTCGCATTGGTGATGGGATGGCCGTTCAGCTTGACGGGCGCGTCTTCGCCGGTCGCGCGATAGACGTTGAAGGAGACGCGCTCCGGGTCGGTTCCCAACAGACGCCAGCCGATGAAGATCTTGCCTTCGCCTTGATGGAGGGCGACCACGCCGCGCCCGAGGCGCTCCATCTGCCGCTGGGCGGAGGCGTGACTGGTGCTGAGGAACAGGACGCCGGCGACGAAAGCCGCAATACCTGTTCGCAAGCGCATCGCTTTTCGTTACGCCTCGGGCGTGAGGCCCATCACGATGTCGAACTTCGCCGCCAGTTCGCCGGTGCGCGAGCCTTTGATGGGGTCGAACGCGACGGTGACGGATTTGCGCGCCTTCTCGTCCCGGATGCCGCGGTAGATGCCGTCCTTGTCGTTGCCGGGATGGCCGGCGATGTAGCACTGCGTGATGAGTTGCTTGCGGCCCTTCATCTTGATCGCGACATGGATGTGCGGCGTGCGGCCGGGGTAAGGGACGGGCTTGATGGTGCGGAACAGGTATTCGCCCGTGGAACCGGTGAGGAAACGGCCGAAGCCCTGGAAATTCGCGTCGCGCTTGTCGCGGTTGCCGGTGCGCGTGTGAAGATAGGCACCGTTGTTGTCGCACTGCCAGATTTCGACCAGCGCATTGCGGATGGGTTCGCCGCGCGCGTCAAGGACGCGGCCGCTAAGCCAGGTGACTTCGCCGACAGCGGGCGTGATGCCGTCATTGATGACCAGCAGGTCATTGTCGGTGTCGAGCGGCAATTTGTCTGGATAAAAGGGGCCCTCGGTTTGCGCGGGGGTGCGGACCAGTTCCTCGGCGAAGGCGCCGGGGACGGTGAACAGCGTGACACCCAGGCCAAGCAGAAAGCGGCGGCGGTTGGCGGCGGACATCGTGACGGGGTCGGTTTTCATACGGTATGAAGAAACACTGACATGGACGATAGGTTCCGCCAAGCGCGGTTTTGCTCCCCTGCCCGCCCGCCCGCGACCGGCGCCCGGGCCATCCGGCTATTTCCCCGGTGCATCTGGGCGAGCAGCTTTGGGGGTTGACCACCGGGGTTCATGCTTTTAACCTGCTGGCGTGATGGGAACGATCATGGAAAGCGACTTTCCTTGTTACGCCCCTAATATCCAAGAACAAGGAAATATATCCTGTTACATATATAGTTAGCCCACATGGACACCGTCGAGCAACACGAGCACGACTTTCCGAAATCAGAGTGGCCGTTTTCTGATCCCGAGAATGCCGTAGCTATTTCGACTGTGCAGGTATTTCGTCAGGGATTTCCGATTCTCCGGGTCACTCATGATGATGATGGAGATTGGCAGGTTCTTTGTGGCACTACGTCCGACACGAAGGATGGCATCGTTGTTTGCCTTGGCTGTGCTTACCATCGGGACAAGACGATTGGCCAGTTGGCAGATTTGCCGCTTGGATGGTTTGCGTGGCGTGACCATGTTGGCGCACCGTGGCAGCGCGAAGAAAGAGTAGTTGATGAAGATGAGAGCTAACCTTAAAGGCTAGCTTTGACCGGAGCACGCGCGGGGGGACGCAGTTTGGAAGGAGGACTCAACGGCGCGTGCGGAGCGTCGAAGCTAGCCGTTGTTGAACCAGCCCGTGGGATTTTCCGAAGGGGTTGCCTTTGCGTTTTGCTTTTCCCGTCAGCGCACCGTTATGGATGTTCTGAGCCGGGCGGGCGGCGACCACCAGGGCCGGCCCCGCTACCTCATCGAAGAAGGCGCGCCGTTGAGGGAACTGGTCTGAGGCACTAAAACTGCCTCAAAAACCGCACATCATTCTCGTAGAACAGGCGGATGTCGTGGACGTCGTAGCGGAGCATGGCGAGGCGTTCGATGCCGAAGCCGAAGGCCCAGCCGGTCCAGATTTCCGGGTCGTAGCCCACGCCCTTCAGCACTTTCGGATGCACCATGCCGCACCCGGCAATCTCCAACCATTCCTTGCCCATCTTGCGCACCAGTGAATTGGTGAAATCGATCTCGAAGCTCGGTTCCGTGTAAGAAAAGTAATGCGGACGAAAACGCAGTTTTACTTCGTCGCCCAGCAGTTCCTTGAAGACGAATTCGACGGTGCCCTTGAGGTCGCCCACGGTCACGCCCTTGTCCACGTAGAGACCCTCGATCTGCTGGAACGTCGGGTTGTGCGTGGCGTCGGCGTTGTCACGGCGATAGACGCGGCCGGGCGCGATGATGCGCACAGGTGGTTGCTGTTTTTCCATCACGCGAATTTGCACGGATGACGTGTGGGTGCGCAGCAACAGCCGCACCGCACCGCCCAGGTAAAACGTGTCCTGCGTGTCGCGCGCCGGATGATCCGCCGGCGTGTTCAACGCGTCGAAGCAATGATATTCATCCTCGATCTCCGGGCCATCGGCCACCACGAAACCGAGTTTGCGGAAGCTTTTGACGATGTCCTCGGTGACCTGCGTGAGCGGATGAAGTCTGCCCAGCCGGCGCCGCCGCCCCGGCAGCGTGAAATCGGTCGGCTCCTTGGGGAGCGAGGCTTTCAATTCGAGTTCGGAACGCTTCTCGGCCAGCGCCGCTTCGAGTTCGACCTTGGCGACGTTGATGAGCTTGCCCGCCGCGGGGCGTTCCTCCTTGGACAACGAGCCCATCTGCTTGAGCAGCGCGGTAAATTTGCCGTTGGAGCCCAGATACGAGGTGCGCGCGGATTCCAACGCAGCGAGATCGGCGGCGCCTTTCAATTCCAC
>JBFMBT010000336.1:0-7057 GCA_040754875.1 Verrucomicrobiota bacterium | reverse complement strand
GCGCTGGTTGCGCGGTGAGTTCACCACCAAGACCGAAGCGCGCGAAGCGCTGGGTGTCCGCCGTATCATTGATGACGAAAGCTTTTACGACAGTCTCAAGCTCATGGCGGCATTCTGCCGTCTGGCGGGGTACGCCGGGCTGTTGGTGGGATTGGATGAAATGGTGGTCTTGTCGCACCGCCTGCCCAACGCCCGGGCGCGGCAGGCCAACTACGAGGCGATCCTGACCATTTTGAACGATTGCTTGCAGGGAAGCGTGAGCGGGCTCGGTTTTCTGCTGGCAGGTACCGATGAATGCCTCGAAGACAAACGGCGCGGGCTCTTCAGTTATGAAGCGCTGCGAACGCGGCTTTCGCACAATCGCTTCGCCGCCGACGGCGTGGTCGATTTCTCGGGGCCGGTGGTCCGGCTGGCCAATCTGACGCCGGAGGATCTGTTCGTCCTGCTGCGAAACATCCGCCATGTGCACGCGGGCGGCCACGTCCAGAAGTACCTTGTGCCGGACGATGCGTTGCTGGCCGTGTTGCAGAAGGCCAACGAAACCCTCGGCGCCGAGTTTTACAAAACGCCGCGCGATGTCGTGCGCTCCTTCGTCGGTCTGCTGAGCATTCTGGAGCAAAATCCGGGCAAGCGTTGGCAGGATTTCATCGGGTCGAGCTTCCTGCCTGGGAAGGCCGCCCCCGCTTCGGTCGAGGAGGAGGTTGCCCGCGGCGTTGTGCCGGATGACGAACCGGACGGCGACCTCAGCACTCTCAAGCTCTGATGAGCCAGGACGCCTTCGCCCTCCTGCACGCCGGCGTGCAGCGCGCCATCTGGGAGATGGACTGGAAGCAGCTCCGCCCGATTCAAGCCCAAGCGATTCACGCGCTGCTGGAAGGAGACGGGCACACGCTCATTTGCGCCGCCACAGCAAGCGGCAAGACCGAGGCCGCGTTTCTCCCTGTCGTTTCCCGCCTGGCGGACGGCGCCCACGACTCCATACGCGCCATCTACGTCGGACCGTTGAAGGCCCTTATCAACGACCAGTTTGGCCGGTTGGACCAGTTATGTGAGCGTCTTGAAATCCCGGTCCATCGCTGGCACGGGGACGTTTCGGCGGCCCACAAGCAGGCGCTGCGACGTAACCCCGGAGGAATCCTGCTGATTACGCCGGAGTCGTTGGAATCGAACTTCATCAACTATGGCTCTCAGATTCAGCGTCTTTACCGCGATCTTGAGTTCGTCGTCATCGACGAGGTCCACTCGTTTTTGGGCAACGTGCGCGGCGTTCACCTGCTGAGTCTGCTGTCGCGCCTGCGCGCGGGGACAGGCCGACGGCCCCGGATGATTGGCCTTTCGGCCACGCTTGGTGATCCCGAAATGGGCAAACAATTCCTCGCGCCGGATGCCCCCGGCTCGGTTACGCTCGTCCAGGATACCGGTTCGGGCCGGAGTGTTCGCATCGCCTTGAAGGCGGTGCTCAAACTGCCCGACGCCGGGAACACGCGACGTTTATCATCAGCCGAGGCGAAGGAATTCGCGCAACAAGCCTCCGCGGGGCAACTCCTGGCTGCAGGCGAAACCACTAAGTCCAAGCCAACTGAAGCGACCGCAGAGGAACCAGATGATCTGGATGACATCGCCGATGATCTTGTCCGCCATTTCGCCACCTCGACCAACCTTGTCTTCGTAAATTCGCGGCGCACAGCCGAGGCCTTGGCCGTGCGGGTGCACGACCGCGTGACTAGGCTCAAGTGGGCACATGATCCGTTTATGATCCATCACGGTTCGGTGGCCAAGGAACTGCGGGAAGAAGCCGAGGCGGCGTTGAAAAGCGGTGTGCCTACCACGGCCATTTGCTCCAGCACGCTCGAAATGGGAATCGACATCGGCTCGGTTCGGGCCGTGGCGCAGGTCGAACCTCCATGGAGCGTGGCATCTTTGGTGCAGCGTCTTGGCCGGTCCGGCCGGCGCGAGGGAGAATCATCCATCATGCGACTTTACGTACGGGAGCAATCCCCGCACAACGGGAGCCGGCTCACAGACCTCCTGTTTCCGGAGCTGTTGCGCGGTATCGCACTGACGCGCTTGATGCAGCAAAAGTGGCTGGAACCGGCTGACGGCCAGCGGATGCATTTGAGCACGCTCGTTCACCAAATCTTCAGCCATCTGCGGCAAACCGGGGGAATGCCTGTCACCCGGCTGCACCACGCGCTCGTTGTGGACGGCCCGTTTCGCACGGTCGCGACGGCCGACTTTGCCGCTCTCTTGCGAAGCCTGGCCGCTCGCCAATTGGTCGAACAGACTCCGACCGGAGAAATCATTCTGGCCCCGGACGGCGAACGCATCACCGCAGCCCATGACTTTTACGCCGCTTTCAAGGGCACGGAAATGTTCACGGTGCGGCACGACAAAGCCGAAATTGGCGAATTGCCACTGGATGCGCTTCCACCTGCGGGCCAGTTGGTCGTTCTGGCGGGCAAACGGTGGTTGGTGGATGAAGTCGATGCGTCCTCAAAAACCGTCTGGGTTTCACCTGCCAAAGGCGGCAAAATCCCCGTCTTCCTTGGCAACGGTGGGGAACTCCACACACGGATCGTCCGAGAGATGAGAGCCGTTCTTTTGGACGACGAAGAGCCGTCTTATCTTGACGAGCCCGCACACGATTTGTTGGTCGCCGCCCGGCATGTGGCTCGCGCAGTCGGCTTGGAGCGTTCCAATCTTTTGACCACGCCCGGAGGCGTTCGGTGGTTCCCCTGGGTGGGAACGCGTTGTCTGCGCACGCTTGCCCTCCTCACCGAGGCGAACCGCGTCACAGGTGAAACCGACCGGCTTTCGTTGTGGCTGCCACTGGCAGGCCGTTCGGAGTTTCGCGACCTTCTCGAACGTTGCGTCGCAAGACAGTACGAGCCGTTGGAACTCGGCGCCAAGGTCACGCCGCGGGCCGTTGAAAAATTCGACGAGTACCTACCTGACCACCTGCTCAACCAAGCGTGCGCCGTCGAGCGGCTGGCGCTTGACGAAGCCCGTTGCTGCATCGAAGCGACACTGCATGAGTTCGAAACACTCTCGCACGGTTCGTCTTAACTTCGATGAAGGCCCCAATGCGGAGCAAATTTCACCGGACACCAAAACGGACACCAAACGAGTTAAAAATCGGTATCCGCAAGTTATCAGAGTTATACTTGATTTCTTCGCAAAATCAGGCACTTTGCAATCGCAACTGCGGCGAAAAATGGCCGAGTCCGACAACTGGCTCCAGCTTCAACCGCAGGTGCGGCAAAGGGGTTGTGGATTTAGCCACGTGCACAAGAACGAACGCGCCAGATACAGCACGCGTTTCATGTGCGGATGGCCGCAGTGTGCAACCGGGGTTTGAGGCGCAGAAACGGGCGTTCGATAAAATAGTAGGAAGCGCCGGCCGCGGCGAATACGGCGGCGAAGCGAATGGTGTGAACGAGGAAGGGGTTCCAGCCGAGGGATTCGAATCGTTCGAGGCGCAGGGCGTGGAAGATGGGGTAGTGCCAAAGGTAAAGTGAATAGGAGATGCAGCCAATCCAGACGAGCATCGGGTTGGCAAGAAATTGGGAGGCGGCGTTGGGCTGCGGGCCGAGGGCCTGGACCAGCAGCACGGCCGCGGCGAAGGCGATGAGCGTGAAACCGCCTGCGTAAAGAAAACCGGCGTCATGCGGGACTAAGACACCAATGTAGAGCAGGAACAGGACGCCGACCGCAGCCAGGGCTCGGGAAATGGCAAGGCCGATTTCCGAGCGCGGCAAGCGGTTCCAGGAAAAGAGCAATCCGGTGAAGCAGCCGATGAGGAGGGCGTCGGCCCGCGTGTCCGACCCGTAGTAGAGGCGGAGGTAATGAGCGCCGTTGTGCCAGAGGAAGGCACGCCAGATGGCGGCCGCGACAATGAGCAGTCCGAGGAGCATGAGGATTCGATCGCGGCTGACGCCGAGGCGGAGTAACATCAAGAGCGCGATGGGCCAGAGGACGTAGAATTGTTCTTCAACGGAAAGGGACCAGGCGTGGTCGAGCGAGCCGACTTCGTGCTCGATGGTCAGCATCCAGTTGGCGAAGTAGAACAGGACCCAGAGTGATTCACGCCATGTGACGGCGGCCATTTCGCGGGATTGAAACAGAAGGCCGTAGAGGCAGGCGGCAGTGAGCAACAGGAACAACGCGGGCAGGAGGCGCAGGGCGCGGCGCGCGTAGAAGTATTTCAGGTTGATGGCGCCGCTGCGGTCCCATTCCTCCATGAGCAGAGTGGTGATGAGAAATCCACTGAGCACGAAGAAAATATCCACACCAAGGAATCCGCCGGGGAAAAAAGGCAGCAGGCTGTTGACGGCAAGGACACAGAGAATGGCCACACCACGCAGGCCATCAAGCGACGGGCGATAGCCCAGACGGGCGGCCGCAGCCGGACTGGCGAACGCTGGTGAAACGGGCGCGACAGGCGCGGCGGCGGTCGGAACGATGGGCTTGGTCCCGATCATGGTTTGCGCGGTCAGGACGTGAGGTTGGCGTAGCGTTGGGCTTCTTCTTCGCTGAGATCCCGGATCTCGGCGACGAGCATTTCTTCAATGGTAGCGGCGGTGGCCGTGATGGTGGGGCGTTCGTAAATCCGGCGCATGGGCAGGTCCACGCGGAACGTGTCGCGGATGCGTGCGACGACCTGGGTGACGAGCAATGAGTGGCCGCCGAGTTCGAAGAAGTTGTCGTGGATGCCGACCGGTTTCACGCCGAGGACATTGCTCCAGATCTCGGCCAGAGCGGTTTCGGCGGCGGTGCGCGGCGGTGCGTAGGATTCCTCGGGGCCAACGTAAGCAAGGTCGGGCGCCGGCAAGGCGCGGCGATCGAGCTTGCCGTTGGGGGTGAGCGGCAGGGCATCCAGAAGCACGAACCCGGCGGGAATCATGTAATCGGGCAGCCGCGTTTCAAGGAAGGCGCGTAATTCGGGGACAAGCTTATGGGCTAGGCGTGTCTGGAGCGGATTGCTGACGTGGGAGCGCAGGGGCGTGGTGAGACGGCGCTCGCGCGGAAAGACGGGAGAGAGGGCGGATCGGGGCTGGCCGCGGTGATGGAAAATGACATCGCACAATCCATCCGCGCCGGTCGTGGACAGGGCGATGTCGGCGGAGAAGCCGAGGTGTTCGCAGGGGGGCAACAATTCGTCCAAGCCGTTGCCGACGGCCGATGAGGCGATGATTTGGCGAAGTTCGCCGACGGTGGGCGGCGGGTTGGGGCTGTCCATCGCGGCGATGGTTTTGAGACGTTGGAGAAGGCGATTGAGCGGGACGTTGGCAATGCCGAGTGATTCGCATCCGACTGCGGCGAGTTGCTCCGCCACCTGGCCGGCGGTCAAGGCGGCCTTTTGCCAGTCGAGCCATGTCATGTGGGGCGGCGCGATCTCCGCGCCGATGTGCAAGATGACATCGTAATACGTGTCGGCGATGAGCTGGCTGGCTTCATTCTCAAAGCGGCCGCGCAGCGCCTTGATCTCGACGTGCGTGACTTTCGGGAACTGCGGGGGCAGTGCGTGGAAGAAATCCGGCGACACCAGCAGGCGGCGGTCTTCGGCGCGGCGTCTGCGCGCGTGCTGGCGCAGGGTCGAGAGATCGTCCGAGTCGTCCGCCTGACGGAGTTGCTCGCCGACATGAAAGAGTTCGTGTAGCGCCAGGTTGGGGACGGCGCCGAGGAAGATGAACCCGCCAGGTTTGACGAGGTTGGCGGCGCCTTCGATGACGCGCAGCAAGTAATCGGCGCTGGGGAAATATTCCAGCACGGCATTGAGGATGACGCCGTCGAAATGTGCCGGCGGGAGCGCATTAAAGTCGTCGGCCATCCGGTGAAACAATTTCACCTGTTCGGAGGTCAGGCCGGAGAGGGTGAGACGCTGGCGGATGTTGTCGATTGCGACCTGCGACAGATCGGTGGCCCAATACTCGTCCACGTACGGGGCAAGCTTGAACAGGACGAGGCCGGTGCCGCAGCCGATTTCGAGCAGGCGCCTTGGTTGAAAAGGCAGGATGCGGGAGGCGACTTGTTCGAGCCAGTCGTTGACCTCGTCGCTGGTTTTCTCCAAGCCGCTCCAGGCATAGATGTTCAACGTGGGATCATGCTCGGATGAGGCGACGCGGGAACTTTCTTCAATGGCCGCGCTATAGCCGGTTTCGAACTGGGAGACAATGTCGGAAAGCCACTGGCTTTCGTCCGGGTGCGCCGAACCGGATGACTGCGGGACGACATAGGCCACGAGACGTTTGTCGCCGGGTTGGTCTTCGCGGGCGAGCACCACGGATTCGCGCACAGAGGAATGCTGGCGCAGGGCGGATTCGACTTCGCCGAGTTCGATGCGGAAGCCGCGGACCTTCACCTGATGGTCAAGGCGGCCAAGGAACTCGAGGTTGCCATCGGGGAGGTAGCGGGCGAGGTCGCCCGTCCGGTAAAGCCGCGAAGAGCGGGCGGCGTCAAAAGGATTGCAGATGAATCTTTCCGCAGTCAGTTCGGGGCGGTTCAAGTAACCGCGCGCCAGCCCCTGGCCGCTGATGCACAACTCGCCCGGAACGCCGATGGGGACGGGTTGGAGATGGTGGTCCAGGAGATAGACCTGAGTGTTGGCAATGGGACGGCCAATGGTGGGCGGTACATCAGGCTGGCGGAGCGTAAAGGTGGAGTAAGTGGTCGATTCCGATGGCCCGTAAAGGTCATAAACCCTTTTGATGCCGGGCAAAGCATAGAGTTGGTTTACCAGACCAGTGGCGAGCGGCTCGCCCGCGAGATTGATGGTGTGGACGGAATCGGGCGCGCCGCCGAGGCGCAGCAGTTCCGCGATGGCGGAGGGCACCGTGTTGATCAACGTCACTTCGTCGCGCGCGGGCAGTTGCGGCAATTGCAGCGCGCTTTCAGCGAGGATCACCGTGCCGCCGCAACTGAGCGGCACGAAGAGTTCAAAGACGGACAGATCGAAACATATCGACGTGGACGCGAGCACGCCGGCCAGTTCGTCGGGGGCGAACACCGTTCGCGCCCAGTGGATGAAGGAGACGGTGTTGCGATGTTCGATGGCGAC